>CAZAAJ010000005.1:0-54226 GCA_964483135.1 uncultured Anaerolinea sp. | reverse complement strand
AAGCTGGTGGTAATAGGCGATCACCTGCTCATCCGGTATATCCAGATTTGTGACAACCCCAAGCCAAAATCCCCCAGACCAAAATCCCAGGCCACCCCCAGGCCACACCACCCCCAGACCAAAATCTTGACAAGCGAAAATTAATGTGATATTGTAATCAAAGTGATACGTTTCACTTAAAAACTTGGCAAATAAGCGTTCCAAACCCAAAATAAACCCGGCATTCACCCACCCATTCTCCTCAAAGGACCCAATGAAGAAAATGTTCGAAAATGCCTACGGTCATTTCAGCGATGATGGCAGAGAGTACATCATCACCACCCCTTTGACCCCCAGACCCTGGGGGAATGTGATTAGCAATGGGGACTTGGGGATGATGGTTTCGCAAACGGGGTCGGGGTACTGCTGGCGAGGGAATGCCGGACAAAACCGCATTACACGGTCGTTCCAGGATATTATCAAGGATAACTGGGGGCAGTATTTCTACATCCGCGACCTTGAACGAAAAGTCACTTGGTCGGCTACCTATAAACCGGTGATGCACGCCTATGATGTCTTTTCGGTGACTCATGGTACGGGTTATTCCAGGTTCAACCAACAGATTGAAGAGATCGATAGCGAACTGACGGTCTTCATTGCCGCACACGACCCCGTGCAGGTCTTCCGGTTAAAGTTAACCAACCTCGCTAAGAAACCACGGGAACTGGATGTCACTTCCTACGTGGAATGGTTGCTGGGCTTCGCACCCGACGAACACCGCGAGTTCCACAAGCTGTTCATCGATACCATAGCAGACGTACCGGGCAGGACGCTCTCGGCACGCAAGTGCCTGTGGGGTTTTCCGGACGACAAGGGCAGGTACAACAATGTTGACTGGCCCTATACGGCCTTCATGGCGGCCAGCGAGCCGCTGAAAAGCTACGACTGCGACAAAGAATCCTTCCTGGGGATGTACCGCAACGACGACGCACCGAGGGCAATGAGCGAGAGCAAATTGGCGGGCCGGAGCGGGCGGTTCACGGATGCAATCGCAGCGCTGCAGGTGGAAGTGAACCTGAGAGCGGGGGAATCCAAGACCGTGGTGTTCACATTGGGGGTGGCCGAGGATGGGAAAGAGGTGCCAGCGGAATTGATCGGGCGGTACTGCGACGCAGAAAAAAGCGAACGAGCACTGGAAGAAGTAAAAACATTCTGGTCGGGTCTCCTGGACAGCGAGAAGGTGGAGACCCCAGACCAGGCTTTCAATTTCATGACCAACACCTGGTCGAAATACCAGGCGATTTCCTGCCGCCTGTGGGGAAAATCGGCTTTTTACCAGGTATCGGCCGGGATCGGTTTCCGTGACCAACTGCAGGACAGCCAGGTTTTCCTGGTGAGCGAACCGGAATACGCCAGGAAGCAACTTCTGCTGCACGCCGCACAGCAGTTCATCGAGGGGGATGTGTTGCACTGGTGGTTCTCGATCCGGGGTGGGGGACCGCGCACCAATTGTTCGGATGACCTATTGTGGCTACCATTCATTCTGGATGCCTACCTGAAAGAGACAGGAGACTATGGCATTTTGAATGAGGCAGTACCCTACCTGAACGCACCGGCAGAACCCTTATATGACCACTGCAAACGAGCGATTGAGCGCTCCATCTCACGTATCTCCCCCCGGGGAGTCCCGCTGATGGGAGACCACGACTGGAACGACGGGCTGAGCGCGGTCGGGACGGACTTAAAAGGGGAAAGCTTCTGGGTGGCAGAGTTCTTATATATGATTTTGGGAAATTTCAGCCCGTTGAGCCGTAGGCGCGGGGAGCAGGTCTTCGCGCAAAAATGCGAAAGCGTGCGCGCGAACCTGAAAGAAGCCCTCAACCAGTACGGATGGGACGGAGAGTGGTACTTGCAGGCGACCACGGATGAAGGCCTACTGCTGGGGTCAAAAGACAATACCGAAGGCAGGATCTTCCTGATGCCGAACAACTGGGCGGTGATCAGCGGGGCAGCGCCGGCCGGACGGGCCGAAACGGCGATGAGATCAGTTACGAAATATTTATTGAAAGACCACGGGACGCTTTTAAACTTCCCGGCATTCACCAAACCGCGGCCAGATGTGGGCTACGTGACGCGCTACGCGCCCGGGCTGCGGGAGAACGGGGGGGTCTACACCCATGCCGCGACCTGGTCGGTGTGGGCTTATGCGATGATGGGCGAAGCGGAACTGGCTTACGAAGCCTACCGGAAGATCTGTCCTCCCAACCGTAGCGCAGACATCGAGACTTACAAGGCTGAGCCGTACGTGACTCCGGGCAACATCGACGGCCCCCAATCAGAGTTCCACGGACGCGGGGGGTGGACCTGGTACACCGGTTCAGCGCAGTGGCTGCACCGGGTGGCTACCCACTGGATCCTGGGGATCCGACCGCAGGAACAAGGCCTGTTGGTGGACCCGTGCATTCCCGCCGAATGGGCAGGTTACCAGATAAAGCGCAGGTTCCGTAACGCCACCTACCAGATCAGGGTAAAAAACCCCCAACACGTGAACCGGGGGATCCATTCCATGACAATCGACGAAAAAACCTATGATGGTCAGCTTCTGCCGGTCTTTAACGACGGGCAGACTCACATGGTCGAGATCATCATGGGGGAGGCCGAACATAAAAAATGACAACCCAGAACCGGCACCGAGACCAGAAAGGAGGTGTATTTCTGACAGGCTTGATCCTTGTTTTATTCGATCCAAGTTCATCCAACCTCATCTGTATCTATAAGGAGAGAAAAGAATGAAGACGATTGTAAAGTTTTCCACCATCATGCTCGCCCTGGCGATCGGCATCAGCGCCTGCGGCCCGGTAGCCACTGCCACGGTCGCACCGGCGACCTCAGAGCCTGCCACCGCAGTGCCTGCAACCGAGATACCGCCCGTGGCGACCACCCCGGCAGCCGTAACGATCCGTTACGCAGCCTGGAACTTGGGGGCTGAAGCTGACAACAACATTGCCCGCCAGATGATCAAAGCCTACACGGATGCACATCCGTGGGTGACCATTGAGTTCGTCGATATGTCCGCACCGGGCGGCTGGGACGCAGTGCTGACCGGTTATGCCGCCAAGAACGAGCTGCCGGATGTTTTCTATTCGAACAACACCTCGCTCTACATCCAGAACGGCTGGCTGGCGGATAATACCGACACCGTGGCAGCCGACCCGGACTGGGCTTCTGTCCCGGAATACCTGAAGAATGCGATGACCTTCGACGGAAAAGTGGTCGGCCTGCCGGCTGACCAGTTCCTGATGGGCTACTGGGTCAACACCGACCTGTACGATGCCGCTAACCTGGACTCCCCCTATTATGGCATGCCTGTGGAGGAATTCTTCCAGGATGCCAAGGCTTTGACCAACATCCCCAAGGGCATCCTCGGGCTGGACGAAGCCTACATGATCCAGGGCTGGTATCCCAGCACCGTGGACCCCAGCATGAAATACTACAGCTACGACGGGATCAACATGAACTACAACTCGGAAGCCTTCAAGGAAGGCGTTGCCAAGAATTCCGAGATGATACCGTACATGTGGCAGGGTCTGACCGATGAGCAGAAGGTCAACTTCAAATCGGTGGGGCCTTGGGAACTGTTCTCCAAGCAGGAAGTGGGCGTGCGCTGGGATGCCTCCTGGAACGTGCCCGACTGGCAGAAGAACCTGACCTTCAACTGGGACTTTGTCGGGATCCCCGGCGGCAACCAGTGCATGGTAATCGACCGGATAGTCATCTCAAAGACAGCTGCCAACTACCAGGAAGCCTACAACTTTGCCAAATGGATGACCTTCGGTTCCGATGCCTACGCCAAGGAAGTGGAACTGTACACGGCGATGGGACAGGCACCCCTGATTCCGGTCTCGATGACGGACGCCTCGTTGGCACTCTACAAGACCCATGTCGACAAGCCAGGCATTAATGCCGCGCTGGCAAACATGGGCAACAGTCTGGTCGAAAGCCTGGCCGGATATGTACCTGGTTACATCCAGGCACGCTGGGAAGGCAAACCGGGCATCGACATCGGCGACAACAAGGATGTCTCGATCGGCTGGCTCCTGGACAATACCTGGACCGGGCAGTTCAAATTCGAAGATTACTCTGCCCAACTGGAAGTGTATGCCAACCGCCTGCTGTCAGAAGCACGGGCGGCCATGCCAAAGTGAGTTAATTGATAAGGGCGTTGTGATCCTGCAGCGCCCTTTATTAAATTATCATCCATCAACATGGCTTTAATGTCGCTACCGCTCCCGCTCCTGAGACTGCTGGCAGCCATCCTAATCGTAGGCATGGCGCTGCCGGCCTCGGCGCGCACGCCCGGGGGGACCCAAACAGGTCCGACCCTGGAGCTAGATGGTGGGACGATGATCGAGGTCCGGGCTGATTCGTTCGGAATGCCGGTTTCCACGGACGAGAACGCAAGCCTGTACGGCAAACCGAGTGTACTGCTTGAAGCGGGGGACAAAACCAGGTTCAAGGTAAAGATCGAGGTGGAGGGGGCTTACACGCTCTCTTTCGACATGCTGGCAGCCGGGTCACTATTCATTGCCCCGGAGGGACAACTGCTGGTTGACGGGAGTTTTCCAAGCGAGGATGCCAAGAGCATGGTCTTCCCGATCTTTTACCAGAACACCACCAACACTTTTCCGCTGGACAGATACGGGAACGAAGGACTGATCCGCCAGGAGCAGTTGATGCGCTGGTCGAACGTCCCCATGCGAGATGTGAATTTCAGCCATGATACCCCGCTGCAGCTGAACTTCTCCAGGGGGATGCATACCTTCGAGTTCACCCTCAACAAAGAAAGCATGTACCTGGGAAGCATTTATCTTACGCAATTTTCCCCTTATCCCGATTACAACCAGTACCTGCAGGACCACCCGGCAAACGAACCGGCGGACATCTCGATCGAGATTGAAGCAGAGCAGCCATCTTTTAAAGACGATACCACTATCCGGCCGGTCAGCGATCGCAGTCTGGAAGTAAGCCCCTATGACACCTACCGGCTGCTGCTGAACACCCTGGGGGGGGAGAGCTGGAAGAGAAGCGGCAGCACGGCCTATTATGAAGTGGAGGTGCCGCAGGCGGGACTGTATAATCTGAGCCTGCGTGCGTTGCAAAACACGCGCAACAACTTCACCGTATTCCGCAGGATAACTGTGAACGGGTCGGTGCCGTTCGAGCAGTTGAACGAGGTGGCGTTCCATTATTCCACCCACTGGACTAATCTCGATCTGGGAGGCGACAACCCCTACAAGATCTACCTGAACCAGGGGGTGAACGTGATCGGGATCGAGGCGACGGATGCTCCCTACCGTGCGCCGATCGAGAAGATCGAAAAGGTGCTGATCGACATCAACAACCTTGCCCTGCAGATCAGGAAATTGACCGGCAACCAGGTAGACCCCTACAAGGAATGGGTGATCTCGGATTACATTCCGGACCTGCAGGAGCAGCTGACCGCCATCGCCGACGACCTGAAGGCCGACCAGGGGACGCTGTCATCGATCAACCAGGAATCAGGTTCCCAAGAGATCCTGACCTACCAGATGGCGATCGACAACATCCTGTTCCTGGCCAAAGACCCCGATAACGTGCCGATCCACATGAACCGTTTCTCGGAGGGTTCCGGATCGGCCGCCCAACTGCTGGCGAACCTGCTGCCTTTATTGCAAGCTCAGCCCCTGGCTCTGGACAAGATATATATCCATTCGACCAACCTGGAACCTGCGCAGGTCAAGGTGCCCTTCTTCACCTCCCTGTTCGAAGGGACCAAGCGCTTCCTGGCCTCTTTCAAGCCCGATCCCTACCAATCCACCGTCGCCAACCCGGAGGAACTGGAGGTCTGGGTGAACCGTCCCCGCCAGTACGTGGACCTGCTGCAAAAAATGACTGACCAGGGCTTCACCCAGGAGACCGGCATCAAGGTGAAATTCTCGATCATGCCGGACCAGAACAAATTGATCCTGGCGAATGCCGCCGGGATCCAACCGGACGTGGCGCTGGGGGTGGCTACGGACGTGCCCTACGAACTGGCGATCCGCAATGCGTTATACGATCTGCGCTCCTTTCATGATTTTGACAGTTTCATTCGCATCTATTCGCCGGGCTCGCTGCTGAGTTACATCATCAACGATTCGGTCTATGCCATCCCGGAAACGCAGGACTTCTGGGTGACCTATTACCGCAAGGACATCCTGGATGCGTTGGGAATGAAGGTGCCACAGACCTGGAATGAGGTTATCGAGATGCTGCCCGAACTGCAGCGTTACGGGATGAACTACAACACGGCGCTTTCCAGCGGGGCCGGGATGAAAAATTACCTTTTCACGGCACCCTACCTCTTCAATTTCGGGGCGCAGCTGTACAGCTCGGACGGCTTTTCGACCGGGCTGGCAAGCGAGCAGGCCATTTCGGCGATCAAGTTCATGTCCGAAAGCTTCACGCTCTACGGCATGCCGCTGACGACCGCCAATTTCTACAACAGTTTTCGTTATGGCAGCCTGCCAGTCGGCATCTCGAACAACGGGACCTACATCCAATTAAAGATTGCCGCACCAGAGATCAACGGCCTGTGGGGGATCGACCTTTACCCCGCCACCGTCCTGCCGGACGGGACGGAGAACCGCTATGCCACCGGGTCGGCTGCTGCCGACATCATGTTCAAGAACACCGAAAAAGCAGAACAAGGCTGGCAGTTCCTGAAATGGTGGATGTCGACCGCCACCCAGGTCGATTTTGAACAGCAGCTGATCCTAAACTACGGACTGGAGTACCTGTGGTTCTCCGCCAACCTGGAGGCGGTGAGATACCTGCCGATTCCCGAGGCGGACAAGGACGTAATCTTCGAACAGTGGCAGTGGCTGGAGGAACCGGTGAAATTGCCCGGGAGCTACATGGAAGAGCGGGAGATCAGCAATGCCTGGAACAAGATCGTGTTCGACGGGGTCAACCCGCGCGTGGCGATCGACAGTTCCATCACCATCATCAACCGCGAGATCACCCGGAAAATGGAAGAATTCGGCTACCTGCAGGACGGGGTAAAAGTGAAGGAGTTCAAGATCCCGACGATCGAGACCGTCAAAGACTGGATGGACAATGCAAAATAACCCCGGCACCGTACGCAGTTCCGTGATTAAAAAGTGGTTCGCCAGGGAGGGTAATGCCTACATCTTCCTATCGCCCTATGCGCTGCTGTTCATCGTGTTCATCGTGGTGCCGGTGGTGCTGGCGAGTTTGCTATCCTTCACCTTCTTCGATTCGATCCAATTCCCCAAATTCAACGGTCTGAGGAACTACATCGTCCTTCTTACCCAGGACGACATTTTCATGAAATACGTCCTGCCCAACACGGTCAAATTCGCCGTGCTGGTGGGACCAGGCGGCTATGCCCTGGCGTTCATGCTGGCCTGGGTGCTGTCACAGTTGCCCAGGCTGCCGCGCACTCTTTTCGCCCTGATCCTTTATTCCCCCTCGATGACCTCAGGGGTGGCGATGACCGTGGTCTGGAAGACGCTCTTCAGCGGGGACCAGACCGGCTACTTGAACAGCCTGCTGATGGGCTTCAATGTCATCCGGGAACCGATCCAGTGGCTGGTGTCACCAGAGTACCTGATGACCATTATGATCGTAGTAACCCTGTGGAGCAGTATGGGGGTCGGCTTCCTGGCGATGCTGGCGGGGATGCTGGAGATTAACCCTGAATTATATGAAGCAGCCGCCCTGGATGGGATCAGCAACCGCTTCCAGGAGATCATCTATATAACGATCCCGTCAATGAAACCGCAAATGTTATTCGGAGCGGTCATGGCGATCGTCTCCACCTTCCAGGCGGGAGCGATCGGGGTGACCCTTTCGGGCAGCAACCCGACCCCGCAGTACGCCGGTCAACTGATCGTCAACCATATCGAGGATTATGGATTCCTGCGCTATGAAATGGGTTATGCCGCAGCCGTTTCGGTCGTGCTGCTGCTGATGGTGCTCCTGTTCACCCGGGTGGCAAACCGGTTATTTGCCAGTGATGATTAGCCATGCTTAAGCGACTGTTCAGGCGTTGGTCCGGGGTCCATAACAGCGGCATCAATCCGAAGGGGTTCAACACGGGCCAGCTCAAGTTCTACATCTTCCTGGTACCCCTGGCAGTCTTCATGCTGCTGCCGATGGTGTTCATCTTCTCCAACGCCTTCAAACCGGCCGATGAGCTGTTCGCCTTCCCGCCACGCTTCTTCGTGATTAACCCGACCTTCCGAAACTTCATCGACCTGTTCTCGAAGTTTTCGAGTTCGGGCATCCCGGTCAGCCGCTACCTGTTCAACAGCGTGCTGATCACAGTCATCACCATCGCCGCCTCCATTCTTGTTTCCAGCACGGCAGCCTACGCCCTCTCCAAGAAACGCTTCAAACTGAAGAAGACGTTATTTGCGATCAACACGGTGGCGTTGATGTTCGTACCGATCGCGGTGACGATCCCCAGGTTCCTGATCATCGAGAAATTAAACCTGCTGGATACCTTCTCAGTGCACATCCTGCCGGCGCTGGCAATGCCGGTGGGGCTTTTCCTGATTAAACAGTTCATTGACGGGGTGCCGGATGAGGTGGTCGACGCCGCAAAGGTGGATGGCGCCTCGGACCTGCAGATCTACTGGAAGATCATCATGCCGATGATCGTCCCGGCGATTGCCACTATTGCCATTTTGACGTTCCAGGCCTCTTGGAACAACGCCGATACTTCCAGCCTTTACGTCAACACCGAAAGCCTGAAGACCTTCGC
This sequence comes from uncultured Anaerolinea sp., assembly GCA_964483135.1. GTDB lineage: Bacteria > Chloroflexota > Anaerolineae > Anaerolineales > Anaerolineaceae > UBA6107. The sequence goes on along the minus strand of CAZAAJ010000005.1, from coordinate 45,438 downwards.
ATTCTACCTGAACACGTTAACCTCGGCTACCAGCGGGGCGAACACCGTGGCGGGACAGGGCATCGCTGCGGCAGCCTCGCTGATCATGTTCCTGCCCAACCTGCTAATCTTCGTCCTTTTGCAAAGTCAGGTCATGAGCACCATGTCTCACTCAGGACTCAAGGGATGAAAAAGCTTCTACCGTTGGTCCTGCTCCCCTTTGTCTTATTCCTGTCCAGCAGCACTGCCAGCGCCGACACTCCCTACACCACCTATGCCTGGGGACCGGGAGGTGACCTGGTGCGGACCCAGGATGCCTACACCCCCCTGGATGAGAACGACCTGCCGATCTCGTCGGCGGAGGACATGTTCATCACGCCGGACGGTTACATGTACATCGCCGACAGCGGACATGGACAGATCCTGAAATTAATGGATTTTGAAGTGCAGGAAAGCTACGGCATCGGGATCCTGGAGGAACCCAGCGGGATCTACGTCGACGACCAGGGCACGATGTACATCGCCGATTCCAAAAAGAACGAGATCGTCATCCTGGACAAGAATGGCAACCTGGTCAGTGAATTCGGCCGTCCAGCCGAACCACTCTTCGGGATAAACAAGCAATTCCTACCGCGCAAGATTGCGGTGGATGCCCGCCAGAATTTGTATGTGATCAGCGAGGGCTCAGACAACGGCGTGGTCCAGATGAACACCAACGGCAATTTCATCGGATACTTCGGGTCGAATGCCTCGACGATGTCCGTGAAAATGATCCTGCAGAGGCTGCTCCTGACCAAAGCCCAGCTTGACCAGTTGTTCAAGAACGAAGCTGCATCTCCTACCAACATAACCATCGACTCGCAGGGACTGGTGTACACCATCACCTCCGGTACGAACCGGTTCAGGAGCATCCGTCGCTTCACGATCTCAGGGAAGAATGTGTTTCCCGACACTTTTGGCTCGATCACCTTCCGGGACATCGACGTCAGCGCGGACGGCCTGGTGGTGGCGGTGGATGCCTTTGGAAGCATCATCGAATACGACCTGAATGGGACCCTGTTGTTCTATTTCGGCGCAAAGGACAGCGGAGACCAGCGCCTGGGGACCCTGGTGAACCCGACCGCCATCGCGCGCTACGGGGATGTCCTGTATGTGTTGGACAAGGATAAAAATGCTGTCATCACCTACCAGACGACCGCCTTTGCCCGGCAGGTGCACGAAGGGGTGCGGTTGTACATGCAGGGCTTTTATGACGATGCCCGGCCTTATTTCGAAGAGGTGCTGAACTACAACGGGTCATTCATTATGGCCTACCAGGGTATCGCCGATGCCTACTTCAAGGACGGGGATTACCGGAATGCGCTGACATCCTATCGATATTCCGAGGACCAGAAAGGCTATTCGCAGGCTTTCTGGGAACTGCGCAACCAGGTCCTGCAGCGTTTCCTGGGAACTGCCCTGTTCAGCCTGCTGGGGCTGTGGGTGGCTCAACTGGTGGTCACCCGGGTGGAGAGACGCACCAGGTGGTTCGATCCTGCCAGGAGATGGCTGGCAGGGTTGCAAAGGTTCAAGCTGGTGGATGATCTGGTATTCCTGTTCCGTTTCATCAAGCAGCCGGTCGACAGCTTTTATTACATCAAAATCAATCAACGCGGCAGCCTGCTGTTCGCCGGGTTGATCTACCTGTGGGTGATCGCCGTGCGGGTGCTCGCGGAGTACCTGACCGGGTTCACTTTCAACCAAAACCTGGTGCTCTCACGCATCCAGGTGGGCAACCTGGTGGTGACGACCCTGCTGGCGATCTTGATCTGGAACATCGCCAACTACCTGGTCTCGACTATCAGTGATGGAGAAGGCCGGGTGCGGGATGTGATCATAGGGAGCGCCTACAGCCTTTGGCCTTATGCCCTGCTTGTTCTGCCGATTGCGCTGGTCTCGAACGTACTGACCTTTAATGAGGCCTTCCTGTATTCCTTCTCCCTGAACCTGGTGTTATTCTGGACAGGGATGATGCTCTTCTTCATGGTCAAGGAGATCCATAACTACACATTTTCCGAGACGGTCAGGAACATCCTGATCACGGTCTTCACGATGGCATTGTTCCTCCTGACGGGTTACATCCTGTACGTCCTCTTCAACCAGCTGTTCGACTTCATTTCTGCGATAGTCCAGGAGGTCGGTCTGCGTGGATAAGATCAGGCAGCTTCTGCGTGGATGGATGGTAGTGTGCCTGCTGGCAGGGCTGCAGGCGGGGGCGCAGCCTGCCTTGGCGCGCGCTCCGGCAACAAACTCCAGGCAAACTACGGGCATGGAGACTTCCCATGCCAGCGTACAGCTTGAACAGGCCATCCCGGATACCTTCGAGCCGGTGGCGGAAAACGATTTGTTCCAGCTATACCTGGACAAGACCACCCTGGCTTTCAAGGTGGTCGACAGGCGCAGCGGATACGTATGGAGTTCGAATCTGGATGAAAAACTACCGGAAGACCGCCTGAACAAAGCCTGGACCGCTTTTGCGCGCAGCGGGGTCAGTATTGATTACATCGACCAGGCGGCGGTCAGCAAGCGCGTCTCCATCACCAATTCGAACACCAGCATCCAGGTCACCAACATCAACCAGGGCGTCCGGGTTTCCCTGACCTTTATCGACCAGATGATCTCCATGGAGATCATCCTCAAGCTGGAACCGCAGGGTATCAGCGTGGAAGTGCCCTCCGCTTCCATCCGGGAGGAAAGCCCGGATTATAAACTGGGCGTGCTCAACCTCTATCCATTCTTCGGCGCCACGCGCGCCGATAGCGTGCCGGGTTACATGTTCATCCCGGATGGGCCCGGAAGCCTGATTCCCTTCGCCGCCACCACCAAGGCTACCAACATGTTCTACGGCAAATATTACGGGGCTGACCTCGGCATGATCACCACCCTGCCCTACGACGCGGAGGTCAACCGGCCCGGGAAAATTTCCATCCCGGTGATCGGGATGGTGCACGGCGAAAAGCAGAATGCCTACATCTGCATAGTGGAAAAAGGTGCAGCCTATGGAGAGATCCAGGCGCATCCGTCCGGGGTGATTACCAACTTCAACTTTATTTATAACGCCTTCACCTACAACCAGAGTTATTTCCAGGCCACCAACCGTTCCGGGGATGGCGTGACCATCCTGCAGCATGACACCAATGCCTTTGATGTGAAGCTGCAATACCGATTCCTGACCGGGGAGGACAGCGACTATGTCGGGATGGCGCGCAGCTACCAGCAGTACCTGGTCGACCAGGGCGTCCTGGCGAAGATCGCTGACCCGGACAACCGGATCGGCATCAAGCTGGAGTTTTTAGGCGGAGACAAGCAAAAGGTCCTGGTCTGGAACCAGTTCATCAAAATGACGACCATCAGCCAGATGGTGGATATCCTGGATGAATTGGAACTCGGCAATGCGCAGGTGGTCTATTATGGCTGGCAGCCCCTGGGAGCTTCCAGCATGCCACCCACTTCCCTGCGCTTGGAAAGAGGCCTGGGCAGCCTGGACGAGCTGCGGGCTTTGATCGATAAGATCCATGCCGGGGGCGGAGACTTCCAGTTGTACCTGGACCCGCAGGCAGCCTTGATGGGAGAGAGCGGGTATTCGGAGCGCAGCGACCTGGCGATGTCGATCACCAATGCCAACCTGCTGGGGTACAACCGCGCCAAACTAAATTACTACCTGAACCTGAACGCCTTAAGCGCCCGTTATTCCTCCTTGAGCCGGCAGGTTGTCTCCCAGCTGGAAGCCGGCCTGGCGCTGGACGGTTTTGGATCAATGCTGTACAGCGATTTCAAGAACCGCCACTTCCTCAACCGGGAAGAGGCCATCCTAAAGTACCAGGATCTTCTGGACCAGAACAGGGTCAGCACCTCTTTTTACAAGCCCAACGATTACATGTTCGGGTTTATGAAGGATTATTACGATATGCCGCTCACTACCAGCGGGTATATCTATATGACCGAGGCCGTACCCTTCCTGCAGATTGTCCTGTCGGGGTACATCCCCTTTTATGGACCGGCGATCAATTTCTCTGCCAACCCGCAGCTCGACCTGCTGCGCCATGCTGATTTCGACGTCTACCCGTCCTACTTCCTGACCAACGAGGTCACCGCGAAGATCCTGGAAACCAGCTCGGACTGGATCTATACTTCGTCGTATGCGCAGTGGGGGCAATCCATCCGGCAGACCTACGCATGGCTGGATAACCTGCTGGGACCAGTGGAAGGACAGGAAATCGTTGCCCGCCAGCTCCTGGCCGCCGGGGTTTCCGCCACCACCTATGCCAACGGGAAACAGATTATCGTGAACTACAACGATACGCCCTTCATCCAAGCCGGGCTGCGCGTGGAAAGCCAGGATGCCGTCATCCGGGAGGTGCAGCCGTGAACTGGAGCAAGTTGAGCCGGAACGAAATGAAGCAATCCACCCGCGAAGCCCTGTATGGGTACGCCTTTGTCAGCATCTGGATCGTCGGGTTCGCCATCTTCACCCTGATCCCCCTGGTCCAGACCTTTTATTACAGCCTGAATAAGGTCACTGTTTCCCCCACCACCATCGACCTGGTTTTCGTCAAATGGAGCAACTACACTCGAGCCCTGTTGACCGACCCGAATTTCGTCGAATTGCTGATCAACTATGTCATTGAAACGCTGGTCTCGGTGCCGATCATCATCATCTTCTCGATGATCATCGCGCTGCTGCTGAACCTGGATTTCAAATTCAAGGGGCTGTTCCGGACGATCTTCTTTTTACCGGTGGTGATCACCAGCGGACCGGTCATCCAGGAACTGACCTCCCAGGGCGCCACCTCCGCTCCCGGTATCGCCCAGTCAGTAGCCGTGACCAGTTTCATCGCCACCCTGCCGAATTCCCTGCGCGGACCGGTGGAATACCTGCTGACCTCCTTCATCCTGATCCTGTGGTTTTCCGGCGTACAGATCCTGATCTACCTTGCTAGCCTGCAAAAGATTGACCGGACCATCTACGAAGCTGCCTCGATCGATGGCGCCTCCGCCTGGGTATCCTTTTGGAAGATCACTCTGCCTTCCCTTTCGACCACGACCCTGGTGATCGCCGTGTATACCATCATCACTCTCTCGCAGTTCTCGGAAAACCCTGTGGTCAAGTACATCTACAACCAGACCTACCAGGTCCAGGGCGGCATCGGTTATACCAGCGCCATGTCGTTCCTGTATTTCTTTGTGCTGGTCCTGTTGCTGCTGGTGGTCTATTTTGTACTGAAATTCAACAGCAGGAACAAGTTCGATTGATTGGTGAAAAGGCTTATGAAGAGAATCACTCCTGAGAGACTGAAGAATTTCGTCGTGGAAGACCTGCGCAGGTTCCTCTTCGGCGATCGCTCCGGATATGGGCTGATCTTTAAGCTGGTCCTGTACCTGCTGCTGATCGCCATCGGGTTTGTGTACCTTTACCCGCTGCTGTTCATGTTCGTCACCAGCCTGAAAAGCCCGAGCGACCTGTTGAATTCGATGGTGCAGTGGGTTCCCACCAGCTTTTACGCGGATAACTATATCAAGGCTTTCCACGTGCTGGATTATCCCAAAACGCTGCTGTCCTCCATCCTGGTCAGCGTGACCCCTTCCATATTCCAGACCATCGTCAGCTCGCTGGTTGGCTACGGCCTGGCGCGCTACCGCTTCCGCGGCAAGAACCTGCTGTTTGTTTTGATCCTGGCGACCTTCATCATCCCGGTCCAGACCACCTTTATCCCCCAGATGCTCACCTATAAAAAATTCAACATGCTGGGGAATATTTCCTCGATCCTGCTGCCAGCGGTCGTCGGGCAGGGTTTGAAGAGCGCCATCTTCATCCTGATCTTTTACCAGACCTTTCTTTCCCTACCCAAGGTCCTAGAGGAAGCCGCTCGGCTGGATGGGGCTTCCGACCTGAAGATCTTTTTATCCATCGCCGTCCCGGGGGCTATTCCCGCCTATATCATTTCGATGATCTTCTCCACGGTCTGGTATTGGAACGAGACTTTTCTGACGGTCATCTTCCTGGAGGGCGGCATCCAGACCCTGCCCATGCAGCTGGCGAAATTCGTCCAGGCTTACCAGAACTTGTATCCGCCCGGCACGATCAACATCTTCGACCGCTTGAACGAAGCCATCAAGTTGAGCGGCACCTTCATGGTCATTTTGCCGCTGCTGGTGATGTATTTTATATTGCAGAAGTGGTTCGTGGAATCCGTGGAAAGGTCGGGGATTACCGGTGAATAAGCTGTTCATCCTCTTCCTGGCTGCCGCTCTGGTGCTCAGCAGCTGTACCTCGCCAAATGGAGCGGCAGTACCCAACCCGACGCTGGAGCCGGAGTCCACCACGACCGGGATCCCGACGAATACGCCGGATGCGGCCGTCACCCTGGAGGGCGTCGACATCCAGGATGTCATCGATTATGAGATGAAAGGCGCCTTCGATTTCTTCTGGGAGCAGGCTAATACAGATGGGAACAGCGCCGGGTATGGCTTGATCCGGGACCGCTACCCGGGCTCGGAAGGCATCGCCAGCATCGCCTCGCTTGGGTTCGGTCTGACGGCCTATATCATCGGGATCGAAAAAGGCTACATCACTCGCCAGGAGGGCTCCGAACGGGTCAGCAAAACGCTGGACACCCTCAAAGACCTCGACCGGGTGGAAGGTTTCTATTACCATTTTCTGGACATGCAAACCGGGAAGAGAGCCTGGAATAGCGAGGTGTCCAGCATCGATACCGCCATCTTGTTCATGGGCATCCTGTCGGTGGGACAGTACTTCGGGGGCGACATCGCTGTTAAAGCTCAGAGCCTGTACGATGCCGTCAACTGGCCCTGGTTCATCGACCCGGACCGCAATATGTTCTACATGGCATATCGACCGGAAAAAGGCTTCGAGGGCCACTGGGACTTTTACGCCGAGCAGTTGATGTTGTATGTTCTGGCAGCCGGCTCGGATACCCACCCGATCGATCCACTCGTTTATTACGCCTTCACCCGCCATTACGCCAGCTATGGCGCCGGCAAAGAATTCATCCATTCCTGGTTCGGCTCCATTTTCACCTACCAGTTCAGCCAGGCCTGGATCGATTTTCGTGGCCACACCGACAAAAAAGGGGTAAACTGGTTCGATAATTCGGTGGACGCCTCCCTGGCACAGTATGATTTTGCCGTGGACAGCCAGGACCAGTATCAGACCCTTGGACCGTATTCCTGGGGACTGACCGCCTCGGATGGGCCCGACGGCTACAACGGGTTGTACGGCGCACCGCCCTCCGGGTTCGACAACAATTCTCATTTCATCGACGGTACCCTGGCTCCGGCTGGCGCGATCGGGTCGATCCTGTTCCTGCCCGAACAGGCTCAGGCTGCCATGCGCAATTACTACTCGCTCGACAGGTTGAAGGGCGTCTACGGGTTCGTGGATGCCTACAACCTGGACAGGAACTGGTACGACACCGACGTGATCGGGATCGACAAGGGCATTTCCCTGCTGATGCTGGCAAATTACACGGATGACATAGTTTACCGGGTTGTAATGCAAAACCGCAACATCCTGGACGGCCTTGCCCTACTGCAGATTACTAAAAAATAACTAACGGAAAAGAAATCAATGACGACTATCAAAGATGTGGCAAAACATGCCGGGGTCAGTATAGCCTCCACCTCCTACGCCCTGAACGGGAACGGCACGATTAGCGCGGCCACCCGCAAAAGGATCCTGGCTTCGGCCGAGACATTGAACTACCATCCCAACGCTTTCGCCAGGCACCTGAAGAACCGCAAAACCCGCACGATCGGGGTTTTCATCACGCGCTTCGGCGGCTCCTTCTACGAGGAGATCCTGGAAGGCATCCATGAGGCCGTCCTCAAGACCGATTACGAACTTCTCGTCTGCCCGGAGAGCAATACGGTCCGCCGCATCCTCACCCACCGCCAGGTGGACGGGGCGATTGTCTTCGATTCGAAAATAAAAAGCGAGACCCTGCTCAAGCTGGCTTCCAGCAATTTTCCCATCGTGGTACTGGACCGCTACCTGGATGCCGATTTCCTGCTGCCGCTACTGATCGATAACCAGCAGGGAACCCTGGGTGCCTTTTATCATTTATACAGTCAGGGCGCTCGGCGCATCTTTTTCGTTTCCGGCGCGATGGATTCCTTCGACAATAAGGAGAGAATGAAGGCCTTCCTGGACGAAGCCAAGACGAAAAATATCACCGTGCAGGTCTTCAAAGGCAACTTCACCGAGGAGTCGGGTTATACCATCGCCCTGGAGATCATCGCCTCCCGCAACCTGCCGGATGCGGTCTTCTGCGCCAACGACCAGATGGCGATAGGCTTCATCAAGGCCATGAAAGAAAACAATCTGAAGGCTCCCGAGGATATCGCTATCGTCGGATTCGATGACATCCAGATTGCAAAATACATGCAGCCAACTCTCTCTACCGTGGGAACTTCGCGCATCATTTGGGGCACCCTGGCAGCCACCCAGCTGATTGACCTGCTAGAAAATGACATCCCCTTCCGTCCCCAAAAGATTCCTACTAGGTTCATCCAGCGCGAATCCTCCACCAAAGAAGGCGGTTCCGCAATGCAAAGATCGTTGAGCCTGAATGGATAGACTGGACCTGCTGAATAGGGAGCTGAAGGGATCTTTTGATTTTTTCACCCGCTTCACCAACCTGGAACCCCACAGCCGGGGATATGGGCTGACGGTCGATTCGACCAAGAAACCCAGTGTAGCTTCGATTGCCTCGGTGGGGTTCACCCTAAGCGCTTGGGTCATCGCGGTTGAGCGGGGATATTTAACCCGCCAGCAGGCGCTGGACATCGCCAGGGGGACGCTTGACACGCTGCTACAGCGCGCCAGCCATACCCGTGGATTCTTCGCCCATTTCCTGGATATCAGCACCGCCGAAAGAATAAAGAAGTGCGAGTACTCCACCATCGACACAGCCCTGTGCATGAACGGCGTGATCACCGCCGCGGCTTATTTCAACGATCCCGAACTCAGTGACCTCGCCCGTCGGCTGCTCGACCGTATGGACTGGGATATGTTCGTCTTTGAAATGGACGGTCGCACACTCTTCCGCATGGCTTATAACCCCGACCGCGGCGGGGATTATGTCGACGGGCAGCCCGGGTTTATTTCCAAATGGGACATGGCTGCCGAGCAGAAGATGATGTATCTGCAGGCTGCCGAGAGGCTGGAACCCTCGCTGGCTCGCAAACTATATGCCGGCTTCTCACGGGTTGGCGGTTCCTATGAAGGTCAAAAGGTCATCGTCAACCCCGGCGGGACTCTTTTCGCCTACCAGTACAGCGAAGCCTGGCTGGATACCGCCAAATACCTGGACCCGGACGGAGTGGACTGGTTCGAAAATACCCGGCTGGCAGCCCTCGCCAACCGTAGCTTCTGCCTGGAGAATGCGGATAAGTTCAAGACCTACCAGGCGAACAGTTGGGGGATGAGCGCCGGGGACAGCCCCTGGGGGTACGATGTTTCCGGCAGCACGCCCTGCCTGGTGAAACCCAGGCCCAACGGCACGGTCTCCATCTACAGCGCGCTTTCCTGCCTGCCCTTCCTTCCCGACCTGACCATGGACATGGCGGAATACCTGTATGACAACCAGCCCCGGACCTGGGGACCTTACGGCTTTTACGATTCCTACAACCTGGATGTACACCCGGATTGGTACAGCCAGTCCGGCTACGGCATCGCCAAGGGTTGTTCCATGCTGATGATCGAGAATTATCTGAGTGGGCTGATCTGGGAGGTCTATACCGGCAGCCCCACCATTCAGAAAGCGCTGAGGGTACTGGGTTTCACCCGGCGGGAGGTAAAATAACATGACTGAATTTTTCGCAAAGGGGGGTCAATTATGGTTGGACGGTACTCCCCAATTGATTCAAGCGGGGGAGTTACACTATTTCCGCATCCCCAGGGACCAGTGGCCACATCGATTGGGCTTGCTAAAACAGGCTGGTTTCAACGCCGTGGCAGCCTACATGCCCTGGATCTGGCACCAGCTGGAGGAAGGCGTTTCGGATTTCAACGGTCACAGCCACCCATTGCGCGACCTGGCCGGCTTTCTTGACCTGGCTGCCGAGATGGGCTTGTACATCATCGCCCGCCCGGGTCCGTACATCATGGCGGAGACGATCAATGAAGGCATCCCGCCCTGGGTCTTCCGTAATTATCCCCAGGCGGCTTTCATCAGCCAGGACGGCATCTCACAAAATATCGCCAGCTACCTGCAAGCTGACTTCCTGTCCTGCGCGGCCAAATGGTACCGGGCGATCTTTGAAGTCCTGGCTCCCCGTCAGATCACACGCGCAGGCAGGATCATCCTGGTCCAGCTGGATAACGAGATGGGCATGATTCCATGGGTTCGCAATATCGTGGACATCAACCCCGACACGCTCGCCCGCTTTGCCGCCTATCTGGACACAACTTACGGCTCTTCCCTTGCCGACCGCTACCTGGCAGATACGCTGGTGGATACCCTCAAGGACGGTTTGACCGACCCGACCGGGCCGCAGGCGGAACGCATCCTGCAGGATTACCGCCGTTTCTACCGGGAATACCTGGGCGAATATGCTGCATTTTTATTGAAAGAAGCCCGCTCGAATGGACTGGAAGTCCCACCGGTGGTCAACGTACACGGATTCATGAACGGCGGCAAGACCTTCCCGATTGGGCTGTCACAGTTGATCCGGGTCATCGAAACAGACGGGATGATCACCGCCACGGATGTCTACCCTGGCCTGATCGGGGAAGGCAATTTCCATCAGCTGCTGATGGTCAACGCCATCACCACAGCGCTCCAGAACAGGGAACAGCCGCTCTTCTCGATAGAATTCCAGGCGGGCGGGAACCACGACTTTGGCGGCAATCAAACATCCCTGTATGACCTGCACACCCGCCTGTGCATTTCGTCGGGCATGCGGGCCATCAACCATTACCTCTTTTTCGATGGCGAGAACGACCCGCTGCTCAGCCCGGTCAGGCGCCATGACTGGGGCCACCCGGTCCGCCTGGACGGCAGCCTGCGCCGTCATTATGCCCGTTATCCGAAGTTATCCGCCGTGCTTAAATCTTACGGTACCGCCCTGGTGCTCGCCCGACCTCAAACGGTCACCACCCTCGGGTTCTTCCTGGATGACTTCATGACCGAAGTCAATAACCAGTCCTCGAAGAAAGCCTCGGACATCCTCACGCACCAGCGCGAGGTGATCCTTTTTGACTTCATCGGCCGCGGCCTGGCTTTGACCCACCGTCCCTTCGATGCCATTGAGCTTGGCCGCAGCGAACTGGAGGTTTCCAAAATTCCGCTGCTGTGGGTCATGCTGGAGAGACAGTGCGCGGCTGACCTCCAGCAGAAGCTGGTGAATTATGTCAAACAGGGCGGGAAACTGGTCCTGGTGGGTCGCATGTGCGTGGAGGACAACAGCCATCGACCCTGTACGATAATGAAGGATGCTCTCGGGATCGAGCAAATCGAGGGCGGTCAGCCCTTTACCCAGGGTTTTATGAACGCCTTCGAATACCGGGATGTCCCGGTCTCTTTTCAGGAGACTTATTCCGGCAAGTTTGACGAAATCTTTGCCACGGCCATCGATGAAAAAGGCAGCACCATGGGTTTCATCCAACATCTGGAAAAAGGCAAGGTCATGGTCCTGGGGGCGGCCATGGCAGCCAATACCCTTGGCGATCTGGACATCCTCCACCGTATGGCAAACAAAATGGATTGCCCGCCCTCGTTCCAGCTCGGCGATTGGGCCGACGTGCGCCTCAGCGCTGGTGAGAAAGGCAACTTCCTGTTCGTCAACAACTACCAGGATGACCCGCTGGAAACCAGTGTGGTCCAGGCGGGCATGGACCTTTTCGGTGGAAATCCACTCCACCTGCCCACCCGCCGCGGGCTGATCCTGCCTCTTGAATGGCAGCTCAATAAAAATGTGCTGCTTCACTATAGTACTTCCGAGGTTACCGGGATCAAGGAGGAGACCCAGTCGCTCGCCCTGCACCTGGACCCCCCGGAGTTCTTCGCCGAAATGACCCTCAGGCATTATTCCTACACCGATCCCGCCACAGGTAATAAGTCCTCTCCCGGGAAGCGCATCAAGGTGCATGGGAATGATGGTCTCCTGGTCTTGGAGAAGGCAGGTTAAATTGGCAAATAGGAAACAGGCAAACCCGGTCCGTTACGACCAGCTCGATCCCGAAACCGAATCGCGCCTGGAAGCCCTGCTGGCGCAGATGACCCTGGCGGAAAAGGTGGGGCAGTTGGTAATCCATAGTCCCTTTGGTACGCTCGACTGGGGTGCCGTGGTGGAAAAGCGCACCCAGGTCGAAGCCGCCGGCGGGGAATTCGATTTCCATGCGAATACCAACCCGGCTTTCGAAGCTGTCATCCGGGAAGGCCGCACCGGAACGCTGATGGTCGTCGATGTCCGCCTGAGCAACTACCTCCAGCGTCTGGCGGTGGAAGGTTCCCGCCTGCACATCCCGCTCCTGATCGCCGCGGACGTGATTCACGGGCTGCGCACCATCTTCCCGATCCCGTTGGCGGAAGCCTGCAGTTGGGACCCTGACTTAGTAGAGCAGGCTGAACGAGCCGCAGCCGAAGAAGCCTCCGCCTGCGGGGTTAATTGGGTCTATTCCCCGGTGGTGGATATCGCCCGCGACCCACGCTGGGGGCGCATTGCTGAGGGCTCCGGAGAGGATCCTTTCCTGGGGGCAGAAATGGCGCGCGCCAGGGTGCGCGGCTACCAGGGGTACGATTTGCGGACTGGCAAGCGCATCGTCACCTGCCCGAAACACTATGCCGGCTACGGTGCGGTCGAGGGCGGACGCGATTATAACACGGTGGATTTCTCGGAACGAACCCTGCGGGATGTCCACCTGCCACCCTTCCGGGCAGCCTTCGAGGCCGGCGCCGGCAGTACGATGAGTTCCTTCAACGAGATCGGCGGGGTACCCTCCAGCGTCAATTTCCTGATCCTTTCCACCATATTGCGGGACGAATGGGGCTGGCCCGGCGTGGTGGTCAGCGACTACAACGCGATCGGGGAACTGCAGAACCACGGCCTGGCATCCAACCTGAAGGAAGCCGCTAGGCTGGCGATCCAGGCGGGAACGGACATCGACATGGAAAGCGGTGCTTATTATAACCACCTGGCAGAACTGGTCGAGGAAGGCACTATCCCCATGGAGCTGGTGGATCGCTCCGTCCGGCGCGTCCTGCGCTTGAAGTTCCGGCTGGGTCTTTTCGAACAGCCCTATACCGATGAATCCCTGGCAGAAAAAACGATCCTCAGCCCGGATTTTCGCAGCGTGGCCCTGGACTTGGCGCGGGAGTCAATGGTCCTTCTAAAGAACAAGGGGAACCTGCTGCCGCTCGTACCCGGGGCCGCCAGTATCGCCTTGATCGGCCCCATGTCCGACAATTGCCAGGACCTGTTGGGAACCTGGGCGGCCGATGGCAGGGCGGAGGATGTCGAAAATTTACTGGAGGCACTGCGCGGAGTTCTCCCGGGTGGCATGCTCTCCCACGCCCAGGGCTGCAGCCTGCATGCAACCGGCTCCCTTGACCTGGGTGAGGCGGTCGCTGCCGCCAGGGCAGCCGACGTGGTTATCCTGGCATTGGGCGAAGGTTCTGAGCTGAGCGGCGAAGCCCATTCCCGTGCCTACCTGGGCCTGCCGGACCGCCAGCAGGAACTGGTAGATGCCATTGCCGCTTTGAAGAAACCACTGATCGCGGTCCTGATGTGCGGACGTCCGATGGTGGTTCCCCGCCTGGTGGAACAGGTGGATGCGCTCCTGCTCGCCTGGCATGGCGGCATCCGCGCCGGGCAGGCCATTGCGGATATCCTCTTCGGTGCGGTCGTTCCTTCCGGCAGGCTTACCGTCAGCTGGCCGCGCACGGAAGGCCAGATCCCAGTCTACTACTCTCACAAGAATACCGGTCGCCCATCGGACAGCTGTGGCACGGTTCAGTTCCACGAAGCTTTCCGCTCCAGGTACCTGGATTTGCCAAACTCGCCGCTTTTCCCCTTTGGGTTTGGATTAAGCTACACCCGTTTCGAATACCTCGACCTGCAGGTGGAAACCCCTTCCGTCCACCTGGGCGGCACAATGAAAGTTAGTGCACTCCTGAAAAATATCGGCAAACGCGCCGGCACGGAGGTTGTTCAGCTGTATATCCGGGACCTGGTGGGGTCCGTCACCCGTCCGGTGAAGGAACTGAAGGGCTTCCGGCGGATATCCCTGGGACCTTCCGAAGAGGGACGGGTGCAGTTCGAACTCCCGGTGCAGGAACTTGGCTTCACCGGCCTGGATATGAGGTCCGGAGTGGAAGCGGGACACTTCCAGGTCTGGATCGGTCCAAATGCGGAAAGCGGGCTGGATGGGCAGTTCGAAGTCTTGCCCTGAAACCAAAAAGGAAAAAAGATGATCATTCCACCCAACAGCAAGCTGCTCATGATCGGGGATTCCATTACGGACTGCGGACGCATGCGTCCGGTTGGCGAGGGGTTGTACGATGGCCTGGGGAATGGCTATGTCAGCCTGGTGGATGGGCTGCTCAGGATCAGCCTCCCCGACCACCCCATACGGGTGGTCAACATGGGCACCTCGGGCAATACCACCCGAGACCTGGCACGCCGCTGGCAGGCGGACGTGCTTGACATGGAGCCAGACTGGCTTTCGGTGATGATCGGCATCAACGATGTCTGGCGCCAGTTTGATTCCCCGCTTCAGAAGGAAACGCATGTCCTGTTGGATGAATATCGAGAGACTTTGGACAGGCTTCTACAACAGGCAGCTCCCCGTCTGAAGGGTCTGCTGTTGATGACCCCCTACTTTATTGAATCCAACCGCTCGGATCCGATGAGAGCACTGATGGATCGCTATGGCATGGTCGTCCGTGAATTAGCAGAGAAATACAAGGCTGGGTTTATCGACACCCAGGCTGCCTTCGATGAACTCCTGCAGCATGTCCACCCGATGGCATTGGCCGGCGACCGGGTCCATCCCAACCTGGGCGGGCACCTGCTCCTGGCACGTGCTTTCTTAAATGCCCTCGGCGAACCCTTCCAGCCTCTTTTGTTTTAGGAAGGCAGCCAGTTCTTTTTAGGTGGGTAGGGCCGGCATCCCCGAGCATTGGACCCGCAATTTCCATGACACGCTCTACACCTGCATGATTGGGTTGCCGCGACTGTCCATCTCGGATGTGGTCGACCGCTTCACCCGCCAGGCGCTTAAATTGTCAGCCTGAGTCTCATTAAAACTACTCCCGCTGTTGTTTCCAACGGCGGAGCTACCCAATAAAAAGGAGTGCCTCGTGTTATCTAATTTACCCAAAATCAAAAATCGCCGGACCGGCCGCTTCTCCTCCTGGGACAAGTCCGGCCGCAATGCTGATGTGTGGGAGATCCCCGCCCGCTCGACTGCCATCCTCGCCGATATACTCGGTCCCGCCCAGATCACTCACATCTGGATGACCCAGGTCACCCACTACCGCGAATGTTTACTCAGGATCACTTACGACGATGCCCCTGCTCCCAGTGTGCTGGTGCCACTCGGTGATTTCTTCTGCCTGGGTCATGGGATGGTCAACTCCTTCCAGTCAGCGCTTTTCTCGGCTTCCACCACAAACCCTTACCAGTTCAACCAGCCCTGCGCCCTCAACTGTTACGTCCCCATGCCTTTTGCCAAACGAGCCCTGGTGGAGCTGGTCAACGAAAGCGACGAACACCACGGCGAGTATTTCTACGTGGACTACGAGACCCTCGAGGAGTTCCCCGCCGATACCGGCTATTTCCATGCCGAGTTCCGCCGTGCGAACCCATTCGGAGGTTGGGGGCCTGAGGTCACCGTCAATAGCCCGGAGGTCAACCTGCCCAACAGGGAACGCTTGGCATATGAGAACAACTATGTCATCCTGGAAACCCGCGGTCGCGGCCATTACATTGGCTGCAACCTGTCCATATCCAATTTCAGCAAGTCCTGGTGGGGCGAAGGGGACGACATGATCTGGGTGGACGGCTACAAGTGGCCGCCCGACCTGCACGGCACCGGTAGCGAGGATTATTTAAACCAGGCTTTCGGCATGCAGCCCAACGCTTATTGGCATAACGGCTCGAGCCTCTTCGAGGGGCTGACCGTCCCCCAGCCCGCCGACCACCTCTACAATGGTCAGGGCGGGTATCAGACCAGCTACGTCTTCCACCTGGAAAACCCGGTGCACTTTACCAGGGAGATCAAAGTCACGATCGAGCACGGGCATGCCAACCACCTTGCCAATGAGGTCAGCAGTGTCGCCTACTGGTATGCCGTCCAGCCGACTGCCGCGCTGCCTGTCCCGCCAGTGCAATTCCGTCTCCCCGTTCAGCAGGATGCCTCCGGCGAATGGCTGCGCGACCCCGCCAGGGAATATCCCGGCAGGCCGGTCACGATGACTGAAGAGATGCAGAAAATCAAGCGCAAGTGGGCAGAGTCCCACCCGAGTTGACCGGCTGCCCGCCTGCCCGGCTGGTAGATACTGCATTTGCTTATATTGCCGGTCTTGCGACCGGTGGCTTCAAGCTGCGCATGTTGAACTTCCACAAGCCGGAGGCGTTCTGGAACAAGGCTGACTAGGTCATCACCATCGGCGCATTGCAGTCCAACCATGCCAGCCAGACCGTCGCAGCGGTCGCCACGCCCGGTCTGCCCTACGTGCTGGTTCTAGGCGGGGAGAAGTCGGAGACGACCCCTCAAGACTACTACCTGCTGGATACATTTTTCAGGGCGGGAGAACTGCTGTTCCGTGTCAGAGCATTTGAGACAGGTTTTGGGTGATAGTTATAAAACACTTCTCGGCTAGATATGTACTACTATGCAACAATAGGAGATAAAATGGCCAAGCAGAAGAAGAGTGTAGGAGCGACCGTGAGGAGTATTCGCTGGGGAACGTTGCGCTAACGAAAATATGTATGGATTGCTGCGCCAATAATTCCCAAAGAAATAGAACTTTAAGACTATTACTGGCGACCAGATCACATTCGCAACAAACCGGCTCAATAATCGCCTTCGAAAAACACACTCCTATATTGGTAGTGGATAAATCAGGCCATTCGCGTTATAATAATGCTTGGTTGCAACGGTAGAGTTCTTAAATCAACGAAATGAAGAGGTGATTGGAAAAAATCTGGATCGCCAAAATGTTTTCTTGATAGCATCATTCTCAACCGCGCAACCTGCACGGTTTTTTTATTTTATTCCCCTCGCGAAGGGAGGTGAGAAACCAATGGCTACTGTAGTTCTACGTCCCAATGAATCACAGGATTCACTGCTGAAGCGGTTCCGCAAAAAGGTAGTGAAGAGCGGTGTTTTAAGCACCATCCGCCGCAAGCGCTGGTTTGTTTCCAAGAGCGAACTTCGCCGAGTGGAAAAGAAAAAGGCAATCCGCCGCATCAAACGAAAAGCTTACCCCTCCAAGTTTGGTGAATGATGCCCTGAAGGTTTTTAGCCGATGAGGCTGGTAAGGAGAAGAAATGGCCAAAGAAGAGGATAAGATCCAAGTAGAGGGCGAGATAATCGAAGCCTTGCCCGGAACCCAGTTCCGTGTGCGTCTCGAGAATGGCCATGAAGTACTCGCTTATCTATCCGGTCGTATGCGCAGGTATTATATTCGAATCCTGCTTGGCGACCATGTCAAAGTTGAAATGAGCCCCTACGATCTTTCACGCGGGCGCATCGTCTACCGGCAAAAGAAGAACGAGCCGATGATGGACGAACCAACGAGATAAATTTAAAATAAAAACTCCGGACTGAAAAAGCCCGGGGTTTTTACTTATTTAAATAAATCGGGAACCTTGTCAAGGTTCCCGATTTTTGATCCATTTACTCTTTTGGTTCTTCCGGCTTGGTATAAGCCATGGCAGCCATCTGTTTGTAAAGCTGCCACTTACGCTGGGCAAATTCGCCAGCTTCTTCCATCAGCATCTCC
Organism: uncultured Anaerolinea sp.; assembly: GCA_964483135.1. Lineage (GTDB taxonomy): Bacteria > Chloroflexota > Anaerolineae > Anaerolineales > Anaerolineaceae > UBA6107. The sequence goes on along the minus strand of CAZAAJ010000005.1, from coordinate 27,448 downwards.
GCGCGGGCTTCATCATTCTGCACCAGCACCCGATAGCGGGTTTCATTGTAGGCGTAATCTTTTACCGCCACGGTTGGCTCACGGCTGTCGAGCACCAGTGGATTCTTACCCTCATCCACCAGGTTGGGATTATAGCGGTAGAGCGGCCACAAGCCGGTCTGGGTGAGCAGTTTCTGTTGTTCAAGCCCCTTGGACATTTCGATGCCGTGGGCGATGCAGTGGCTGTAGGCTACGATCAGGGAGGGACCATTATACGCTTCGGCTTCAAGGAAGGCTTTCAGCGTTTGCTGGTCATTGGCGCCAAGAGCGACATTGGCCACATAAACATAACCGTAGCTCATTGCCATCAGACCCAGGTCTTTCTTACCCAGCCCTTTGCCCTTGGCAGAGAACTTGGCTACCGCCGCCAGCGGGGTTGCCTTTGAGGACTGACCACCAGTGTTGGAATACACTTCGGTATCCAGAACCAGGACATTGACGTTACGCCCGGAAGAGAGCACGTGGTCCAATCCGCCGTATCCGATATCATACGCCCAGCCGTCGCCGCCGATGATCCACACGCTCTTCTTGACCATCGCATCAGCCACACCTAGCAGCATGCGGGCACTGGCGTGTTTGCTATTTGCTAATTTTTCCTTCAGGGCTTCCACGCGTTTCCGTTGTGCGCGGATACCCGGTTCAGTGGTCTGATCGGCATTGAGGATCTCCTCGATGAGGGTATCTCCCAATTCAGCGCCCATGCCGGAAAGCAGTTCGCGGGCAAACTCATTTTGCTTGTCGAGGGTCAGGCGCATGCCCAAACCGAACTCAGCGTTGTCTTCAAACAGGGAGTTCGCCCAGGCTGGACCGCGTCCCTGGTTGTTTACCGCCCATGGGGTGGTGGGCAAATTGCCGCCGTAGATGGAAGAGCAGCCGGTGGCATTAGCAATGACCGCGCGGTCACCAAACAACTGGGATACCAATTTAATGTATGGAGTCTCGCCGCAGCCTGCGCATGCGCCGGAGAACTCGAATAACGGCTCGATCAACTGGCTGTTCTTCACCGAGGTGGGTTGGAACAAGTCAGGATCTGGAACTGGAAGAGATTTGAAGAACTCCCAATTGACCTTTTCCTGTTCGCGCAGGGGAGGCTGGGGAGCCATGTTGATGGCTTTGCGCATCGGGTTGGTCTTGTCGCGTGCCGGGCAGGCTTCAGTGCACAGGCTGCAGCCGGTGCAATCTTCCGGCGCCACCTGGATGGTGAACTTCATATTCGGAAGTTCCTTGAACTTAGCGTCGATTGACTTGAAGGTCGGGGGAGCCTTTTCAAGCAGCGCAGGGTCGTAGACTTTTTCTCGGATGACCGCATGCGGGCAAACGAAGGCGCACTTGGCGCATTGGATGCACAGGTCGGGTTCCCACACCGGGATCTCGAGCGCAATGTTGCGTCTTTCCCACTGGGTGGTCGCGGTCGGGAAGGTGCCATCCACCGGGAACGCGCTGACGGGAATACTGTCGCCTTCAAATACCATGATCGGTCCAAGCACCTCGGACACAAAGTCCGGTGCTTCTGCGGGCGTAGGCGGGCGGCGTTTGGTTTGGCTCGTCACCTCACTCGGAACCTTGACCTCGAACAGGTTGGCCAGGGTATGGTCTACCGCGTCAAAGTTCTGCTTTACCACAGCCTCGCCGCGCTTCCCGTAAGTTTTTTTGATTGATTTCTTGATTTGCGCGATCGCCTCGTCACGCGGCAGGATACCGCTGATGGCGAAGAATGCCGTCTGCATGATGGTGTTCACGCGTCCGCCCATGCCGGTCTTGGCGGCCACATCGTTGGCGTTGATGATATAGAACTTGAGTTTCTTCTCGATGATATCTTTCTGGACATCCCGGGGAAGTTTGTTCCAGATCTCATCCTTGTTGTACAGGCTGTTCAGCAGGAAAACCGCGCCGGGAGCAGCGTATTTGAGCATGTTCAACCACTCCAGGAAGGAGAAGTTGTGGCAGGCGACGAACTGCGCGTCGTTGAGCCCGATCAGATAAGGCGCACGGATCTTGTTGGGGCCAAAACGCAAATGCGAGATGGTCAGCGACCCGGATTTTTTGGAATCATAGAAGAAATAACCCTGGGCATCATTGGGAGTGTCTTCACCAATGATCTTGATGGAATTCTTGTTTGCGCCGACGGTACCGTCGGAGCCAAGCCCAAAGAACATGCAGCGCACGGTCTTGGGGTCGGCAATCGAAAACGCAGGGTCATAGGAGATGCTGGAATGGGTGACATCGTCATTAATGCCGACGGTGAAGTGAGTCTTGGGTTCATCCTTGACCATCTCGTCAAAGATCCCTTTAACCATAGCCGGGGTGAATTCCTTGCTGGAAAGACCGTAGCGGCCGCCAATAACCCGCGGGAAAGTCTTGAACGGGCTGGTGCCGTTGGCTGTGCCTTCGCTGAGCGAGGTGATCACGTCCTGGTAGAGTGGATCGCCAACAGCGCCTGGTTCCTTGGTGCGGTCCATGACCGCAAGGGTCTTCACGGTGGCGGGTAGTGCTTTGAGGAAATGCTCCACGGAGAATGGGCGGTAGAGGCGTACATTGAGAACGCCGACTTTACGGCCACTCTTGTTGAGATGCTTGACAGTTTCTTCGGTGGTTTCAGCCCCGGAGCCCATGATGATGATGACTTCGGTGGCATCAGGAGCGCCATAGTAATCAAAGAGGTGGTAGGTACGTCCGGTCAGCTTGGCGAATTTATCCATCGCTTTTTGCACGATTTCCGGGGTTTTTAAATAGTAAGTGTTGGCAGCCTCGCGCATTTGGAAGAAGACGTCGGGGTTTTGTGCGCTGCCGCGCAGGACCGGTTTTTCGGGGGTCAGGGCGCGATTACGGATCTCAATAATGTATCCTTCGTCGATCATGGCGCGGATGGTTTCATCACTCATCTGCTCGATCTTGTTCACTTCGGCAGAGGTGCGGAATCCGTCAAAGAAGTGCACGAACGGAACCCGGGCTTCGAGCGTGGCGGCATTGGCGATAAGCGCGTTATCTTGTGCAACCTGCACGCTGTCGGAGGCGAGGAAACCAAATCCGGTCTGGCGGGCAGCCATCACATCGGAATGGTCGCCATAGATGGAAAGGGCATGGGTGGCGATGGTGCGCGCCGCCACATGGAAAACGGTGGGGGTCAGCTCGCCTGCAATCTTGTACATATTGGGGATCATCAATAGCAGACCCTGTGAAGCGGTGAAAGTGGTGGTCAAAGAGCCGGTCTGTAACGCTCCGTGAACAGCACCCGCGGCGCCGCCTTCAGACTGCATTTCCATCACCGAGGGGATGGTTCCCCACAGGTTTTTCTTTCCGGCTGCCATCCAGGCATCCGCGTGTTCTCCCATGCTGGATGAAGGCGTGATCGGGTATATGGCGATAACTTCGGCGAGACGGTAAGCAACGCTTGCAACCGCCTCATTTGCATCGATCGTGATCATTTCTCGTTTCATTGTTCACTCCATTAATAAAAGGTAAGGGGCAAAAAAAACCCTGATTCTCGATAGGGTTGTTCATACAATTATAATCCAAATGAGATGACTGGCAGTATTAATTAAATAGCAGGCAAAATTCAACCCTCTCACATAAAACAATCGGAGATTCTAAAACCGTATTAATCTCCCCAATGTGATTTACCCCTTATTATTCATAGGTATGGAGCCGCGAGCGAAAATGCCGCCAAAGTTTTACTATCAACTATTTTCCCTGTGTGGATCATTTCGAATACTTCCCTTAGAGGAATCCTGCGAACATTGATGAACTCATCTGCATCAGGCATGAGCGGGGCAGGGAATAAGCCAGTGGCAAGAAAACAATACATGTATTCGCTGGCATACCCCGGGCTCATATAGAATTCTCCGATTGGTTTGATCTCTTTGGCCGCCATTCCGGTTTCCTCGCGAAGTTCACGTTCCGCGGCAGCCAGGGGGATTTCTCCCTTTTCGATTTTGCCGGCAGGCAGTTCCAGCAATTCCTGGCGCGCTGCAATACGGAACTGTTCTACAAAATAGACGTTTCCAATATCATCAATAGGCAGCAGGGTGATAGCATTCTGGATATCGACCAGCTCAAAAACCTTATCCTTTCCGTCGGGCAGTTTGACCGTAATTTCTTTAACGTCAAATAAATGGGCATTGTACCGGGTGACTTCGGGGTATTTTGGCATGGGTGGGATCTCCTGCTTAAATTATACAGGCGGGATATTCTCCCGCCATGTAATGAAATATGAGGCGTTTGGTTACGGTATCTGCAGGACCTGACCAGAAGTCAACACTGTACCGGCAGTAAGACCGTTGGCGGCAAGGATGACATTGGGGTCAACATCACCAAACCGGCAGGCGATCTGGTAGATGGTTTCGCCGGTTAGGACGGTGTAGGTGGTAGGATGGGATTTCAAAGCGCGGGTGCCGGGGAAGGATCCACTGGTGGGGATCTTCAGAGTCGTGCCAACCTGTGGGAGTGAATCCATGTTCATGCCGTTCATCGTCAAGAGTTCCACTGGATCCACATTAAACCGGCGTGCAATACAATAAGGGAATTCACCTTGTTGCAGCGACCAGCTGGCAGGTTTGCCTGGTGTGGAGGTTGGGTACGGTGTTTTTGCCACCTCAGGAGGTGTGGTTGCACCGGCAGCAGGAGTATTAAAGCCCACTGCCTGTGTTTTTGTGGTTGACAGACCACCGCCTGTGACCGGGGTCAATGAAAGAGCGGCCGCAGTTTGGGTCCCTTTTAGAATATCCACCATGATCTGTGGCTGAGTGGCAACCGGGAAGGGGATCTCGCTGGTTGGGGTGGCTTTGCCAGTGCTCAACCTGGTGGCGGAGCGCTCGCAGGCGCTGAGGGCGATCACCAGGATGGTGACAACAGCCAGTATAACGATCATTTTTTTGCTCATAATTTCTCTCCTATCCTTTCGATCTCAGGGCAATATCTTTGATCCGGTGTCTGTGATACCATAAACCAACGAGGTAACAACATTACCCGGATTCGACGGTGATGTAAGCCCATTTAGCCATTCTGTTGCACGAGATGTGCCAAAACAGCATTTTTGGAGATGGAATGAAGGTCTATTTTTCGTGTTCGATCACTGGCGGCAGGAATGAAGAAAAAGTGTACGCAGCACTCGTTGACGCCATACTCAAAGCCGGGTATGAAGTTCCGACTGCCCATCTTTCCACACCGGAGGTGATGGAGATGGAGAAGGTCGTGAACCCGGCCGAGATCTTCTCGCGGGATATGCGCTGGTTGGAAGAATGTGATGCGGTTGTGGCAGAGGTTTCAACACCGTCGCATGGTGTGGGGTATGAGGTCGCGCAAGGATTGATGTTAAATAAACCAGTAGTGTGCTGTTATCAGCAGGGAAGGCGTATTTCAAAGATCCTTACCGGAAACTTGCATCCCAATTTGACCTTGTTTGAGTATGACGTGCCGGAAAAAGCGGTGCAAGAAGTACTCAGGTATCTTGCCGCAATTTCTTCCGGTTTATAAGAATTAAATAAATCTTTTATTAATAACCCTCCACAAAACATCGACAATTTATTCATTGACGCTATAATTTTATTGGGAATAAAATTAGATTATGGATTACAAGGATTACTACAAAGTTCTTGGCGTCGACCGCAAGGCTACCCAGGATGAGATTAAGAAGACCTACCGCAAACTGGCTATGAAGTATCACCCTGACCAGAACCGTGGCAACAAGCAGGCTGAAGAAAAATTCAAAGATATTAACGAAGCCTACGAAGTGCTGGGTGATGCTAATAAGCGCGAGAAATACGATCAACTAGGCTCTTCCTACTCCCAGTGGCAGCAAACTGGAGGCAGCCCCGGCAACTTCAACTGGAACGATTGGGTCAACCGCCAGCCGCAAAGCCAGGGTCGCCAGGTGAATATGGGGGATTTTGGCGACGCATTTGGCGGTTTTTCTGATTTCTTCAGTGCCATTTTTGGCGGCATGGGTGGAGGAATGAATACTGCCACCCGGCAGAAGGCCCGTCCGCAGGCGATCGAGCAGGGTGTACAGATCACCCTCGAAGAAGCCTACCGCGGAACCCAGCGTATATTCCAGATCGGCGACCGGCGTATCGAAGTAAAGATTCCAGCCGGTGCCATCACTGGCACAAAAGTTCGCATGAGCGGCGCTGTGCCCACCAGTACCGGTGGGAGGGGCGACTTGCACCTGGTAGTGGAAGTGCTCCCCAATGATCAATTTTCAATTGAAGGCTCCAACCTTACCACTGAAGTGAAGGTGGATCTTTACACTGCAGTTTTAGGGGGCACCGCCAACGTCCGTACAATGTCAGGTGATGTTGTTCTCACCATCCCGGCGGGTACTCAGCCTGGTCAAAAAATACGCCTCTCGGGTCGTGGCATGCCGAAACTGAAGGAACCAAACACACATGGAGATCTTTTCGCGGTGATCCGCGTGGATATCCCGCGAAAATTAAACGAAAAGCAGCGCAAGTTGTTTACTGAACTGCGTAATATGTAATTGGAGTTTTAAAAATGAAAAAAAAGATCACTTTAATTATTGGTATCCTGTTTGTGCTCGTTTTAATGTCCTGCCAATTGACTCCAAATCTGAATCTGGTGCAAACATCTCCAACTCCCGGACAGGTCCAGCCGACTTTAGCTTCAAGCTCTGATATCCCATCGGTGTTGCCTGTAGGTTCTGAGTTGACCTCAGACCAGGTATTGACAGTTCTTTATGAGCAGGTCAACCCGGGCGTGGTGACCATCATCTCTACCACCTCACAGGGGGTCGGGTCCGGTTCCGGATTCGTGATCGACAAGGAAGGGCATATACTCACCAATTACCATGTGGTCGACACTGCCACCCAGGTGGAAGTAGATTTTCCGAGCGGTGAGAAGGTTACCGGTGATGTGATTGCGACTGACCTGGACTCAGATGTGGCTGTGGTCAAGGTAGATGTCCCATCCAATATCCTGGTCCCGCTGCGGCTTGGTGATTCTGACTCGCTCAAGGTCGGGCAGATGGTGGTTGCCATCGGCAATCCTTTCCGTCTTTCCAACACCATGACATTGGGAATTGTCAGTGCTAAGGGACGCGTGCTGGATTCCATACGTACCGCCTCAGATCAAAGTTCTTTTTCAGCTGGCGACCTTATCCAGACCGATGCTTCGATCAACCCCGGCAATTCCGGTGGGCCGTTGTTGAATCTGAATGGTGAAGTGGTTGGTATCAACCGCGCGATACAAACAACCGGCACTTCCGTACAGGGAGAAGCCGTCAACAGCGGGATTGGATTTGCGGTATCCATCAATATTGTCAAGCGCGTGGTTCCGTATCTCATCAAGGATGGGCATTATGATTATCCTTACATGGGAATTTCCAGCACCAGTTTGGATTTGACATTGGATGTCTGGAAAGCGCTAGGAATAACCCAAACTTCGGGAGCGTATATTCTGAGTGTCACTCCCGGTGGACCTGCAGAGAAAGCCGGATTGGTCGGGGGTACAAAACCTACCAGTATCAATGGGCTGTATGCCGGTGGTGACCTGATCGTTGCTGTCGATGGACACCCGGTATTGATTTACGGCGATATCATCAGTTACATTTTCCTGCATAAATCTCCTGGTGATACTATCGTCCTCACCGTGATCCGTAATGGCGTGGAGAAGGAGGTGCCCTTAATTCTCGGTAAACGTCCTTAGGGACAGTCTCGCTCGTTCACAATTGAGGAGGTTCCATGTTTTCGGAAACTAGGTTACGAAAGATCCAGGATTTTTCTACCAGTGACCCGGTGGTCAGTCTTTATTTGAACACCGAACCTTCAAAAGGCAACGCTGAGACTCATCGCCTGCGATTGCGCAACATGTTGAAATCGCTTTATCTCGAACTAGATGTCGAGAAAATCACGCAATTCTTTGAACATGAATATGACTGGTCCGGGCGTTCAGTGGTTGTGTTTTCCTGCGCCCCGGCCGGTTTTTTTGAATATCTGCCGTTAGCGATTCCTGTTAAAGATTTCATACAAGTAGGCTCGCGGTCGATAATCGAGCCATTAATGGACCAGTTGGAGGAATATAGCAATATTGGTGTTGCGCTCGTCGACCAGCAGGGGGCGCGTTTCCTTCATTTCAACCTTGGCGAACTGGTTGACCAGGAAGGATTGATGGGTACACAGATTAAGAATGTAAAATCCGGGTCCTCTTCCTCAGCGCATGGCTTTCGCGGCGGCACCATGGATGGCTCCCGCCACATTAAGGAAAAAGTAGATCATAACCTTCGGGATTCGGTCGATTTCGGTGAAAAATTCTTTGCCAGGCACAAGGTAAAGAAGATCGTCATCGGTGGAAACGAGGAAAATGCGGCGCGGTTCAAAGCCGGGTTGAATAAGGGACTGCAGGGTATCGTGGTAGGAACTTTTGCCATGAATATTGCAGCCAACTATACCGAAGTTTGGAACCGGATCCTGCACCTTCTTAAATAACATATCCCCATAATAAAACTGACCGCGTTTTTACACGGTCAGTTTTCGATTTAATAGGGGTTATTTCAAATTACTGATGAGGAACAGCAGGTTGTTGTAGAGCGTATCGAGGGCGGTAAGCGACTTGGAAGGTTCGACTGCCAGGTTGGTTTCGGCTTCGGCGATGAGTTCCTTGAAACCTGCAATGGCATTGGCATCCAGGCTGGTTTTTTCGAGTTCATTAAGGTCTGTTTTGATGAAATTGACCGCTTGCAGTGATGAGGCAGGGTCCAACTTGAGCAGGGCTACCCTGGCTGCGTTCACATCCGCCTGGAACTTGTAGATCAGGCTGAATTGCTGAGCGGTCGAGAGTTGTGAGGTGAGGTCATCCACCGTCGCATTCGATGTTGAAAGATTGGTCTGCGCCAGGGCAAGGTCGGTTTCGGTGGTCGAGAGCTTTTTTGAGGTGGTATCGAGTGAATTTTGAGCCGCCTGAAGATCCGCTTTAATTGAAGTCATCTTGGGCTGGTAGACTGCGAAGTAAACCACTGCGGCACCGGCAATGAAGACTGCCAGGATGGTAATGACCCAGGGGAGTATCCTGGCACCCAGACTTTTACCTGGTTTCGGTTCTTCGATTGGGGTGATTACTTCCTTTTTTGGTTCTTCCACAGTGTGGGTATCTTCTGATTGGACTTCCTGATTGGGTTCCATAATAAATTCCTTTCTTATATCATTAGGTATATAAAAGTATAACCGAAAAAACAGCTGCTTTCACTACCATCCACGGGTTATAATCCACCTATGGATTCCCCGGCAACTGAAGGAATAACAGCCAATCGCCAGATCGCACGCGCTGCTGGTACGGTGATGTTTGCCATACTCGCCGGGCAGGTATTCAGCCTGCTCTCTTCAATGCTTATCACCGGAGCCTTTGGCACAGGGATGGAAAACGAAGCTTTTTTTGCCGCCAACCGCCTGCCTGACATTCTGTACAACCTGGTGGCAGGAGGTGCACTGGCTTCTGCCTTTATTCCAACTTTTACTAGGCTTTTGGCAAAAGGCCAGCGTGAAAAAGCCTGGCTGATGGCTTCCGCCATTGCCAACCTCATCACTGCCATCTTCGTGATCGTTGGGGCGCTCGCGGCTATTTTTGCACCCTGGGTGGTGCATAACATCCTGGCGCCGGGGTTCACTGACCCGGTAAAATTCCAGCTCACGATTGACCTGGTGCGCATCCAGCTGGCTGCCCCCATCATTTTTGGGCTAAGCGGTCTCACCATGGGTATCCTCAATTCGCATCAGAGTTTCCTGTGGCCCGCACTGGCGCCTGCCATGTATTCCATCGGCAAAATTCTCGGTGTGGTGCTTCTCGTCCCCTCCATGGGGGTTTACGGGCTGGCACTGGGTGTGGTCGGCGGAGCATTGATGCACGGACTGATCCAGCTTCCGTCACTGCTGCGACTGCCCATGTGCAAGTACTCACTAACCTTTGGGTTCAAGGTACAGGAGGTACGTGAAGTTGTACGTTTGATGGGACCGCGGCTGTTGGGAGTTTCATTTGTGCAATTGAATAACCTGATTAATGTTCAGATTGCTTCCATCCTTCCCGAAGGTAGTTATACTGCGATTACGTATGGATTTGCTTTGATGATGATTCCCGAGGCAGCTATTGCCCAGGCAATCGCCATCGCGGCGCTCCCAACATTCTCGGCTCAGGTGGCCACCGGCAAGCTGGAAGAAATGCGCTCCTCATTGGCGGCACTGCTACGTGCGATCCTTCTCCTGGCAGTGCCAGCTTCACTGGGCTTGATCCTCCTGGCAAAACCGATCGTGGCATTCATTTATCAGCGTGGTGTGTTCGACCCACATTCTACTGATCTCGTGGCGTGGGCGCTTATCTGGTACGCTGCCGGACTGGTGGGTCATTCCATCGTTGAAATCCTTTCCCGTGCTTTTTATGCCCTGTATGATACCAAGACCCCTGTTTTCGTGGGCGTGGTTGCCATGTCTTTGAACGTACTGTTGAGCATCCTCTTCTCGCGGTCGTTCATCTCCATTGGATGGATGCCGCACGGGGGATTGGCGCTGGCAAATACACTGGCTACCTTCCTGGAATCGTTCGCCTTGTTATTCTTCATGCGCCGGCGCTTGGGGGGATTGGAAGGGAAGAATATATTAAATGGCGCATTGAAGGCGCTGGCGTCCGGTTTCTTCATGGGCTCTGCATTATGGAGCTGGGTGATGGTTACGGGAAAATCTGGAAGCTGGCTGATCACCCTCGGCGGGATTGCGATTGGCGTATTTATTTATATCCTCGGATTGCAGGCGCTGCGCACCCCTGAATTTACCAAAGCTTGGGGATTCATCAAACGAAAGATGATGCCTACCCGTAAAGGAACGACCTTATGACACTTGTGATTACCCCTGCACAGCGTGAGGAGTCCGTTCCGGCTGCCCGACTGCTGGCGGACACCATGGCCGGTTTTGGTGTTGCCGTACTCGGCGCGGGAGAAGAATCCCTTGAATTGCGGGCACTGGCACACTGGTTCGCCCGAAAGGGAAATCGCTTCAGCCATGAGTTCGCGCACATCGCCAGGTGGCAGGGAAAGCCTGCCGGCATGGTGCTATGTTTTTCCGGGCAGCAAGCCGGGCATTTGAGTCTGGCTTGCCGGCATTCCATCCGCGAAGTGTACACTTGGGGGGCGCTGGCAAAGCTCATTTGGCGGGGTATGGTGCTGGGTCGCACCCATGAAGCAGAGAAGGATGAATTTTTGATCGCACATGTGGCGGTTTTCGAGCAATTCCGCCGTAAAGGGATTGCTACAGCGTTGCTGGAAAAAGCAGTATTGATGGCGCGAGCTGAAGGGTTTAAAAAGGTGGTGCTGGAAGTGGAGATTGACAACACGCCTGCCATTGAGTGTTACAAGCGTTTTGGTTTTGTCACCCAGTTCACTACCCGGTTTGGCAGACACGCGGAGATGTTACGCTGCCCCGGTTACCATAAAATGCTACTGAAGATTTAGTGGAGGAGAACATGAAAAATAGCGGTCACGAATTCATGGTGAATACCTATTATCGTAACGCAACTACACCGACCCCGCAGGAATCGGGGCAGGTACCTCAGCCGTCATTGGAATTGCCGCTGCCGGAAGGAGCGGTATTGATCCCGTTGACCTCAAAAGACCAGATCGAAGTTCCCGCCATGGATGTTCGTACTGCCATTGAAGCACGGCGAACGATCCGGCAGTACGCGCAAACACCCTTCACTCTCGCGGAGTTCACTTACTTGTTATGGGTATCGCAGGGGGTTAAGCACATCTCCAAACGCCCGACCACTGCACGTACCGTGCCTTCAGCCGGTGCACGCCATGCTTTTGAAACCTACTGTGTCGTCAACCGGGTGGAAGGACTCGAACCGGGGCTTTACCGCTACATGGCGATCGAAAATGCTTTGATTAAACTCGAAGCCTCTGCGGATATTGCTGAAAAAGTAGCCCAAGCCTGCCTGGATCAATCGCAGGTGACCAACAGTGCAGCTACATTTATCTGGGTGGCGGTGGTGGAGCGTATGTTCTGGCGTTATGTGGAGCGCGGCTACCGCTATCTGCACCTGGATGCCGGGCATGTTTGCCAGAACCTGGCACTTGGCGCGGAACAGCTCGGCGGTGGTATTTGCCCGATTGCAGCTTTTGATGATGAAGAGCTCAATAAAGAGCTTGGGCTGGACGGTGAAGGCATGTTCGTGATTTACCTTGCATCTGCCGGGAAGAAACCCGCATAAAAAACAATTAGCGGGAACAGAATTTTTACCTGTTCTCGCGATTTCATACCAGGGAATCAGGTTCAGCCTCTAGGCGTTTTTTACCTGTGTGTACACATTGAATTTGGGCGGGTTCTCCAGCGTTTGCTTGACCTTGCACTGCTCGGCAGCACGCACCAGCGCCTGGTAATACTTTTCTGGGAAGCTGGGTGGCACCTGGATTTCAAGATCGATCTGTTCCGCCAATCCGGTCAAGCGGTTTGAATCGATCCGCTGAATGATACGAATGCCATCCGTGGGAAGGTTACGCTGGTTGCAGAAGCCCAGCACGTAAATGCCGGCGCAGGTTCCAATTGAAGATAGAAAAACTGCGAACGGGGTGGGGGCTGTACCGGTTCCTCCGCCGCTCGGCGGTTGATCAGTGGGGACAGTGTACGGTCCAAAGTGGGCGTCTACCCGCACTCCGCCGGGAAAATCGATTAACATTTCCATAAAATCTCCTTATTTACCACTAATAGTGTCCAGTGGATTTTATTCTACCTAATTATGGTATGATTTTTATTAGAGTTTCTTATTATTTGTGGAGAGGTTTAAATGACAGAGATACCCCCCTCATTTTCAGAGATCGAGCGGTTACGCGGCTTGATAGAACAGTTAAATTCCTATATCTCCTCTTACCACGGTGGTGAGGTGGAGTTGGTTTCCTTTGACGGCAAGGTGGTCAAGGTCAAGTTGGGCGGCGCTTGCCTGGGCTGCCCGCTCTCACAGGTCACGGTGAAGGGTTGGGTGGAAGGGACTGTGAAGCAGTTCTTCCCGGAGATTGAAAAAGTGGAATCGATCAATTAAGCAAAAGCAGCCGCAAGGCTGCTTTTTTTTACCATTGGATTACCGCCTGTGATAATATAAACCCGGTTCTGCTGTGAGGTCATATTGTCTCTTTTTTCAATCATCATCGGGCTGGGATCTTCTTTTGCGCTGTTGCGGCTGGCTTTGGCGTCAGATGAATCAAATCGCCTAAAAACACTTCTCTTGGGCTTGCTGGTTCAGTGTAGCGCTTTGATTGGCGCGCGGCTGGCCTCCGTGCTGGCGCATTTATCCTATTACTCCACTCGAAAAAGTGAAGCCCTCGATATCAGCACCGGCGGACTCTGGTGGCCCGGGGCAGTGGTCGGCGGATTGTTAACGATCTTTGTGATCGGCCTTGTCCAAAAACACAAGGTCAGGCAAAATCTCGACAGGTTCAGTGTTTTCCTTCTCCCAATGGCAGTCAGTTTCTGGCTTGCAAGTTGGAGCGCCGGCGTGGCATATGGAGCCAGGCTGGATCCCTCTGTGTGGTGGGGAATTCCCATGCTTGATACTAATGGCGTCTCCCTGCCGCGTGTGCCGGTGCAACCGGTAGCCGCTCTCACCCTGTTACTCACCCTGGGTGCCATCGAATGGTGGTTGAAAAATCAACTGCCGGTGGGCAGGCGCTTGGGCATCCTTTTGCTCATAACCGGGGTGCACACGCTCCCTTTTTCGCTTTTGAGAGACGATCCCATACAACCGGTATTTGGCATCCGCCTGGATGTTTGGGCATCAATGTTGGTTATTCTTATGGCTGCTTTACTCACGGGTTTCACCTTTGCAGTAAAATCAAAGAAGATGAATCCACAGAAGGAAATCGCAGAATGAAACTCAACCTGGCAATGGCGCAGATCAATACCGTTCTGGGGGATGTGCCCCGCAACCTCGAAAAGCACCTGGATTACATAGAAGAAGCCCGCAAAGACGGGGCTGACCTGATCATTTTTCCTGAACTTTCGCTTACCGGTTACGTGCTCCAGGACCTGACCCCGACTGTGGCGATTCATCCCACCCCCTCTGATCCGGTGTTCAGCAAATTACTGGAAGCCAGCAAGTCCATCGACGTCATTTTTGGATTTGTTGAGGAAGATGAACGTAATAGATTCTACATTGCCTCAGCCTACCTCTCCGCGGGTGAGGTGCTGCACGTTCATCATAAGGTTTACCTGCCGACTTACGGCTTGTTCGATGAAGGACGCTTCTTCGCGTGGGGAAATGACATTCGGGCATTCGATACCCGTTTTGGACGGGTTGGCATGCTCATCTGCGAGGATTTCTGGCATGCGTCGCTTCCTTACCTGCTCTGGCTGGATGGCGCGGATATTTTCTTCTTCACCTCGGCTTCACCGGGCCGCGGGCTGCCTGCCGCCAGTGATTGCGGTGTTCCAGCCCGGTTGGATTCCGCCCGCTGGGTGGATGACATTAACCGCGCATACGCCGGTCTTTTTACATCCTTTGTTGTTCATACTAACAAGGTTGGCTACGAAGATGGATTGAATTTTTGGGGCGGCGCTTCCGTGTTCAACCCGGATGGCGAGGTGGTGGTGCAGGGACCGCAGCACCAGGAAGCTTTGGTGCTTGCAGAACTCGATCTAAACCACCTGCATCGAACCCGCGCCCGCCTGCCGCTTTTACGTGATGAGCGTACCGCGTTGGTGCAGCGCGAGCTGGCTCGCATCAATAATTCCCGCAGCAGTTCCAATTGAAGAGGAGGGCATCATGTCTGGTCTTTCAATCGATACCGAACTGGCGCGCAAGATCCTGACCGGGTTTATCCAGACCGAGATTTCCCGCGCTGGATTCAAACGGGCCGTGCTTGGGCTATCAGGCGGGCTTGATTCCACGCTGACGTGTTACCTGGCGGCTGAAGCCCTGGGGGCGGATAACGTCCTTGCTGTTCGCATGCCATACCGCACCTCCTCGCAGGATTCGCTGGATCACGCCCAACTGGTGATTGATGCCTTGGGGGTACGCGCTTTGACCATCCCCATTACTGAAATGGTTGATCCGCTCATCAGCCGTTTTCCAAACATGGAAAACCGCCGCAAGGGTAATATCATGGCGCGTGAACGCATGATCATCCTTTTTGACCAGTCGGAGGATTTCAAGGGACTGGTGGTTGGCACCGGCAACAAGACCGAGATCCTGCTTGGATATTCCACTCTTTACGGCGATTCTGCCTGTGCCATCAATCCGATTGGCGACCTATATAAAACGCAGGTGCGCCAGCTTTCAGCCGCCATGGGAATTCCCAAACCGCTCATCGATAAAGCCCCTTCCGCTGATCTTTGGATTGGCCAGACAGATGAGGGTGAACTTGGATTCACCTACGAAGAGGTGGACAAGGTTCTCAACCTGCTCATTGACGAACGCTTTACCCCCGAAGAATGCGTGGAAGCGGGCTTTGCGGAGGATTTTGTACGTGGTGTACTCACCCGTGTACGCCGAAACCAATTCAAACGCGTACTGCCGCCCATTGCCAAGTTGAGCAACCGCACCATCGGTTATGATTTTCTATACCTGAGAGATTGGGGTACATAAACTATTAATGAAATGGCGTGAGTTATTCCGAATCCCACCCGCTTTACGGCATCGAAAATTCTTTCTTCTCTGGGTGGGATTATTAGTGTCAATTGCTGGCACTCAGATGCAAGCCTGGGCAATCTACTGGCACCTGCGCACCCTATCAGACCAGCCGCTGGTAGTGAGCGGGGTCGGGTTGGCGCGCTTCATCCCGATCATCCTGTTTGCGTTGATCGGCGGGCTGGTGGCGGATACCTTCAACCGCCGGCGAGTGTTGTTCATTACCCAGACTGCCATGCTGGGAACCGCATTTACGCTTGGCTTGCTTACCTATTTTGGAGTCACCACCATCTGGTCAATTTACATCATCTCGGCAATCAATGGGATTGCCGTGTCTTTTGACAGCCCTTCACGCCAATCGCTTATTTCCAACATTGTGCCGCGTCAGGATCTGCAAAGCGCATTCGGCTTGCAGTCGATAGCCTCCAATACCGGCGCCATCATTGGACCGGCAATAAGTGGATTGGTGATTGCCACCCTGGGACAGGAATGGACGTACTGGATCAATGCCATCTCCTTCCTGGCGGTTATCGCCGCGCTTATCCTGATGGGCAATGTGGAACGGGAAAACGCAATTCCTTTAGTTCGCCAGCAGCCAGGTGCCTTCAAGAAACTGGATTTTTCAGGCATTCCTGTCGGCATTCGGTTCATCCTCAACCAACCGATCATCCTCTCCAGCATGATTCTGGATTTCTTTGCCTCATTCTTTTCTTCGGCGAATTCCCTGCTGCCCTTTGTTGCCAGGGACATTCTCCATGTCGGAGCGATCGGTTACGGCTGGCTCTCGGCAGCCCAGGCGGTTGGATCGGTAGCAGTGGCAATTTTCCTGGCGCAAAAAACCCGCTTGCTGAAACAAGGCTGGTTGCTTTTATCCGGCATTACCGTTTTCGGGATTGCCACAATCGTCTTCGGACTTTCAAGGAATTTTGTTTTGACCTTTGTTGCATTGGTACTGGTTGGCGGGGGAGATGCGATCAGCACCGTGCTGCGAAATACCATTCGTCAATTGCAAACACCGGATGAACTGCGCGGACGCATGATCAGCATCAACCAGATCTTTTTCGCTGGTGGTCCGCGCCTGGGCGAGGTGGAAGCCGGGCTGGTGGCACAGGCGTTCGGGACACCCTTTGCAATCATCAGCGGAGGAATTGGCTGCTTGGTGGCGGTGGTTGCTGTTGCTTTCAAATGGCCGGTGTTGCGGAAATATAATGGTGATGAACTGGCAATGGCTGGTCGAACTAGTTAATTCCCAGATACATCCAGTCGGATGTGTTCACTGGTCCATTCCTGCATCAGGTCTTCGATCTTCCTCTGCAGGCTGGTGTAAGTGGAGCCCATTTGTTGTACCTTGACAGGATCAACCGGGGGATTAGCAAGCGCATCTTCAAGCGTTTTCATTTCCTGTTCAAGTTTCGCAACTTCTGCTTCGATGCGCGCGATCCGTTTTTCGATCTTGGCTCTTTCACCCTTACTTAATCCCGTAACCTTAGGTGGTTTTACAACTGTGACCGGAAGTGTACTTTTTGTGGTTTGAACGGTCATCTGCTGCATATACGCCTTGTATTCGCTGTAGGTGCCGTTGAACTGAACCAGCGTTTGCTGCGCTGGGATGACTTCCCAGATCTGTGTGGCTAATGCGTCGATCAGGTAGCGATCATGCGAAACCAGCAGGATGGTACCCGGATAATCTTGGAGCACCTGCTGCAGGATCTCCTGCGATTGTAAATCAAGGTGATTGGTCGGTTCGTCCAGCAGAAGCAGGTTGGTGCCTTCCAGCGCCAGGCATGCCAGCGCCAGGCGACCGCGTTCGCCCCCTGAGAGCACTTCCACTTTTTTGAATACATCATCGCCTGTAAAAAGGAATTTTGCCAGGTAATCGCGGGCTTCTGCCGGCAGCATCTTCGGGCGCATGCCCTGGACTTCCTCGATCAGCGTCCATGCCGGGTGCAATCTTTCGTGTGCCTGGGCAAAATAGCCGATGGATATGTTTCCGCCTAACCTGACTTCGCCTGCCAGCGGAGGAATCTGCTCAAGAATGGTTTTAAGGAATGTGGTTTTACCCGCACCGTTAGGACCGATGATAGCGGCACATTCAGTGCGGGTGAGGACCAGGTCGGGTACGTTGAACAGTGGTTTTCCTTCATCCTGGTACCCCACGCTGAGGCTATGCGTTTGCAGCACACGGTCACCGGATCGGCTGCTGGCTGCCAGTTGCAGGTGCAGGCTGCGCTTCTTGGTAGGGCGGATGAGCAGTGAATCGTCGAACATCCTCTCCAGGCGTTTGAGACGCCCCTGCGCCTGGCGGGTATTTTGCCCGGCCATGTTTCGCTGGATGTACTCCTCTTCTTTTTCGATGAATTCCTGCTGTGCCTTGTATTCCTTCAGGCGCAGTTCGTAACGCTCCTGGCGCTGCATCAAATAGGCGCTGTAATTGCCGCGGAATTCCTCCAGGGAAGGGGTCATTTCCCAGATGTGGTCGACTACGCGGTCAAGAAAATAGCGGTCGTGCGAAACAATGAGGATCCCGCCCGGCCAATCCTTGAAGAAGTCTTCCAGCCATTCAACGGCTTCGATATCCAGGTGATTCGTGGGTTCATCCAGGAGCAGCAGATCCGACTGCGAAAGCAGGAGCTTTGCCAGCAGTGCGCGCGTACGCTGCCCGCCGGAAAGCTGGGTGACCGGGCGGTTGAAATCGGATTTCTGAAAGCCGAGCCCGATGAGCGTCATGCGCAGGCGGGTTTCAAAGGTATATCCGCCGGCAACATCAAATGCCGCTTGCATTTTTCCGTATTCCGAGAGCAAGGGTACAGTCTCCCCTTCTTCAGACAGGCGCTCCTCGAGTTCATGCAGAGCCTTTTGAGTGTCCACCAGCGGCTGGAAAACCGTAAGTTCCTCTTCCCAAAGGGTCAGGTTGGAATTCAGCACTGCCTCCTGGGGCAGATACCCGACGCGGATATTACGCGCCTGGTGAACAACACCCCCGGAGGACTCCTCCTGTCCGGCGAGAATACGCAGCAGGGTGGTTTTACCAATTCCGTTGGCGCCCACCAGCCCGATGCGGGCTTTGTGGGGAATCGAAAGCGACACGGAAGTGAAAATATCCGTGGCGCCAAATGATTTTGTGAGATCGTGGGCTGTCAGCAGGGGCATGAGAGGTCACCGTTACCCATAGGGCACGAAAAGTATACCATAGGGAATTAATTCAAGAAAAAACCCCGGAAACCCGGGGTCTCTGTTTTATTTCAGGAATTTATTGCAAAACCTGCCACAGGTACAACTGGTTGTCGAACCCGGCGGTGGCAATCGCTTTGCCATCTGGAGAGAACTTTACCAGCGAGATGAAATCAAGATGTTCGGAGAATGTGCCCATCAACGAACCGTCGGATACCCGCCAGAGTTGCAGGTCTTTTCCGGCAGCGACTGCCAGTAGTTTTCCATCCGGTGAGAAGGACAACGCGTTGGCAGATTCGGGGAGAAGGAGCGTGTGCATTTCAACGCCGTCAACAGCATCCCATAGTGTTACTGTTGGCGAAAAAGTACCATTCACAGTCTTCCCGGCAACTGTTGCGAGTAAGGTGCCGTCGGGGCTGGTGGTATAGGCGGAGAGAAAATCCTCATGGCTGAACTCAGGGCCGAGTTTTCCAGTTTCCACTTCCTGCAACTGGGCTTTGGCACGTGCATGCCAGAGGATCCATTGTGGGCTGGCGGAGTATCCGGCATCGAACACCGGCGCGGCGGTCTCAAATCCCGATAAACGCCGGACTTCAGCGCCATTAACCAGGTTGTACAGAACAACCTCCCAGAGTTCTGCCTGGGTCACCGCCACATAGCGTAAGTCTGGAGAGAAAGTGACATTGCCAATCAGGAAACCTGGAGTGTTGGAAAGGATTGTGGTATTGTTTGCGCCCAGGTCAACCAGCGCATAGGATTGCATATCCTGGGTGATCACTGCCGTCGTTCGACCATCCGCGGCAATATCAGAAATTCGCGACCCCTGAACACTGTAAACGTATTTTTGCGTCAGGGATGGGCTTATCAGGGTGGAGACACCAAAAAGCTGGTTTCCGCCAGCATCTGAAGTTTGATTGACCACAGACAGGGTTTGGCTGTCAGTAGACCATTCCAATAATTGCGGGCTGGCTACAGCCACCTTAGCGGTGACATCCAGCATGCTGAGGTTTCCATTAGTGATCACCGCTGCGTTTTGCGGGGCGACCGAGCTGGGTTGGGGGGCTTCGGTAGTGGTTGAGAATGAGGAGGTTGGTTCCTGGGTAACCTCAACCGGCGGGGTTACCGTGGGTAAGGAGCAGGAGGAAACCATCAACACGAGCAAGATGCACAGGATATTGAGAGAGATTCGTGAAGTCATAACTTTCCTTTCATCTGCTTGCATATTGTCGATTATACATCCCTGTCAGTTAAGCAATTCATTGATCTGTTCTTCTCCCCACTCGACCGCATTATCCTTGGCTTTGGTGACGAAATCCTCAAACATTTTTATGAATGATGCTTTAGCCTCATTAAGCCATTGCTTGAGGAGTTCTCCGAACTGGATTCGCCACATATCCATCTGATCGGCGATGGCACTCTTTGCTTGTTCACCAATATCCCCTACTTTTCCCAGCAGAAACATCGGACGCTCGTTCAGCCCTAAAACAGTAGTACCATCGGATTCAACCTTGATGGCGGTCCCCATGGTGTTATTCAAGACCTGTGTATCTGCGGCATAGGCGACATAGGAGGAGGCAGGAAGGTTGCCAATGCTGACCGAGGTGCCGGCATCACCCTCGATACTGCGCCAGATGAATACCTTAAGATTGGATCCTTTCTTGAAGCGGTACTCGTGAACATTACCGGTGGATCCCTGAACCTGTCCAATCGCTTTGGAATTGTCCAGCTGGCTGTTTAAATTGCTGAGGGTGGTGGCTGTGGCGGTTTGAGGGGTGATATCGGTGCTCCAAAAGATAAGCGGAACGGTATCTAATCCCATTAAGGATATGCTGGCGCGGGTGAGCATATCTGCTTCGACCTGCGCGAGCGAAATATTACGGTTGGCTGCAAGTGCACCCAGTTCCCCGGTATTCCATCCCAATGAAGTGATATAGACCGGTTTTCCTCCCAGTTGCCTTGCCAATTCCTGCACCGAGTGAACATCGCTTGTCATACTGGAAGATTCAGTGGTGACGCTTGAACTGCAGGCAGGGTTGCTGGAGGCAGGGTTCTCAGGGACAGTCGCTCCCCAACTGGGTTGGTAGGAAATAGCATCCGCTGAATTCCATCCACGCGCACCGTGGATCTCGAGCAAAAAGTTCAAGGGATTCATGGCACAATAACCGGAGGATGGATTCACCAGGCTGCCGATCCATATCTCGTCATTGGGATCGACCTTATTGATGATCTTGCTGGCCGAGCGCAGCAACTTGGTATAAAAAACAGGATCCGGCTGCAACCCGGCGCCGGGCGAAGCAGGAAGCAGCATGCCCGCCTGGCTTGATGAAGTGTTGATCCCCTTGCCAATTTCCCAGTATTTGACCATTTCGCCATAGTGACCTATTGCGGCTGTGACGAACTTTTCCCAACGGTCGCCGAATGCTGCCTGGTCGATGGGGTTGCCATTCCCGGCCAGATAAACCGGTCCGCCGGTGAGCACGGCCACGATATTAATATCCCTCGAGAACGCCGAGTTAACAATCAAATCCAATGGTTTGTATTGATTCCAATCGTAAGTATCGGCGGTGGTTTCAATTTCGCGCCAATCCAATTCGATACGCACATAATTAGCACCTGCCGACTGGATGCTGCTCAGCAGAGACTCCGACGTTTCAACGGAGGCGGGCATTGAATCGGCGAGGTTGACACCGAAACCCATAATCCGCGATTGGTCTGAGCCGCCCATGGCGGTGACGGAAAAAATGCCAAATCCTGCGATGAGACTGATGGGAATAAAATGACGAACGAACCGAAAGATCAGATCCATGGCGATATCTCCCAATGAGAGGTTGCAAGATTAGCGCCAATGGAATCAGGGAATATCTGAAGAGACCCCTCTTTGTTTTTTGACTCTGAGAAAGTCCACCAGGGCAAACAAAGAAATGATGAATGCAATGAAGATTAAAAAAATGGAAACGGTAACCGTGTCTTTCAAACCGGCAACTTGTGTTGATATTGGTGCAAAAGTTGCCCCACCATCAATAAAACCACCGTTGTAAAAAGATACACGGCTTCCCCAGATGGCGCCGAGCACAGCGATGCCTGTAGTTTGACCTATCGTGCGGGTGAGTGCAAGCAGGCCGGAGGCAACACCCAGGTCTTCACGCGGAACAGAACCCATTACTGCGCTATTGTTGGGAGATTGGAACATGCCAATCCCGATTCCCACTGGAATAAAGCGCAGCAGGTAACCGATGATTGATGTATTTTCTGAAAGGCTGCTTACGGCGAGGAATCCCAGTGCTAGGATGAAAAGCCCAAGCGTGGTGATGGGGCGCGAACCAGTGCGGTCGGAAAGCGCACCCGAGAGCGGGGCAACGATCGAAACGATGACCGGGGTCACCACCAGCATCAACCCGGTCTGACGCGATCCATAGAGAAGCACATTTTGGAGGAAAAATGGAAAAAGCAGGGTGGTTCCCGCGGTACACACGAATACCATGAACCCGGTGATGAGGTTGATCGAGAATTGACGGTTGCGGAACATTTCCAGGTTGATCATGGGGTAGCGGCTTTTACGTTCAATAAAGATGAACGCTGCTATGGAAATCAGGGCAATCATGATAAGCCCGATTACTTTAAGATCGTTAAAACCGGTATCCTGGCTGATGGAGAGCGCAAATAGCAGGGAGATCATAAAAAAGAACATGGTGGCAGCGCCGGCAAAGTCAAAATGCTGTTTACTACGTTTGCTGTCTTCCGGCACAAATCGCGCTACCATGAATACGCCGATCAAACCGATTGGAAGGTTGACAAAGAAAAGCCAATGCCAGGTAAACGATTGAAGGATGATACCGCCAATTGTCGGCCCGGCGATGATTCCCACTGACACAATGGTGCCCATCACTCCCAGGGCTTTGCCGCGTTCTTTTGGTGGGAAGGCCTCGGTGACGATTGCGATGCCGATTGCCATGGTCATCACGCCACCAATTGCCTGGATCACGCGGAAGGCGATCAGCCAGTAAACCGAAGGGGCAATCCCGCACAGACCGGAACCGATCGTGAAAATGATGATGCCCGCCAGGTAGAGTTTTTTCTTCCCGATCATGTCGGAAAGGCGTCCGATGGAGAGCATGAGGGTGGAGATGGTAAGCATGTAAGCCAGCACCACCCATTCCACCACGTTCAGGGGCTGATGCAGGTCATTGACGATGGTGTTCAACCCAATGTTGACGATGCTGCCGTCAATGGTGGCAAGGAACACTCCCATTGCAACAGCGATTAAAACCAACCACTTGTTTACCGGTTTCTTTGATGAAGTTTCCAGGGTCATCGCATGATTATACCTTCCTGCTTGACAATCCCGCTCAAAAAGTTCAAAATGAGATGACCTTTTTGACTGGAGAAAATATGCCGAATAAACCAATTTTCAATGTTCTCACCTTGTTGGCTCGTCCCGCTGCCGGTAAGAGCGAGGTGATGGATTACCTCAAGCGCACCCCAATGCCGGAACGCATGGAGCGTTTTCATGTTGGCGAGATTATCGAACTCGACGATTTTCCGATGCTCTGGATATGGTTTGAGGAGGATGCCCTGCTGGAGCGCATGGGGCATCCTCGTATGCATTCCGACAGTGACGGGTATTTTCTTCATCAATACCAGTGGGATCTTCTCATTGAACGCATCGGCCTGGATTATCAAAAATTACTGAGAGACCAGTCAGATTTCCATCAAACCCATACGGTGCTGGTGGAATTTTCACGCGGCAGCGAACATGGCGGATACCGGTCTGCATTCAAACATATCAGCCGGGAGCTCGCTCAGAAAATGGCAATTCTCTATCTGGATGTGAGCTGGGAAGAATCGCTTCGTAAGAATCGTAAACGTTTCAACCCCGATAAACCTGACAGCATCCTGGAGCATGGTCTGCCGGACTCAAAACTGGAGAGGCTTTATAAAGAAGTTGATTGGCAGGAAGTCAGCGCAGCAGATAAGGTTCGACTGGATATTGGTGGCGTGAAGGTGCCATATGTGGTGATGGACAATAGTGATGATGTCACCACTGCCCGCGGAGAAGCGCTGGGGCTAAGGCTGGAGACCTGTCTACGCCGTTTATGGGGTGAATATTCAGGGAAGTATTAGCCGGGATAATTGCTCGGAACGATCACCTTCACCGATTGTGGAAGCACAGTGATTGATATGGGGGTATCCCCCAGGAGTTCACCATCCGCCTGGACTGGCATGGGGGGTGTTGTTTTGATTGCCACCTTGCTCACCGCTGAGAGCTGCTGGTGTTTGGGGGCTCTTTTTTTACGGCGGATGATCGCGTTCCAGAGAACGAAAGGGATATCCAATATCGTACGGGATCTAAAGATGAGCACGTCTACTTTGCCATCATCTGGGTGAATTTTAAGCGCGCTTTCGAGCAGGTTGAAGCCGACAATACCGTAATTCGCTACAAAGATCTCAGAAGCCCGACCGCGGTAAAGCTTGCCATCTGCCTTGATCAGGTATTTTTTCATTTCTAGCCCAAATACCTGGCGGATTAAGTGGACAAAATATGCCAGGTTACCAAAAAGGCGCTTTTCAGATCGTACCGTTTTGGAGATCATTTTGCTGCTAAAGCCCACACTCAGGTTCATGGCGTGAATACTGTCACCGATCTCCATCAGGTCCATGCGGCAAATCTTATGCTTTCCGGTTATGGTGTTGATGGCAATTAGAGGATTGAGAGAGACGCGGAAATGCCTGCCGATCGCGTTCCAGGTGCCGATGGGGATCATGCCGAGTGGTAATGTACTGTGAGCCATCGCGCCTGCAACTGCGGCAATGGTGCCATCGCCACCGGCAGCCACCACCACATCCACCCCCATTTCGGTTTCCCGTTTGATCAGGGATGAGAAATCTTCATTGGGTTGGGTCAGGTGAATGCGGGTTGACCAGCCGGCAGCGTGAAAGCGCGCTTCGATGAGGCGGGACACCACCTGGGCATTCACCAGCCCCGCCACCGGGTTGAGGATAATCAATACTAACTGGTTTGCCTTGATTGTTGAGGGCATGGTTGTATTATAACCAAAGACCGCCAGCATCCTGGTCGTCTGGTCTTAAATTATAAAATCACCTGCTATTTGTCATTGGCTGGAGACATTAAAACAAAAACAGAAATCATGTTTCGGGATTTCTCCCGCGCATCGAGAGTTTCCTCTCAAGGCACCGATGCCGTCTCCGGGCCGGTTGCCAGTCAGCTTAATACTGACGTTCCTGATGCTGGTGTATTTAAACATTTATTGATACCATTTGTCAATAGCATTATTTTGCGAGGTTATTTTGCGAGGTAAATATGACAGACGAAAAAATGTTTCTGACAATCTTTTTCAGGCATGATCAATCCAAAAACCTGGACCAAATTCAGGCTTACCTGCGCGACTCCAAATTCTGGGAGGAATTCCCGCCGCAGGGGGTTGAGGTGGTGACATGGTACGTGATGATGGGGATCGGTCACGTGGTGACCTTGCGACTGCTGCCCGAAAAACTACGTGAAGTGAACATCGCCATTGAAAAACGCGCCTGGCCGGTTTTCCGAACTGAGATCTACACCACCTATGATTTCACGCCGCACAGACAGGAATTTACCAAAGTATAGACTTGTTTACTCATGGGATATTGATGAACATCAACGACATGGAACTGGCGAACAACTCCTTCAATTGATGCTTTTCCAGCACCTGCCCCGGGAGTTGATGTTCCTGGTAAAGGGACACGAACCCATGTACCAGGCTCCAAACGGCGATGGCGGTTTCGTCCGGGGCATCGGGACGCAGCAATTTGGCATGCTGTCCTGCCTCCACCACTTCCACCAGTTTACTAAAAGTCAATTGCACCGACGCCATGAATTCGGGATAGGAGTGTTCGTTCTCAAGGATTCCTGAGAACATCAGTTGGAACAAAGCCGGTTCTGCCATGGCGAATTCGATATAAGCCCAGCCGGTTTCGATCAATAAAGCTCGCGGGGATGTTTCATACCTGTGTACTGCCTGGACCAATTCGCCGAATAAACAATGAAAGCCCCGGGTGGAGATGGCTGCCAACAGTGCCTGTTTGTCCTTGAAGTGCGCGTAGGGGGCGGAGTGGCTGACTCCGACCGCCCTGGCAGCGCTGCGAAGGGTGAGGGCGTTAATTCCTTCTTCTTTAAGGATCTTGATCCCTGCTTCGATCAACGCTTCCTTCAAGTCTCCGTGGTGATATGTTCCTCTAGTCATGCAGTCATAATATACATTAATCTTGACATTGTCAAGATTATTCTCTATACTAATCATGATCCAATACACTGGAGGAAAAATGAGCGATTATACCCAGTATTGCCAGCTTGTAGCCAAGACTGCCAAAGATCTGACTCATAAGGGTTTTCTAAGCGCAACCGGGGGTAATTTATCTGTGCGAATCCCGTCGGAAAACGCTTTTGCCATTACGCCATCCAATTACGATTACCTCAAGATGCTGCCTGAAGATATTTGTGTGCTGGATTTAGAATTAACCCCCCTGGCTGGAGACCGCAAGCCGTCGGTAGAAAGCGCCATGCACGCCGCAATCTACAAAACCCGGCCGGATGTCAACGCCATTGTGCATACCCACCAAGTCTACCCCAGTACACTGGCGCTTATAGGAGAACCCATCCCGGCATTGTTTGATGAACAGGTACGCTTCCTGGGTCGAACGGTGAAGATCATCCCTTATGCCCCTTCGGGCACCGGTTCCCTGATGAAAACAGTGGCTAAAAATGTCAGCGATCACAACAATGCATACATTATGGCTAACCATGGCGCGCTCTTATTTGGTAGCAACATGGAACGTGCTGTTCACAACGTAGCCGTGCTGGAAAAATGTGCGCTGGCATACCTGCTGGCGTTGTGTACCGATAAAAAGGTCAGCCGCATCCCGCTGCTGGTACGCGAAGTGGCATTTGCCAGGCTGCGCCAGGATCAAAAGAAATACAAAATCGATTGATTCCCCCTTTACTTTTTATGACAGGAGAAATAATTATGGAAAATCAAACTTATGCCATCTCAACCTACCCGGATGTGGAAGAGGTCTATCGCAAGCTGGATCAATTAGTTTCCCAGCCGATCCGTCCGATGAGCCGCGAGAAAATGCAGGCTGTTCTGGATTATTTCGAGAAAAAATGTTCGCGTTCCAAAACCTTGAATGACGAAGCCAAACAGGTGATCCCCGGCGGGGTGCAGCATAACCTGGCTTTCAATTATCCCTTCCCGATTGCCGTAGAAAAAGCTGACGGGGCGTATCTGTGGGACCCAGACGGCAATCGCTACATCGATTTTCTGCAGGCTGGTGGACCCACCGTGCTGGGCAGCAACTACAAGCCTGTGCGCGATAAAGTGGTGGAGATGCTGCAAACCTGCGGTCCGGTGACGGGGTTGTTCCACGAATACGAGCTAAAACTTGCCCAGCTGGTCAGGCGGCTCATGCCGGCTAACGAGATGTTTCGCATGCTCGGTTCCGGTACTGAATCGGTAATGGCAGCCATCCGTGCGGCACGGGCTTATACCAAACACTAGAAGGTGATCAAAGCCGGAGGAACCCCCAATCGCTTTGAGGCAAAAGCAGCATAATTCATACCGCCGCCGTCAATATA
>CAZAAJ010000004.1:26827-63417 GCA_964483135.1 uncultured Anaerolinea sp. | reverse complement strand
TTTTTTCATTGCTTCCATAGCCTGATCTGAGACACCAGTGATATTTAATCCCTGCGTGCCATTGTACAAGTTGATAAAGTAACCTACAAGTTCTGGAATATCGACTTTCCTTTCCCTTAAGGGTGGTATTTCGAACTCGATTTTTTTCAACCTATAGTAAAGATCACGCCTGAAGGTGCCGTCCTCTAGCATGGCGTTAAAATCCCGGTTTGATGCGACGATGATTTGGATATCCACTTTTATAAGTGTGGTTCCACCTACTCGCATGAAAGCATGATTTTCAATAGCTCGCAGCAATTTTGCCTGGATATCCACCGGCATAGACGATATTTCATCCAGAAAAAGAACACCGCCATCGGCAACTTCAAATAATCCAAGTTTTTTCTTGTCGCCGCTTGTAAAAGCACCTGCCTCGTGACCAAACAACTCAGACTCAAGCATTGTGTTCTGAATCGCGGCGCAGTTGATTGCAATGAAAGGTTTATTCGCCCTGGGTCCTTTTGCATGGATATACTGAGCAAGAACATCTTTCCCTGTTCCATTTTCACCAGTGATCATCACAGACACTTGCGCCTCAGCAGCCTTGAGCGCCTGGTCCATAATCGTTAGCATTTGAGGAGTCTGCCCAACAACAAAGTTGCTCTTGTTAATCTGTTGCTGGCGGTAATGCGCAAGTTCACGCCTCATCTGAACTAGCTCGCACGCTTTTTGAAGTGATTTTTCAAGTTCAGTAAAATCTATCGGTTTTGTCAGGAAATCTGCCGCGCCATTTTTCATTGCGTCAACTGCGGTTTCAATATCCTTATAGGCTGTGATTACGATCACAGGAGGCCGCACTGGTTGTGCGCCAATTTCGAAAAGCAATGTTGGTCCGTAACCATCAGGTAAACCCACATCCAATAAGATTACATCCCCGATTCCTTTTTGCAGAAAGGTTCTTGCTTCGGCTAACGTCCCGGCTTCATGCAGCTCAAATCCCTTTTCCTGCAGGTACTTGCCGATATGTTGACGGGCATTAACTTCATCATCAACGATTAGTACTGAAATGCTCATTGGTCATTCTCCGTTTTCTGCAGGTAATCTTACCGTAAAAACTGTACCGCCCGTGAATGAATCCACGCTGATACTCCCCTTATGTGAATTGATAATTTCTTTTGATATTGCCAGACCCAAACCTGTTCCCTTTTCCCGTGTTGTTACAAAGGGGTTAAAAATGTCTGACTTTACATCTTCGGGGATTCCGGGACCTGTATCGGAGACATGGATGACGACATAACTATGACCCGGGATGCTGTTGTCCATTTCTCCTTTTACGGCCAATGTACCACCTGTATCTGTCATTGCATCAACAGCATTATTGATCAAATTGGAGAAAACACGGTCGAGCGAGCGGGAATCTCCCCTTACCTTGGCTAAACCTTCGACAAAATTAGTAACCGGAGTGATTCCCACTTTTGAAAATCTGGGTCGCCATCTATCCACCATTCGCTGGAGGAAGAAGCCAAGATCGATTTCTGAGTACTCTTCACCGCCAGGCCGCGCATAGGACAGGAATGATTCGAGAAGATGGGTTAACCGCCAGCAATCGTTGAGTACTTTGGCTATTGTCTCTTGCTTTGGGTCCTCCTGAGGCAATTGTGCTCCAATAAGCTGGATTCCAGACGTGATCGAGTTCTGCATGTTTTTGGCATCATGCGCTATGGCAGCGGTGTAATCCCCGATAACAGCCCGATGCTCCAGATGTTTTGCCAATGCCTTGCTTTGTTCATTTTCGCTGATGTCGGTGATCAGAATTTCAACTCCGGTCACCTGTGCATCATGCATCACCGGGATCGTTCTAATTTGGACCGGGAATGCCTGGCCACTGCGCCGATTTAGGGACGCCTTGCCAATATCCGGGGTTAGAATTCCTTTTTTCGCGTCATCTAATGATTCCATTAATCGGTCTGCACCGATAAGAATATTATCGACTGGTTGTCCTTTGATCTCGGATTCTGCATATCCGAGCATCCACTCAGCTGCAGGATTTACCTGGATGATTCGTAGCTCCGGTGATAAAACCACCATCCCTTCCTGCATGTTTTCAGTGATCGAATCCAGCGTTGCGATGGCATACTGCTGTAATGCCAGGCGCTCATCCAGATTTTTTTCCAATAAGGACCGTTGAAGAAATATCGTCACCAGGGAACCGATCAATCTCAATGCATTGAGGTTTAATTCCATCGGAATTTCACCCTTGCCACCGGCAACGAGAAGTCCGGTCTTTGCGCCTTCTTCCATTAGAACTGAAGTTGCCAGGAAATCAATTTCAGCGCTTTTAGCGTATCGCTGAATATCCGTTATCACTCTTTGACCGTTTTCCCAAAGATTGGTTTCTGTCAAACGGATCAAGTCTGTAGATGGAAGGGATTCCGGAAATTTTCCTATATTCCCTGATTGCGACCTCAGTGCCAGTTGTGGGCTGGATGCCTCTGCCTGGTACAGGCATACCACTCCGACATTCAAAATTCTTCTGGTAATATCCGTAATTTTTTGCACAGCAGTCGGATAATCCATAAAATAAACCCCCGAGACCAGGCGGGTTAATTCTTCATAGATCATGTCAATCGGATAACCCTTTTTATTACCCGATTCATTTTTAAGGTTCAATTTGACCAGCAACCAATGCATATCAGGGTCAAAAAAATTAAATTTCGCAGAGAATTCTCCCCTTCGTCCCTCACGGTTTGCCGCGAGTATCCTTTCGGTGGTTCCTGAAGTGATGTTTTTTAGTTCAAGAGCTGGAAAGAGTACTTCGAAATTTTTATCGGTTATTTCCTGTGTTGTAAAACCAGTCAATTTCATCATCCTGCTATTGATAAAAATAATCTTGTTAGATTTAATATCAATTAACGTGCAGGGATCTTCGTCTATATTAATTAACGCTAAAATCTCCGGCAGTCCAGGTTCCCTCTTCCGGAGTAGGGTCGAAGTAAATTGTGATGAAAAAGATTTCATGTCCCTCGCAGCATTGCTTTTCTCAAGTGGGCAGGCAAAATCCCTTCTATAGAGCGATATTTAGCCACAGTTCTTCTGGCTACGTCATAGCCTCTTTTTGATAATAATTCGACCAGGTCGGAATCGCTCAAAGGGGATTTTTCATTGGTCACAATTTCCTTCAATTCGCTTCGAATATTCATACTCCGATCGAAGAATGCAGATAATGGAACAATTCTCCTGTTTGGAAGTTGAACAGCTTTATTTGCCACTGCCCGTGATATGGTGGACTCGTGAACTTCCAAATCACGTGAAATTTGAGCTCTCGTGACAGGTCGCAGGTACTTTTCGCCATTGATGATGTAATCCCGCTGGAGAGTAACAACTTTCGATACAAGACGTTCCATCGTGTGATTCCTCTGCTGGAGGCATTTTACGAACAAAGTGGCTTTTTCGAGGTCTCCTTTGAGATCATCTTTAGAGGCTTCGCTGGCTTGTTTGACAGCCTGTTTGAATAACGGATTTACCTGCAGAGTACCGCTGGTTGGCATCACGATTTCCACCACCAGGGCTTTAGATGGATCATCATTAAGAAAATTGATGATAATATCCGGTTGATGGTACACTTCAGTGCCTTCGTTTACTGGTTCTCTTACATCCCCCCAGTGAGAACGCGCAGGGAAAGGATTAAGATTCTCACCAATAAATTTAGCCGCGGAGGTCACAATTTTCACTGGTACTCCTAGTTTATGAGCCAGTTCAGAGTACTGGTGATGACTTAGTTCACTCATACCTTCGCGAACGATCCGTTCTGCCATTTCCGGAACTTTTTCTGTTTCACCAAGCACTTCCAATTGAATTAATAATGCTTCCTGGGTTGTATTTGAGCCAACACCGATCGGATCAGCATGCTGAATTAACCTTTTTATTTTTTCAATTTCTGAGGGAAGCATATGGGTGTAGCGCGCAACCTCAAGCACGTTTGTAGTGAGTAGACCATCTTCATCCAGATGGGTTAAAAGGTATGCAGCCGCAGCCCGCTGACCTGGATCCAGGTCTGGTGCAATTTGTTTTAAAACGTAGGCAGGCAATTCTTCAACTTCGGGTGCAAATGGTTCGCTATCAATACCCGGGTCAACATAATCTTTCTTGGGAATGAAATCATCCCGAGGCGATAAAAATATGACCGGGTCTGTCGATTCAGTGTTTTTTGGAAGGCTGCAAACAGGGCATTTCCCCTGTTCTGGCAGCAAGCGATGGCAGGTTGGGCAGCGCCGTTCTTCTATCAACTCTAATGCAGGATTGGCCGCCAACGCGGAATCAATTTCCTGGCGCAGTTCTTCACCTGGCATACTTAGCAAGTTCATTGTTTGCGCCAGGTGCGCTGTGGTCATTGGTCTGGTTGTTTGAAATTGTCCTTGAAACATAGGCTGCCCCGTTTCTAGAAAGTATAGCGTATTTCGATATAAGATGCAAGAACCATGCCACGACTTTTTTGCCCAAATGGTAGAATAATCCCACTAAAATGAAATCAGTCACAGTCGTTGGCGGTGGTTTGGCAGGGTCTGAAGCTGCGTGGCAAATTGCTAATGCAGGTATTCATGTAGATTTATTTGAGATGCGCCCGGCAACAATGACTGGTGCCCATGTATCTGACGCATTAGCTGAACTTGTATGTTCAAACTCACTTGGTTCAACCCAAAGCAACAAAGCCTCCGGCCTACTTAAAGATGAACTAAAGTTGCTCGGCTCGCTCCTCATCATTTGTGCAGAGCAGTCAATGCTGCCAGCCGGTTCAGCCCTCGCTGTAGACCGTAAGGTGTTCGCTGAAAAAGTAACCAATGCGATTACCTCTCACCCTAACATCCAGGTTCACCGCCAGGAAATGAAAGAAATTTCGAATGGACCTACGATCATTGCCTCTGGACCTTTGACCTCGAAACATCTGGCAAATTCAATTCAGGATTATATTGGTGCTGAGTCCTTCTATTTTTTTGACGCTATTTCTCCAACAGTTGAAGCTTCATCAATTAACATGGATATTGCTTTTCGTGCATCCCGTTATCGATTTGAACCGGAAGAAAGAGGTGATTACATCAATTGTCCTCTGAATGAAGAACAGAATGACTTTTTCATCAAAGAATTGTTGAATGCAAAAACGATCCCTTTACGAGATTTCGAAAATGACCTTGAAAATGGAGTCAAAACTTCGTTTTTTGAAGCCTGTCTGCCAATCGAGATACTAGCGCGGCGGAATCCCCAATCCCTGTCTTTTGGTCCCATGCGCCCAGTCGGAATTCATAATCCCCACACTGCCGAAAAACCCCGCGCAGTGGTTCAGTTGCGTCGAGAGGATATGGCGGAATCGCTGTACAACATGGTTGGATTCCAAACAAATTTGACATTCTCGGAACAGGAACGTGTTTTCCGTTTGATCCCTGGCCTTGAAAATGCTGTGTTTTCTCGTTTTGGGCAAATGCACCGGAATTCATATATTAATTCCCCGATTATATTGGATGCAACTTTGCAATCAAGATTAAGACCCGACCTTTTCTTTGCAGGGCAAATTGTTGGAATCGAAGGATACGTTGGAAATATCGCATCCGGGTTACTCGCCGGGATTAATTTATCCCGCTATGTCCAGGGGAAAACTCTTTTGATTTTTCCTGAAATGTCCATGATAGGCGCACTGCATCACCATATTTCGCACGCTGAATCAAAATATTTTCAACCGATGAAGGCAAATTTCGGTTTATTACCTCCAATTCCGCTATTACCACGCAGTAAAGAGGAACGCGGGGCTTTTTACGCAACGAGAGCTTTAACTGCACTTAAAGATTTCATTGCAGAGAACGAACTGATCAAATAATGAAAAATCGATTATTGGATATCCTCCTCATCATACTCCTATCAGGGCTGGGACTTTCTATATATTTCGCCTTTCTTGTAAAATCAGATATCGACAAACAGTTTTCAGGAGAATCTGCCTACAAGTTTTTACTCGAGCAAACAAAATACGGTCCCCGTACCCCCGGCTCTCTATCGCATCAATTGACCAGAAAGTTGATCGCCGATACTTTAAACGAATTAGGATGGTCTGTCGAAACACCCTCTGATATGTATGGCGGTCATGAAATTCACAACATTATTGCCCGGCGTGGAAAATCCGGACCAATCACGCTCATCGGAGCACATTACGATTCCCGTTTTTTTGCCACGGAAGACCCGGATCCGCAATCCAGGAGTCTGCCTGTCCCCGGTGCAAACGATGGAGCATCCGGAGTCGCGGTTCTACTCGAACTTGCCCGAACATTACCGGAAAACCCAAACGGTCAGATTTGGTTAGTATTCTTCGATGCGGAAGACCAGGGACATATTGAGGGCTGGGACTGGATTTTGGGGTCACATGTTTTTGTTCAAAACCTCACAATAAAACCTGCCAGGGTACTCATCCTTGATATGATAGGAGATGCCAATCTAAACATCTACCAGGAAAAAGGATCAGATTCGATTTTGAGTAATCAGGTATGGAAAGCGGCAGCGGAACTTGGATATGCAAATAATTTTATTAACGAACCCAAGTTCACCATTCTGGATGATCACATCCCATTTATCGAAGCTGGAATACCGGCAGCAGATATCATTGACATTGACTATCCCTGGTGGCACACAACATCCGACACACCTGACAAAGTATCGCCTGCAAGTCTGGAGATCGTCGGAAGAACCATCACCCATTGGCTGGAATCTAACCCCTGATTAATCCAATTCTGATTTAATGAGATAATTACATTACTCCATGCTAAGGAACCCACCAATAATGAAATCCATTCCTTACCTTCCTCCAGCTGACCGCATTTCTTCTTTCGAGCCTTATTTCTTTGCATCTCTTGGCAAGAAAATCAATGAGCTTAAAGCAAGTGGAACCGATGTGATCCGCATCGACATGGGTTCACCTGATCTTCCTCCGGCCAAATTCATCACGGATGTTTTAATCAAAGAGTCTCAGAAGCCGGATACTCATGGCTATTCACCGATCGGTGGAACACCTGGTTTCAAACAGGCGGTGGCTGAATATTATCTCAACCGTTTTGAGGTGACACTCGACCCGAAAACTGAGATTGTAGGGTTAATCGGGTCCAAGGAAGGCCTGTTCAATTTGAGTCAGGTGCTGTTAAACCCCGGTGATGTTGCTCTCGTTCCCGATCCCGGATACCCGGTGTACAGTGCAAGCGGTATCATTGCCGGCGGGAAGATCGTTTATTTCCCATTGACCCGGAAAAATGAGTTTCTACCTGATCTGAAGGCGCTGGCAAAAACCGATCTCAGCAAAGCGAAGATCCTCTGGCTCAATTACCCGAACAATCCTACTGGAGCAATTGCGCCGATATCATTTTTCGAAGAGGTGATCAGTTTTGCCCGCCAACACCATATCTTAGTTGCCCATGATGCACCTTATGCAGATGTTAGCTTCGATGGTTATACCGCACCAAGCCTGATGATGATCCCCGGTGCGAAGGATGTGGCGGTTGAATTTAATTCGATGTCGAAAACCTACAATATGGCAGGCTGGCGCCTGGGTATGGCTGTGGGTAACCCAGACATCATCGATTACCTTTTCAATTACAAAAGTCAAATGGATACATCTAACTTTGCACCGATATTCTCGGCAGGCGTAGAAGCATTGACTGGCGATCAATCCTGGCTTGAACAACGTAATTTGATATACAAACAGCGAAGGGATCTCGTCGTCAAAGGATTATTAGAAGCCGGATTTACTCTGGAAGTTCCAAAAGCTGCCATCTACGTTTGGGCGGCTTTACCAAATGGGTATAGCGATTCCATTAAGTATTGTGCCGAATTACTTGAAGCCACAGGGGTCAGTACTACTCCCGGTGTCGTTTATGGTCCTCACGGTGAGGGATATGTCAGAGTTTCCCTTGGAACGCCGGCCGATCGGATTGAGCAGGCGATGGAACGGCTGGTAAATTGGTCGAACAGAAAATAATGAAAACATCAAAAACATACCCTACCCACCCCCCCAGAGAAAAAGCTTTCCTTGTTGGCGTAGAAATCCGCTCCGAACCGGGATTGATACCCCTTGAGGATTCTATTGGTGAACTCGCCAGGCTGGCAGATACCGCAGGTCTGGATATCGTTGGCGAATCCACCCAAAAACTGGATGTGCCGCATGCTGCCACTTATATCGGAAGCGGCAAGGTGGAAGAAATACGCTTGCTGGTGGAAGAGACTCTGGCGGATATAATCATTTTTGACAATGAACTATCTCCCCGTCACCAGCGTGAATTGGAGGAAAAATTTGGCACTTCTGTCCGGGTGATCGACCGAACTGCTTTGATCCTGGATATTTTTGCACAACATGCCCACACCAGCGATGGGATCCTCCAGGTTGCATTGGCACAATATGAATACCGCTTGCCCCGACTAACACGAGCCTGGACACATTTAGCCCGCCAGGCTGGCGGTGGAGGCGGCAGGGCTGGCTCAGTCGGCGGTGTCGGCTTACGCGGACCCGGTGAAACTCAATTGGAAGTCGATCGCCGGGAGATACATAAAAGGATCACAACCCTTAAAAAGGAACTTGAAAAGGTGCGCGCGCATCGGCAGCGGTATCGCGCGCAAAGAAAAAACACGCGCATCCCGCTCATCTCTCTGGTCGGCTATACCAATGCGGGAAAATCCACTTTGCTCAATCGCCTGACAAAATCCAACGTTTATGTCGCGGACCAACTTTTTGCCACCCTTGATCCCACCACACGGCGCATCTCGCTGCCAGGGGGGCACGAATCACTCCTTACGGACACTGTTGGCTTTATACAAAAACTCCCTACTCAACTGATAGCGGCTTTCCAGGCGACATTGGAAGAGATCTCAGAAGCTGACCTGTTGCTGCATGTGGTTGATATTAATCACCCCAATGCACTTGAGCAAACCAGGGCTGTTGAACAGACTCTTGAAGAAATTAACGCACAGCACATACCCACGATCATTGTTCTTAACAAAGTTGACCAAATACTAAATCCTGGTGAAATTCACCAAATAACGAAAAAATTTCCGGATGCTGTGGTCATTTCTGCGCTTAAGGGAACAGGGTTTTCAGAACTCCTGAAAAAAATCGAGTTGGAGTTGTTCGAAAATTATGAAGAAATTTCAGTTCAAATCCCTTACACTGATGGTCAATTGATATCCCTCTTTCACGAACAGGGACATGTAAAAAGGGTGGAGCATTTTAGAAAAGGAATTTTTATACAAGGTCAATTACCAGGCAGGTTATTGGCTCGGTATACTCCCTACATCCGCCCAGAGCCAGAACCAGATATTGAGATGCCTCCAGAGGAATAAATTACACTAATGCATTAAAACCAAAACGGGCAATGCCCGTTTTTTTTGTCGTCCGGTAATGTAATTATTTCTTTTTGGTTTCTTTACCGAGATCAAGGACTTCCTTGCCCTGGTAATGCCCACAATTGGGACAAACCGTGTGAGGAAGACGCATTTCGCCACAATTGCTGCATTGAACCAGGTTAGCGGTTTGCAGCGCGTCTTGTGAACGTCGGCGGTCGCGGCGGCCTTTAGAGAGTTTCCGTTTTGGAAGAGGTACCATTTTAAATCTCCTGTCAAAAATTCACCACCCGTCATTCTTGTGACAGGCGGATAGAGTATACCCTTGCGGTGTAATCTCGTCAAGCGATTCAAGGCGATTGTTCAAGGTGATTCATTTAGAATATTGTGATTAATCGCATTTGTTGTAAAATCTATTTATGGAAATCCATGCAGCGGTTGCAAAGATCAACAAGTATGCCACCTCCGAAAGTGGCGACACTCTTGAAATCGTTGAGCGCCCCAATGGTGGAATTTCGATAGTCCTGGCAGATGGTCAAACCTCTGGAAGAGGGGCAAAGGCAATTTCCACGATGGTGGTCCGCAAAGTGATTGGACTACTGGCGGAAGGTGTTCGGGATGGCGCTGCTGCCCGGGCTGCATCTGACTATCTCTTTACGGAGCGCAACGGTAAAGTTACCGCTACCCTGAACATTTTATCTGCAGATCTCCAAACTGGAACGATTGTCATCACTCGTAATAACCCTTCCCCTGTTTTCATTGCCAGGCGTGAGAAGTTGGAATGCATCTCCGGTGAAAGTGTCTCCATCGGAACCTCACGAAACATTCGTCCCTCGATTACTGAATTCGCGCTTGAAAGTGGAATAACTATTATCATGTACACTGATGGAATTCGCGATGCTGGTGATCGAACTGGACAAACCCTTGATATTTGCACACTCATTGAAGCAATTCTCGAAGATCAGGATCCCACAGCCCAGGAATTGGCTGACATGATACTCTCGCAATCAATGCGTCTGGATAATAACCGTCCTAATGACGATATGAGTGTCGTCGTTTTGAGAACAAATTCGACTGAAGCAGATCAGATCAGGCGCATGACCTTTTTACTTCCAGTTCCACCTTTGCTGACTCCACCTCAGGTTTAAATATCATAACCAGCGTCCAATTTGGGGTGACTTGAAACCCTCCAAGCGAGAAAAACCTCTAATCGGAATCGTCGGGGTTTGTGCCTCAGGTAAAACATCATGCATAGCCAGGCTAACCTCCCTTGGATATGATTGTCGACATATCGCCCAGGAACATTCCTACGTAAAAACCATGTGGAAGCAATTGACGGATCCGGATGTCCTGGTTTATCTTGAGGCTTCATATCCACAGACGCTTATCCGAAGGAATCTTAATTGGACGAAAGCCGAGTATGATGAACAGGTCAACCGACTCAGTCACGCCAGGGAAAACGCTGATCTCATTATTAAAACAG
Organism: uncultured Anaerolinea sp.; assembly: GCA_964483135.1. Classification (GTDB taxonomy): domain Bacteria; phylum Chloroflexota; class Anaerolineae; order Anaerolineales; family Anaerolineaceae; genus UBA6107. Next base: position 52,595 of record CAZAAJ010000004.1, on the reverse strand, counting down.
ATGATTTAACTATTGAAGAAGTTTGTGCAATCATCCAAAAAAGTCTTTTGGAACTTATTATTGCTTAAAAATAATTTCCATTCACCCACGTTTGGAGTATAATTCCACAGTTCCCGCCAGCGGATGCTGGATTTTGTTTGTATTGGAGGTTGTCAAGAATATGGATCGACGTTATGTAAGACTTATATTGATTTTTATGCTTGTTGCACTTGTAGTATGGGTCGACCTCCCGAGACCAGAAGGTAGCACGGGGTTGACAATCGGAAAATTTCACCGCACGATGAACCCGGTTCTTGGTCTTGACCTCCGAGGTGGGATGCAAGTGTTGCTGGCTGCCAAAGATAACATGGCAACCACCAAGCAGGGTTTGGAAGATACTGCAAAAATCCTGGAGAGCCGAGCCAATGGTTTAGGTGTCAGCGAAGTTGTTTTCCAGGTTGCCGGCGATAAATACATTCTGGGTGAATTCCCGGGTCTAACGAATACTGAAGATGTGATCGCCGCTGTAAAACAAACTGGTTTACTTGAGTTTATTGATGCGGGAACCACTTATCTTCAACCCGATACGATTGTTCAAACTGATTATACTGGTGAATCCACTGATTCCGCGGTATCCCCAACGCAACCTGCCGTCACATCAACACCTGATGCAAGCACTCCTGCTGCAACCGGTACTGAAATCCCTGCGACTGTTTATCACACGGTTATGGTTGGCGGAGATATTAAGTCTGTAAATATCAGCGCTTCAACCAGCGGAACTGGTTTTGCTGTCGATTTCGTACTCACTGATAATGGAGCAAAAGTCTTCAAGGATCATACTACTGCGAACATTGGCAAATATCTCGCAATCGTTCTCGATAAAAAAGTAATTTCCTGCCCCTCTATCAATAATGCCATTACCGATGGAAGTGGTCAAATCACAGGCTCCTTTACAAGTGAAGAAGCAAACAAACTGGCAATTACCCTCCGCTATGGTAGCCTGAAGATCCCGGTGGAAATTGTGGAAAGCCGAATCGTTGGTCCTTCCCTTGGTGCCGATTCTCTCAACAAGAGTCTGGTTGCTGGGTTGATCGGTTTTTCAATTGTTGCTCTATTCATGATCATTTACTACCGACTTCCTGGTGGTGTGGCTGTTGCAGCCATCGCAATTTATGGGGCCATCACATTCGCTTTGTTCAAACTCATTCCGGTAACACTAACATTATCTGGTATCGCCGGTTTCTTACTGTCTACAGGAAGTGCGCTCGATGCTAACATCCTCATCTTTGAGAGATTAAAGGAAGAATTGCGAAATGGCCGCTCACTGAAACAGGCTATTGACCTTGGGTGGCGGCGAGCGTGGCCTTCAATTCGCGATTCAAATGTTGCAACGATCATCACAAGTGTCATTCTCTTCTGGTTTGGTTCTGCTTCTGGAGCCAGCATCGTTAAAGGCTTTGCACTTACACTTGCGATTGGTGTGTTTGTATCCTTATTTACATCAATTTTCGTTACCCGCACCTTACTTAGTATCGTGATCGATGCAGTAAAACCATCTCAGATTGGAAAATTGTTTGGAGCAAGGAGTTCAGAAAATGCTTAACATCCTTGGAAAAAGGTACTATTTCTTTGCTTTCTCGTTGGTCGTAATCATCTCCGGCTTGATTTTGTTGTTCACTCATGGAGACCCGCGATCAATTGACTTTAAAGGTGGAACTCTACTCGAGATTCAATATTCATCAGGAGTTTTACCTTCGACAGAACAGGTTAAAGGTATTTTTGATGCGGTTGGGATTAAGGACGCTCAAATTCAAACAAGTGGGAAAGATTTGTTAATCTTACGGTCTTCAACCCTCGATGATACCCAGCGGCAGACGGTCGTTTCTGAATTGACCAAGTTGTCCGATCAACCATTGATCGTTCAAAAATCCGACACTGTAGGTGCCTCGATTGGTCAAGGCGTGGCAGTTCGCGCCTTATGGGCTGTGATTATAGCGGCAATCGCTGTCATTATCTACATCACCTTTGCGTTCCGTGGTATTCAACACTCGTTCCGCTACGGAATCTGCGCCATTATAGCCATGATACATGATGTTCTTATCGTACTTGCACTCACCGGTTATGGGACAACTTTCTGGGGTTGGCAGGTCGATTCGCTTTACCTTACTGGGCTGTTAACTGTGATTGGTTTCTCGGTACAGGATAAGATCGTTGTTTTTGACCGAATCCGCGAAAATTCCGGGATCTATCGCAAATTGGATTTCGAAACCCTTGCGAATCATTCCATCATCCAGACCCTGCAGCGTTCTATCAACACTCAGCTGATGACCGTGGAGTTCCTCCTGCTATCTCTTGCGCTGTTCGGTGGCGTAACCCTGCGGGAATTTGCGGTGATCCTGTTGGTAGGTCTCCTCAGTGGTACTTATTCATCCATCTTCATTGCTGCGCCGATTCTCGTGGTGTGGGAAAAGAAGGAATGGAAAACCTGGTTTAAGAAAACTCCCCAAACTGTATAAGCAATAAAGGGTTCTGGATTTTTTTCAGAACCCTTTTTTATTCTTTTACTCAAAAACTGAAAGGATAAACGATGCGAAAAGAAATTGTCTTAATCACTGGCGCTAATGGCGAGATTGGTCATGGCTTGATTTCTTATCTTGGAGAATCAAAAAAATACAGCATTGTAGCGATGGATGTCCAACCCTTGGATCAATCACTGGTACCTCACTGTGAGCGGTTTATCCAGGGCGATATTTTGGATTCCATGCTACTCGGGCGTCTTGTGGCTGAATTTGAAATACGCACGATATACCACCTGGCATCCATCTTATCCACCAAAGCCGAATACAATCCTGAGACTGCCCATCGAGTGAACGTTGAAGGAACGTTGAATCTTTTACGCCTGGCTGTTGAACAAAGCTCCTGGCAGGGAAGACCGGTAAAATTCATTTACCCTAGTTCTATTGCCGCATATGGCTTACCCTCCGTTTCGGAAAAAGAAAAGTCTGGCAAAATCAAGGAAAACAATTGGTGCAATCCGATCACGATGTATGGTTGTAATAAACTCTATTGTGAATACCTCGGTAATTATTACACCTCTCATTACCGTCAACTTGCAGCGGATCACATGAAATTTTCAGTCGATTTTCGCTGCTTACGCTTCCCCGGATTGATCAGTTCAGTCACCGTCCCCACCGGCGGCACCAGTGATTACGGTCCCGAGATGCTACATCATGCCGCCCAGGGAATCCCCTATGCCTGTTTTGTTCGTCCCGATACCCGGCTGCCTTTCATGGTCATGCCGGACGCAGTCCGCTCCATGCTACAGCTCGAAGCCGCACCACGCGAGAATCTATCCCAATTAGTGTACAACGTTACAAGTTTTTCCCCCACTGCTCTCGACTTTTACAACCATGTGAAGAAAGCCTTCCCTAAAGCTGTCGTTACGTTTGAACCTCACCAGGCGCGCCAGGTAATTGTGGATAGTTGGCCAGGGGATGTAGATGATTCCGCGGCTGCACGCGACTGGGGATGGAAACCCGAATATAACGAAAAAAGGGCATTTGAGGAGTACCTGATACCCTCAATTAAAGCTAGGTACTCATAGATAAACAATCCTGCGACGCAGGGCTGTTATTTTAGTAACTAAAAAAACCATCCTAATTAAGTGCTAGAAGATAATGCACACCAGTGTGGGTAAATCCAATAATCTAAAGTGATTGATTAATATCCAATCAGAAAAGCAATATCGTTTACATTGGTACCGGTCGAACCGGTCTGAATTAGGCCGCCGGTCTTTTGAAAGTAATTGTAAGAATCGTTGTTCTGCAAACATTTCGCTAAAAATTCTAAATCCGGCATTTTATCCGAAGAGACCAGTGCTCCTGCAGCATCCGTTGGCCCATCCTCACCGTCAGTCGCGATTGAGACCAATGCCATGTTTTTTTCTTTGGATATCGCTTCAACTGCCCCCAGGGTTAATTCAAGGTTTCTTCCTCCAACCCCATTGCCTGTAACGGTTACAGTTGTCTCACCGCCAGCAAAGATGGCAAAAGGTCTGGGCTGAGAATGATCAAGTAGTTTTTTCCATGCCAGCCTGGCTTCTCCTTGCAGATCGTAAGAGACGACCTCGGTGTTGAATCCTAGTTTTTTTGCCATCGCTTCCGCAGCATTAACAGAAAGCTGATTGCTGCCAATAACCTTATGGTACGCGACTAATCCTGTTCCCTGTTCAATTTCTCCAAATGATGGTCCTTCTGTTTTTGATTTCCGCTCGAAAAGATCCAATACGTTTGGCGGGATTATTGCTTTCGGGATATTTTTTTTTACAATATCAAGGGCATTTGTAAATGTACTGGGATCAATAATAGCTGGACCGGAGGCAATCACATCCAATGGATTACCGATGACATCTGACAGGACAAGAACACCAACCTGGGCAGGTTGCGCCATGCGTAAAAACCCTCCCCCTTTAAATACATCCAGGTGCTTGCGGACTGTATTCATCTCATTAATCGAAGCCCCGCTTCTTAACAATTGTGAGGTGATTTGTTGAATGTCAGCAAGTGAAATTCCTTCTGACGGCAGGCAAGCTAAAGCAGACCCCCCTCCGGAAAGCAGTAGCAGGACAATATCCTCCTTGTTTAGCCCACTTATTGTCTTCTTTATGTTTAATGCTGCAATCACACTGCGCTCATCAGGGATCGGATGGGAGGACTCCATGGCAGAAAAACGCCGCAGCTTAATATCAGCGGATCGATGTTTACAAACGCAAATCCCCTTGTTAATCCTTTGATCCAATTTTTCTTCAGCCCCCCTGGCCATTTCCATCCCCGCCTTGCCCAGGCTGACTATAATAATCCGGCTGGATGGAAAAATCTCAAAGCCTTTTTCGCCTACGCGCAATATATTTTTATTTAGTTCCAGGTTTCGTGAAACAAGGGTTGCCGGTTCTGCAGCAGAAATTGCAGACTGAATGATCGCTTTGATCGAGTTAAGCGGTATACTTGAGTCTGGATTTTGGATCGAGATCTCGATCATGGTTACTCCAACTGAATAAGGAAGAATGATTAGCTAAGTTAATACATTTGTTTTGCCAAAAATGTATAAAATAAAACTGTGTTCTCATTAATAATTAAATCATATTCGATCTCATAACACAATTGAATAATTCTAGGAGGAAATAGTGGATAATAACGTTTTGAATCAGATGCTTCGACCCAAATCGGTGGCTGTGATCGGGGCGTCAGCCACCCCAGGCAAGATCGGTTATTCCGTTATCAAAAATCTTCAGGATGGCGGTTACAAAGGTAAGATTTACCCAATCAACAATAACACCCCTGAAATTCTTGGCTTGAAAGCCTATGTAAACGTGACCGATGTCCCTGGCGAAGTGGATTCTGCAATCATCACGGTTCCTGCCAAGTATATGAATGAAGTAACTGAAGAATGCGGCAAGAAAGGCGTCAAAGGCTTAATTGTAATTACCTCCGGGTTCAGCGAAGTCGGCCGAAAAGACCTTGAAGATGAAATGCTTGCTATCGCTGCAAGATATGGTATGCGAATTCTTGGTCCGAACATCGTAGGATCTCTTTCGAACTCCGATAAATTTAATGGGTCTTTTGCCCCTGGTCTTCCATTCCCAGGAAGAGCTTCTCTGGTGACCCAATCCGGAGCACTTCTCATCGCCCTCGATATGGCAACCTACACCAAGCATGTTGGTTTTGACAAGTTGATCTCCATTGGCAACATGTCCGACATCGATTTTGCCGATCTCATCGAATGGTTTGATGACGACAAAGATACCACTTGCATCAGTCTTTACATCGAAGGGTTGAAAAAAGGACGAAAATTCATTGATGCAGCCAGGAAATCCACGAAACCCATCATTGCCCTCAAATCTGGTGTCTCTGCGCATGGTGCGGCTGCGGCTGCCTCCCATACCGGTTCCCTGGCTGGCGCTGCCAAGATCTATAATTCTGCTTTCAAACAGGCTGGTGTGATTCAAGCCAGTGATCTCAACAATCTTTTTGATCGCACATTAACCCTTTCACAACAGCCCCCGATGAAAGGCGAAAATCTGCTAATTCTTACCAATGGTGGCGGAGTTGGTGTTTTAGCCACCGATGCCGCTGAAAAATATGGCATCCCGTTACATTTTGCTCCCGCTGACGTTCAGGAAGAATTGAAAAAACATATGCCGGATTTTGGCTCTGCCAAGAATCCAGTCGACATGACGGGTATGGCCGGGACCGATTGGTATTATCAAACAACTAAGTTCTCCTTTGGTCATAAATGGACAGACGGACTCGTTGTTCTTTATTGTGAAACTGCCATGACCAATCCTCAGGAGATTGCTGAAAGCATCAAGAAAGCCATTGACGATTCCGGGATCAAGCATAAGCCAGTCACAGTTTCCTTTGTTGGTGGAGAAAAGTCCGACAAAGCAATGGCGTGGCTGGTCGAACACGGCATTCCCGCCTTCGGTGCCCCTGATATTGCCGTCAACGCCATGGCTTCATTACGAGAATACGCTCAATTGCAGGAGCATAAGAACCATGAAGGAGTAAAGTCAAATCCCAGGGCAAAGAAGATTGCCCTCGAGATTATCAATAAAGCCCGGGCAGATGGACGGGATTCACTCACCGAGATCGAGGCCAAAGGCGTCTTTAGCGCCTACGGGTTGCCAGTCACAATCACCGAACTGGCAAAAACTGAAGAAGAAGCAGTTGAAATTGGGAAAAAGATCGGTTTCCCCCTGGTACTAAAGATAGTCTCTCCTGATATCCTGCACAAATCAGATGCCGGCGGTGTCAAAGTCAATATTAAGGATGAGGCTGGCATACGCGATGCATTCAAAACGATATTGAAAAACGCTAAAGCCTATAAAGCAGATGCCAATATTCACGGAATTTGCGTTCAGGAAATGGCTCCCTGGGGAACTGAAACCATTCTCGGTTCAGTCAATGACTCGTCTTTTGGACCCACTCTGATGTTTGGTCTGGGCGGCATCTTCGTAGAAGTCCTCAAAGATGTCACCTTCCGTGTCGCTCCCATCAACAAGTCGCAGGCTGAGGAAATGATCGGCGAGATTAAAAGCGCTGCAATCCTTGCCGGAGTCCGTGGTGAAAAACCCCGTGATCGCAAGGTATTGGCACAGACGATTTGCGACTACTCAACCCTGGTCCATGACCTTGAAGATGAGATCAAAGAGTCTGATGCCAACCCGGTATTAGTTTATGAAGAAGGCGCAGGGTTGAAAGTGGCCGATGCCCGAATCATCCTGAATAAGAAATAAGATATGCTATAGGAAAAATAAACCGCTTCTTTTTCTTTCGAAGCGGTCTATTTTTTAATTAATTGATTGTAAGCTCCAACCCAGGGAGTTCCCAGTCGGTGATGTTCTGCAATTGTCAGTTTATTGAACTTCCCGCCAATTTTCACCGCGGTCATTGCTACGCTGCCCCACTCCTCCGCGATCAGACTTTTATGAAGCTCTTTACTTAACTTGCCGCTCCACTCCCAATCCAGCCGGAAACGGTCTGCTTTTACCCAGTACCCCCGTTTTTCCCAGGCTTCTACGCTCACGTCAATGTTCTTGCTGATCTCGGCCAGTGCCAGTACAACGTATGCAGCAATATCCCTGGTTTCGGCATTGGGTTCTGGTTGCTTCATAAGTTCTCGCAGTGCCAAAACGATGGTTTTTGATAAGTGGTTGCGGTCTTTTCCAGCAGAGTCGGGATTATATACCTTACTCAAGGATATCCTCTGAATACAAGAATTTACCAAACGAGAGGATTATAGTCCACTATCGCATGATATTAATGAGAAATTGCAAGTTTCCGTTCAATTTATGAATATAGGAAGATTATTAGAATATTGGTTTTACGAATTGACTTGAACCCCCCTGTCGCTTATAATCCCTAGTCGCTGGGGAAATGCTGGAATTGGCAGACAGGCATGACTTAGGATCATGTGCCGCGAGGCGTGAGGGTTCAAGTCCCTCTTTCCCCACCAACAAAAACAAACAAAAGGCATATTGAAAGGTGAATCCATTGAAAATTGAAATCCAACCACAAGCCGACCATCAGTCAAAAGTAATCGCTGAATTTGCAGCCAGCGAACTTGAGCGGTTCAAACACCAGGCAGCCCGAAAGATTGCCGATAAAGGCAAAATTCCAGGTTTTCGCCCGGGAAAAGCTCCTTTCGATGTCATCGTCCGTTTGTACGGAGATGTTGCGATCGAAGAGGAAGCCATCGAATTAATGGTCGAAGATCAATATCCGAAAATCCTGGAAGAGGCTAAGATCGAACCGGCTGCCCCGGGTACCCTCGAAAATATCGACAAAGGTGATCCTCTCAAGTTCACATTCGTTATTCCCCTTGAACCCGCCGTCGATTTAGGTGATTACAAAACTTTGCGTAAAAAATATTCATTGAAATCTGTCACTGAAAAAGAGATCGATACATTTATCGAACGCTTAAAAAAGAGTTATGCAACGGCTGAACCTGTCGAAAGAGCTGCCAAAGACGGCGACCTGGTCTACGTCAAGCTTGACGCCAACCTTGTCAATCCCGCCGCGGATGACATAGCCGAGCTTCTCAAAGACTCTCCTCTCCAGGTTGTGGTTGGTGAAAGAGATCCCGAAGTGGTCGATTTCCCGTATGCCGGATTTGGCGACAATCTCAAAGGTCTCAAAGCCAATGACGAAAAAGTTGTCCGCTATACCTACCCCGAAGATTCCAATTATGACAAGCTGCGCGGAAAAGAGGTTGATTTCCATGTCAAGGTTGAAAATGTCAAATCAATGACGCTGCCAGAAGTGAATGATGCTTTTGCTCAAACAGTCGGCGAATTTGAAACAGTTGAGAAATTACGCGATTCCATCAAAGAACAATTGCAAAATCGTACCACAGCAGAATATGAGCAGGGTTACTTTGATGAACTCATCGATCTGCTGATCAAAAAAGCCACCATCAAATACCCTCCGCAAGTTTTGGAACATGAGATGGAACATGTTGAAGAACATGTCAAGGAAGACCTTTCCAAGCAGAGCATGGAACTGGATACATATTTAAAAACACTTAAGAAAGAACGTGCTGCCTGGCTTGAAGAAGAGATCAAACCTGCAGCCCGCAAGCGTCTGGAAAGATCATTGGTCCTGGATAAGCTTGCCAAGGAAGAAAAAGTCGAAATCAAGAATGAGGATCTGCAAAGTGAGTATACGCAGATCATCAGCGAGATGCAGGAGTCAACAGATATCAAGAAACTGCAAAAACAACTCAAGAACGAAAGAGTGGCTAATGCACTGGCAATGGAAGCTGCCTCTCGTGTACTTAACCGCCAGGTTCTCAACCGGTTGAAAGATATCGCGACCGGAAAAGCCGAAGAAAAAACTGAAGAACCAAAAGCTGAAAAAACTGTCAAGACTAAGAAAGCAGCAACTGAACCAAAAACTGAAACCGAATCTAAAGAACCGGTTAAAACCAAGAAACCTGTAAAAAAGGTGGAAAAGACTGGGGATAAAAAATCCCCGGGTATAGAAAAAGGAGAAAAATGAATTCTGGAAATTTTAAATCAGTAATGCCGATGGTCGTCGAGTCTTCTGGACGGGGTGAACGGGCATATGATATCTATTCACTGCTCTTCCGCGAGCGTATTATCTTCGTCGGTACTCCAATTGACGACCAGGTTGCTAATGCAGTCGTTGCCCAGCTTCTGGTTCTCAGCCGTGAGGATCCGGATGCCGACATTCAAATGTACATCAATTCCCCTGGCGGTCAAATCTACTCCGGTCTCGCCATCTATGACACTATGAAGATGATCCCCAACAAGATCAGCACAGTTGCGGTTGGGGTAACTGCCTCTTTTGGAACGGTTCTGCTGGCGGCGGGTACCAAAGGCAAACGCTATGCGTTGCCTCACGCCACAGTTCACATGCATCAGCCGCTGGGTGGCGCTGAAGGACAGGCATCCGACATCGAGATTCAGGCACGGGAGATTTTGCGGCTTAAAGCCCGCTTGATGGAAATCCTTGCTGAGAGCACCGGACAGCCAAAGGATATCATTGAGCGTGACACTGACCGCAATTTCTACATGGATGCCCAGGCAGCAGTTGCCTATGGTCTGGTCGACCAGGTTTTGATCCCGCCTGAACAAAAAACCAAGTAGATCCAAATTCGGACCGGGTGAGTGTTCATCCGGTCTGTTTTTAAGAGGGAACATGAACATGCCTGGCGTCGGAGAAATCAAATCGCTCATACTTGATATGGACGGGGTATTATGGCGTGAAAACTTACCCGTCGGAGACCTGCCGCGTACGTTCGAGCGATTCGAGGAGTTAAAGCTAAAGGTGATTCTTGCCACCAATAACGGCACGCGTACTCCTGAGCAGTATTTGGAAAAAATGGCGGGATTCGGGGTACACCTTCAAAAAGAACAGGTGATTAATTCAGCCATGGCTTTGGTGTATTTGCTTAAACAACGTTTTCCAACCGGTGGATCTGTTTATACTCTTGGAGAGATCGGTCTAACCACAGCCCTTGAGGATGCTGGATTCTATCAAAAAGAGTCTGATGTCCTTGCAGTGATTGGCGGAATGGATCGGTCAATTGATTTTTGGAAACTAAAAAAAGCCACGCTCCTCATACGCGCAGGAGCGCCTTTCTATTTCACGAATCCCGACCGCACCTACCCCACCCCTGAAGGGCTGATTCCTGGAGCTGGGTCAATCCTGGCAGCCCTTGAAGCTGCGACCGATGTGAAAGCCATCATTGCCGGTAAACCTTCTCCTGCCTTATATGAATTTGCATTAGATCGGTTAGGCACAATACCCGGCGAAACACTCGTCGTCGGCGACCGGCTGGAAACTGACATCCTTGGAGCTCAAAACCTGGGCTGCAAAACAGCCGCTGTTCTTTCTGGTGTAATGAAAGAATCAGAAGCCGTGGCATGGCAGCCAAAGATCGATTTGATTCTGCCGGAATTGGCTGACCTGGTAAATTAATACGATGAACACCCTTCCATTTTTCTTTAACCTGTCTGAAAACGAAATTAAAGAGTCTCTCCAATCTTTTGGCGAACCCGCATATCGCGCTGGACAGATATGGGAGGGATTTTACAAGAATCTTGCAGCATATCCGGGTGAGATCACGTCCATTTCTAAAGTACTTCGAGACCAATTGACTGAAACCTTTTCTTTCAATCACCTCAGCCTGGTAACCCGTCTTGTTTCCAAAGACCAAAACACAGTCAAGATACTTTTCAGGTTGCCGGATGGAAATACCATTGAATCTGTATTAATGCGTTACGAAGACCGGAACACCCTCTGCATCTCCTCCCAGTCCGGTTGTGCCATAGGATGCGTTTTTTGCGCCACTGGTCAAATGGGATTTCGGCGAAACCTGTCAAGCGGAGAGATCATTGAACAAGTGCTATTCTTTGCAAGGGAACTGGCTCATGCGGGTCAGGTTGTCACCAATATTGTCATGATGGGCATGGGAGAACCATTCCTTAATTACGACGCAGTCCACGAAGCAATCGAACGGCTTAATGATCCAAAGGGTTTTAACCTAGGCGCACGCCGGTTTACAATTTCCACTGTAGGCATCATTCCAGGAATCACGCGGTTCGCCCAGGGAAAAAAACAGGTTAATCTGGCCATCAGCCTGCATGCCGCGAATGATGAACTTCGTTCATCTCTACTCCCGATCAATAAAAAGTATCCTTTAGCAGATCTAATAGACGCTTGTAAATCATATGTGGAACTAACCCATCGCCGCATCACCTTTGAATGGGCGTTAATCCAGGGAGTGAATGATTCCACCCGCGATGCCGAGGGATTGGTCAACCTTGTTAAAGGATTGCTCTGTCATATAAATATCATTCCCCTGAATCCAACCCAGAAATATACCGGCAAAACGACCACGCACGAGCGCGCTCTCGCCTTTCAAGCAGTTTTGCAGGGAAAAGGAATTCCATGCACGATCCGTCTGCGCAGGGGTATAGAGATCAATGCCGGGTGCGGTCAGTTGGCGTCCTCAATTAACGAATAAAAATTCTGCGTGTTATAATTTTTGTCCTATGCCGGATAACCTGTCAAAATGGAAGCAAAGTCTCGAACGCACTCGAAAATCAACTTTCGGGCGAATTGCTGCGCTTGTTGGCGCATCGGATGTCACCCAGCAAACCTGGGATGAACTGGAAGAACTACTTATCCAGTCCGACCTGGGGGTTCCGACAACAACTCAAATCCTCTCAGAAATGAAAAAAAAGGTTGCTGAGCTGGGAATCACAAGAAACGATGAGTATAAGTCTCTCCTCCGATCGCAACTCCTGAAAAGGTTAATGCCAGTTCCTGCAGTTGATTTTGAGAACCAAAAACCAGCCATTGTACTCCTGGTTGGCGTCAACGGCTCTGGCAAGACCACAACTGCGGCCAAACTAGGGAAAATTTACTCGGATGCCGGAAAAAAAGTCTTGCTGGCTGCGGCAGATACCTACCGGGCAGCTGCGATAGACCAACTTCAAGTTTGGGCAGATCGGCTTAATTTGCCGGTTGTCGCCGGGCAGCCTGACAGTGATCCCGGAGCTGTGGCGTATGATGCTGTTCAATCTGCCATAAGCCGCAATATGGATATTGTAATAGTAGATACTGCAGGCAGGCTGCACACACGGTATAACCTGATGGAGGAATTGAAAAAAGTCCACCGGGTGGTTGGCAAAGCGATGCCGGGAGCACCTCATGCAGTCTTTCTTGTAGTGGATGCAACCACCGGCCAAAATGCATTACATCAGGCTAAGGCATTTCAGGAGGCTGTAAAAGTAAACGGCATCATCTTAACCAAGTTGGACTCTTCTGCCCGCGGGGGGATGGCTTTTGCAATCCAGCGAGAATTAAATCTGCCTATTCTATATATTGGCCTTGGTGAAAAACCCGAGGACCTGCAGCCTTTTGATCCGCGAAAATTCGTCGACAGTATCCTGCCGGCATCTGAATAGAGGTCTAATGGAAGAACTTACTGCATCATTACGCAACAATCTTGCCAACCTTCATTCGCTCATGGAGCGTCTTTGACTTAAGGGCTAAACAAAACTCCCTCACCGAATTACAGAAAAAATCTGAAAATCCTGCCCTTTGGGATGATCCTCGCAACGCTCAGTCGCTTATGAAGCAGCTATCTGAACTACGCGATGAAGTGAATTTGTGGACATCGATAGAACAACGCATCAAAGATGCCATCGAACTTTCCGAGATGGATGATCCATCAATTCAGGCAGAAATCGAAAAAGAATCCGACATTATTACTGCCGAATTGGACAAACTGTCCCTGTCAACCTTATTAAGTGGGAAATACGACCATGGAAACGCCATTCTAACGATTAACACCGGTGAAGGCGGGACTGATGCCCAGGATTGGGCTGGTATGCTGGAACGGATGTATTTGCGTTGGTGTGAACGGAAAGGTTATCAAACTGAGATTTTAGACGAAACGATCGGAGAAGAAGCTGGTATCAAAAGTGTCAGCATCATGGTTACTGGTCAGTATGCCTTTGGATATCTGCACCCTGAAAAAGGGGTACATCGTTTGGTTCGCTTATCTCCATATGATTCTGCCCATCGGCGCCATACATCATTTGCCCAGGTTGAAGTCCTGCCTGAAGCTGCGCAGGAAGATCCACTCGTTGTAATAAACCCGGATGACTTGAAGATCGATATCTTTAAATCTTCCGGCGCAGGTGGTCAGAACGTCCAAAAGAACGCCACGGCAGTGCGTATTACACACCTCCCTACTGGGTTGGTCGTTTCCTGTCAGAATGAACGCTCACAGATGCAGAACCGTGAGAACGCCATGCGAGTGTTAAGGGCGCGCCTTCTTGATCTGGCGCAAATTGCGCAGGAGAAAAATCTCGCCGACCTGCGCGGGGCATATCAAAAAGCTGAATGGGGAAGCCAGATTCGATCGTACGTTCTGCACCCGTATCAGATGGTTAAAGATCACCGCACCGAGTATGAGGTAGGGAACAGCCAGGCAGTGTTGGACGGTGACCTGGATGGATTTATTGAAGCCTTTTTACGCCAGAAAAAGGAAGATCGCCCTTAGGTGGTCTTTTTTTTAGTCAAGAATACGTTGCAGATCTAATAGCCTTTTATCCAACTGTTTAGTTTTGCCAGCGATTTGATCGAGCGGAGTAGCCACAAATTCTCCATTGATTTGCCCTACCAGGACACCAAAATTCCCATTAGCCAGTTGCTCCACTGCTGCTGCACCAAGCCTGCTGGCGAAGACCCGGTCATAAGCTCCCGGTGTACCTCCACGTTGAGTATGTCCCAGGATGGTCACCCGAAGATCAAATCCCAGCCGCTCCCGATGTTCTTTGAAATAGGCATCCAATGTATTTGCATTGTATTTCGCCCCTTCCGCTACGACAATGATGGCATGTGCCTTCCCTTTTTCATATGCATCAGTAAGCACTTTAGCTATCTCTTCAGGGTCAGTCTCGAATTCAGGTAAAACCACATATTCTGCCCCGCCTGCAATTGCCGCCATCAATGCCAGGTATCCGCAATTCCGTCCCATCACTTCGACCAAAAAAGCCCTTTTGTGTGAAGAAGCCGTGATTTTAAGACGGTCGATGGCTTCCAGCGCGATGTTAAGCGCGGTATCAACGCCAATAGTTATATCCGATCCAACGAGGTCATTGTCAATCGTTGAAGCAATTCCTACCACGGGAAACCCGTGACTGTAAAGCGCAAAAGATCCGGTCTGCGAGCCATTGCCGCCAATTACTACCAAACCTTCAATTCCTTCTTCATTCAAAGACCGAATCGCTTTAATTTGACCTTTTTCAGTCTTAAATTCCTCACTACGCGCGCTACCCAGGATAGTACCGCCGCGTTGAAGGATCCCCCCCACATCGCGGGTTCCCAGTGGGATCATTATTCCATTGATCAACCCCTCATATCCGTCACGGATCCCCATCACTTCCCACCCCCTGACGACAGCAGTTCGCACAACAGCCCTGATAGCTGCATTCATCCCGGGTGCATCTCCACCGCTTGTTAGGACTGCAATCTTTTTCATCGGGTACCTCCTCAAATTTCTGCTATGATTCTATCACGCCTCGAAAACAGGTAACACATCACCGTTTTTTAGGTCATTTCTCATTGCGAAACCCGGGTTGTATTTGGTAAAATTCAACAGGTTATTTCTGGTTTACATTTTGCTTACACTAATTTAAGAGGTCCTTTCAGTGACAATGAATAACAGAATCACCAAACACCCCATCCTCACAATTCCCCAGCAAAAACCAATTGCTTTCTTCTGGCAGGACAAATTGCTGACTGGAAATGAAGGCGAAACTATTTCTGCAGCATTATTTGCCAATGGAATAAAAGTATTTGGTCACCACCATAAAGACGGATCCCCAATGGGGATTTTTTGTGCCAATGGGCAATGTTCTCAATGTATGGTAATCGCAGATGGAAAACCTGTTAAATCCTGTATGGAAACAGTCACCGAAGGAATGAGGGTCTTCCCCAATGACCACCATCCTGAGTTGCCCCTGGTAACAGGCAAACCGTTATTCTCGCCAATAAAAGAAATCGAAATCCCGGTTTTGATCATTGGCGGTGGACCTGCCGGTCTTTCTGCAGCGATTGAACTAGGAAAACTAGGCATTAAGGTCATCCTGGTGGATGATAAACACCGTGTTGGGGGAAAACTTGTTCTTCAAACCCACCGGTTCTTTGGCTCCGCCGATGCAGTCTATGCCGGAACTCGAGGAATTGATATTGCGACAATCCTTGAAACTGAGCTTAAGAAATATCCATCAGTTGAGATCTGGTTAAGGAGCACCTGCCTTGCAGTTTTCAGTGATAAAAAAGTCGGCATCCTGAAAGACGGGAAGGAATATGTTCTAATAACCCCCAAAACCATTTTGGTTGCCAGTGGTGCGCGCGAAAAATTTCTTGCTTTCAAGGGAAATACTTTGCCCGGAGTTTATGGGGCTGGCGCTTTCCAGACCCTGGTCAACCGTGACCTGGTAAAACCTTCCGAAAAGCTTTTTATCGTCGGCGGTGGTAATGTAGGGTTAATTGCCGGCTATCATGCTCTACAGGCAGGCATTGGCGTTGTAGGTCTTGTAGAGGCACTCCCTGAGTGTGGAGGATATAAAGTACACAAAGACAAGCTCGTCCGTATGGGTGTGCCTATTTACACCTCGCATACTATCCTCAGCGCCAATGGAAACGATTCGGTGGAATCTGTCACGATCGCTAAAGTTGATGAAAAATTCAAACCCATCCCGGGTACCGAGCAATCCTTTGAATGTGATTCCATCCTAATAGCTGTAGGTCTGGATTCCGTGAACGAGTTTTACCAAAAAGCTGTTGAGTTTAATATTCCTGCATTTGTGGCCGGGGATGCAGAAGAAATAGCCGAAGCTTCGGCTGCCATTTTTTCCGGTAAGATAAAAGGATTGGAAATCGCCAAATCCTTGGGACTTACCACTCAGGAAATTCCGGCATCCTGGTATCGCACCGGTGAAATCCTAAAATCCCGCCCAGGGAATGTTTTTGCTGAACAACTCCCTGACGTCCCAGTTGGTGTCATCCCGGTTTTTCACTGCAATCAGGAAATTCCCTGTGATCCATGTTCCTCGCTTTGTCCACACGGACTGATCGTCATCGATAAAAAGGATATTCGAAACATCCCTACCTTTATCGGTAACAATTATTGTTGCGAAGTATGTGAAAAATGTGTCGCCGGATGCCCGGGATTGGCCATCACCCTGGTCGATTACCGTGCCAATCCAGACCAGCCAATTATTTCGATCCCTTATGAGTTTTCTAGTGGAACGATTACAAAGGATGATATTGTTTGCATTCTTGACACAGAGGGTAATTTACTTGGGGAAACAGAGGTATTTGATCTTCACAGTATCCCTTCCAGTGACCGCACAATGATCATCCAGGTTGAAGCCCCCAAAGAAATCGCCCCTAAGATTGCCGGTATAAAAGTGCAAAAGGAACAGATCACTCATCCCATGTTCCAATATGTCAACCATGTCGCAGATGATACGATCGTTTGCCGCTGTGAGCATGTTACTGCTGGTGAAATTCGCAACCTCATCCGAAAGGGTTACCACGATATTAATGAGATAAAAACTGTCACCCGCGCTGGCATGGGAGCATGCGGCGCAAAAACCTGCGCTCCGCTAATCCTTCGGCTCTTCCGCGAAGAAGGGGTTCCTGCCAACCAGGTAATCGAAGCTTCAAAAAGACCGGTTTTTATCGAAGTCCCCCTTGGTTTATTTGCTGGCGATACCCTTGAAGGACAATCCGATGGTCAATAACACTAATTTCGATGCAATCATCATCGGCGCTGGTTCAATTGGAACCCCCACCGCGTACTATCTTTCAAAAGCTGGTATGAAGGTTTTGGTTCTTGAATCCGTCCCCAGTGTCGGACAGGGTTCGAATAAACGTGCGATCGGCGGGATTCGTGCCACCCATTCTGATCCGGCGAAAATTCGCATGTGCCTGCGCAGCATTGAGATCTTTTCAACATTCAAGGACCAATTTGGCGACGATATCGAATGGGATGAATGCGGATATTCTTTTGTTGCTTATCGCGAAGAAGAAGAAAAAGTTCTCAAAGACTTATTGACGATCCAAAAATCTTATGGTCTTGAGAATGACTGGCTTGACAGAAAAAGCCTGTTGGAATTAATTCCTGACCTGAACCCGGAAGGTCTGATCGGTGGAACGTTTTCACCAAGAGATGGAAGCGCTTCCCCAATGCTTGTGAATCACGCTTACTTTACGCACGCTGTTGAAGAGGGGGCTGTTTTTCACTTCTCTGAACCAGTAACAGGATTGATTACAAAAAATAACCTGATTACCAGTATCGTTACCTCGAAGAATACTTACAGTACTGCCATGGTTATCAACACAGCGGGTGCCTCTGCAGCTGATGTAGGAGCTATGGTTGGGATCGATATACCGGTTAAACCCGATTCGCATGAAGCCGCCATCACCGAACCGGTGGCCCGCTTCCTCGGACCGATGGTGGTGGATATTCGGCCTACGGCAGGATCGTCCAATTACTATTTTTATCAACACATAACCGGACAGATCATATTTTGTATCACCCCCAAGCCCAACGCATGGGGTAACGATACCAACGAAACAAGTAGTTTTCTCCCAATGGTATCCCGTCGGATGATCGAGATCATGCCGAGGTTAAAGAATATTCGGGTGCGGCGTACCTGGCGAGGTCTTTATCCGATGACCCCGGATGGCTTTCCTATCATCGGTCGCTCACCTCAAAATTCCAACTTCATCCTCGGAGTTGGGCTTTGCGGTCAGGGATTCATGCTCGGCCCTTCAGGCGGCGAACTCATCACACGAATCGTATTAGATCAAACCACCACGGATGATGAAGAAACGCTATTATATCTTTCTCCTTCCCGGAATTTTGCGGGTGAGGAAAAGTTAAAATAACCCGGAAAGCAGGAATAGATTACTCATGGCGCTAAAAGGGTTGATTTTTGATTTCGACGGATTGATACTTGATACTGAAGTACCTGGTTTTCTCGCGTGGAAAGAAATATTTTACAAATTCCACCTTCCTTTTACGTACGCCCATTGGGCAAAAGCCATCGGCACCGGTCCCAGCGCATATGACCCTGCACTCGATCTTTGTGCACAAGTAGATATGAAGGTGGATCCGGCACGGATCAGGGAGATCCAGTTGGAACGTGCACATGAGATCCTTCGTGATGTACCCATACAACCAGGGGTACTCGAATTTATTAAAAAAGCTCAAAAAAAGGGGCTGAATATGGCGGTCGCCTCCAGTTCACCACGTGACTGGGTATTGACGCATTTAACCCGCCTTGATTTATTTAATTATTTCAATTTCATCCTGACCGCGGAGGATGTCGAGCATGTCAAACCAGCGCCCGATCTATTCCAGGCTGCATTAGAACACTTCAACATATCCCCTTCCGAAGCAATTGTTTTTGAAGATTCCCCGAATGGGATCACTGCAGCCCGAACCGCCGGGATCTTTGTGATTGCTGTTCCCAACGAGATAACAAAAACCATGAATACCTCACATGCGGATATGGAAGTAAACTCGTTTCTTGACCTTGACGTCGATAAACTTTGTCACAATTTTGAATCCAATTATTGATGTTATACTAGGGCGAATCTACACAGTTTGGGCAAAATGATCAGTACTGAAAAATTAGCCCCATTACTCGAAAACCTGCTCGAAGCACTTCCGGAAACCTATTCCATGGTCGATCGTGAGTTGATTATCCATGCCTACAAATTTGCTGAAAAATCCCACGAAAACCAGAAACGCGTTTCCGGCGAACCCTATATTACCCACTGTATTGCTGTTGCGATCATCCTGGCTGAGCTTAATGTCCAACCGGTCGTAGTCGTTGCCGGTTTATTGCATGATACCGTAGAGGATACTCCTGTAACGCTCGAGGATATCAGCCGGGAATTTGGCGAAGAGATCAGACGCATGGTAGATGGGGTAACCAAACTCACCCACCTTCCACGTGTATCGCGCGCCGATCAGCACGAAGCCCAGATATTTGAGCAGCTTTCTCAAAACACGGATGCTGAAGATGATTCACTGCTCGATTCCCCTCTCGCTCGTGACCGCCGCCGCGACCTGGCAAATGAGACTTTGCGGAAAACATTCCTTGCCATGGGTGAAGACATCCGCGTGATCTTGATCAAGCTGGCCGACCGTTTGCACAATATGCGCACGCTCGGTTACATGCCTGAAAAGAAACGCCACCGGATTGCCCAGGAAACTCTGGATATTTTTGCCCCGCTGGCAAACCGCCTTGGCATCTGGCAGTTGAAATGGGAACTTGAAGACCTGGGCTTCCGCTACACCAATCCTGAAAAATACAAAGAGATCGCTCAAAACCTTTCTGAAACCCGGTTGGAACGGGAACGTCAGATGGAAGAGATCCTGACCCGTCTTAAAAAAGTGCTTGCAGAAGTGGGGATCAAAGTTGAAATTACAGGTCGGTCAAAACATATTTATTCGATCTATCGAAAGATGGTGGAAAAGAATAAACCCTTTGAACTGGTCAGGGATCTCCGCGGTGTACGCTTGATCGTAAAAGATATCCCCGCATGTTATGCTGCGCTTGGGGTCATCCATACCAATTGGAGACCGATCCCAAACGAATTTGATGATTATATTGCAGCCCCGAAAGATAATTTCTATCAATCACTCCACACAGCTATTTTATACGACGATGGTAAGCCGCTTGAGGTACAGATCCGGACTGCAGAGATGGATGAGAACGCTGAGTTTGGCATTGCTGCTCATTGGAAATACAAGGAAAAAGGTCCTCGTGATGAAGTATATGAGCAACGCATTAACTGGTTGAAAAAGCTTATGGAATGGCGCCAGGAGGTCGAGGACGCTAATGAATTTGTTGATGGCATGAAGACTGATGTCTTCCAGGATCGGGTTTATATTTTCACCCCCCGCGGTGACATCATAGATCTTCCTGCTGGTTCAACCCCCATTGATTTTGCCTACAATGTCCACACCGAGATCGGTCACAGGTGCCGTGGTGCCAAAGTTAACGGAAAACTTGTTAGTCTCGATCACATTCTAAAAACCGGCGACCAGGTGGAGATACTTGCAGCAAAACAGGGAGGCCCTTCCCGGGATTGGTTGAACTCCAATCTTGGACTGGTAAAAACTCAGAGAGCCCGTTCCAAAATCCGGCAATGGTTTAAGCATCAGAATCGTGAACAAAACCTCAGTCAGGGAAAAGAGATACTCGACAAGGAATTACGCCGGCTTGGTTTGACCGATTTCAACCTGGAAAAACTGGCAACAAGTTTTGATTTTCGTACCCTTGATGATCTTTACGTTGCAGTAGGATGCGGGGATATCTCAATTGGGCACATCATCAACCTGTTATCGGATGTCGAAACCACTCCCGCGGATGAGGTGCTTGTCAAACCTGGTGTTCCGGTAAGGGATTTGAGTGGAAACGCCGTTTCTGTACTTGGGCTTAAAAATATACTTACAACCTACGCCAAATGCTGTAAACCAGTTCCCGGAGATGACATTATCGGATATATTACACGCGGGCGAGGCGCAACCATCCACCGTCAGGATTGCCCGAATATGCTGCGTATTAAGGACCGCGACAGGCTTGTGCGAGTGTCGTGGGGAGAACCCCAACTGACATTTCCGGTTGAAATACAGATCAAAGCCTATGATCGGCAAGGTCTCATGGGAGACATTTCCAATCTTCTGACCGATGAAAGCATCAATGTAAACGATATCAAGATAACCATCAATCACAACCTGGCGTACCTGGATCTGGTTGTTGAGATTTCCGATATTGCACAATTGGCACGCGTTCTTACGAAAATCGAAAATCTCCCAAATGTCATGGAAGCCCACAGGTTGAAACCAGGCTAAAACATGATATACTATTGCCGTTTTTCATGCTGGATTGTTCTGTTTAATTGGACTTATAAATGAGCAATGCTCAAAAAATGCCACGATCATCAATAAAAAACTTCACAATAACAGTGATTTGGATATTCTCACTTGTGGGATTTATAGTTGCGGCTTATCTATCTTATGTTAAATTATTTCACGCACCTATTTATTGCACGCCAGGATTGGGGGATTGTGCAACTGTTAATGCAAGTCAATGGTCTGAATTGTGGGGAATTCCAATAGCGCTTTTTGGGATGATTAGTTACCTTGCAATATTGCTCCTGGTCTTTCTTGGCCCGAAAATTGCATTTCTTAGACCTTATGTCAAATTGCTTATTTTTGGGATTGGTTTGTTTGGATTCTTGTTCTCGTTTTACTTAACTTATCTTGAGTTTTTCGTAATTAAAATGACATGTCAATGGTGTATATTATCCGCAATTTGCATGACAACGATTTTCGTTGCTTCAATATTTTTGATACAGCAAGGCAGTTATACTAAAACGCAACTAGGAGGAAAATTACATGGCTCGAATTAAATGTCACTATTTGGATTGCGCTTTTCTTGATGACGGGATATGCAGCGCTGGAATGGTGGAGTTGGACCCGGATGCTGGATGCAAAACTTACTCAGTCAGTGCAGAAACCGCAGCCGAAGAAGATTGGACTGAAGAGGATGACGAATTAGCAGAATGGGAGGATTTGGAAGAAGAAGAGGATGATGAAGCCTGGGATACAGACGAACGTGAAGAATCTTACTAAATGAGACTTCAAATCAAACCCCGGAATCTCCGGGGTTTTTCTAACCAGGATCACATGGTAGAGAATAGTATTCCTTTTGAAAAAAGAAATCTAAAACAAAACATCATTGCGAATATGGGTAATGGCCGGCATTCTCATGATCACCCAGGTCATCGCCAATCCCGTGTTGGCAGGATCGCTGATATATGGTCGAAGAAGTGGGTAATGGTCCTGGGGGAATCGCTTCAGTAGTTAGCGCCTTGCTGGCATTGTACATAAAAATCCCGGCATTATTTTCTCTTGTGTTGGTGTTGTTGGGTATCGCAGCTACCTGTTACTGGACCATCGGACTCGCGATTTCACTTGAATTTGGAAATGAGCAAGATCGTCCAACTTACGTGGGCATGTCAAATACACTCATTTCGCCATCGACGAAAATTGCCCCTTTGATAGGGGGTTTCCTGGCAGACACTTTTGGCTACCTGGTCACATTCATCACATCTGCTGTATTTGGGTTGATCGCGGTCGTCACATTGGGTGTGCTAGTCAAAGATCCAGCCTGATTTTTTCGTTTAAATTAGTTCAACAGGTGAAATGGCTTCAACGCGTCTTGTCAGGTCATTGATCCAGCGTTTAGAAAGGTAACGCCAGATTCCGATACTTGCTTTGGTTACTTCCTCGGTTAAGGTCAACGCATAAACAAAATAGATTGGCAAATCGAAAATAAATGCGCCAAGGGCTGTCGCAGGCACACCGATCAGCCAGATGACCAGACCATCCAGGATAAGCGAGAATTTTGTATCCCCACCTGCACGCAGAATGCCAATTATTATGATGTGATTGGAGGCTCGAACCCACATCCCAAGTGACATGATAGTGAGAATTGCCTTTGCGTTGGCAACAACTTCGGGGGCTACTTTGTAAAGTTGGAATATATTACCAGCAAATAGATATACCATCAGCCCCATCAGCATAGCCCCAGTCGCCTGTAAAAATAACGAACGACCACCATATGAATAGGCCCGATCATTTTCACCTTTGCCGATGAGATGCCCAACCATGATGGAGGTGGCAGTTCCAATCCCCAGGAATAAGACAAACGCGATCTGATCGATGGTCTGCACCATATTCATGGCAGCGACTGCATCCGTGCCGATATGCCCATAAATTACGTTATAGGTAGTAATACCCAATGACCAAAGGGTTTCATTTGCAATCACGGGCAAAACCGGTTTGAGGATTGTTTTGATAAATTTCCAATCCCATTCGCGTAACTCGACCAATCCTACCCGAACTGGATTATCCTTGTCTTTGTATGTGAAGAATAACAACGCTCCACATTCAAGAATACGCGCAATAAGCGCTGCCCATGCAAATCCATTGATACCCATCGCCGGGATCGCCAACCCCTTTACCCCGAATATCAACGGGATTGCCAGCATGACTTCGATCGCCAGCGCTGATGTACTGATGTAAAGCGGGAGCCTTACGTTCCCCGTTGAACGGTTGGCCATGCTGAACACGATGGAAATCGAAAAAAAGCCATAAGTCCAGCAAATAATACGGAGGAATTCTGCTCCACGTTGAATCACTTCAGGATCGTTCGAATAGATATGCAGTACCGTTTTTGAGAAGAAAAACCCGATAACCGTAAAAAATAATGCGGCAGCCAGCGCCAGTTTGATGGTCACCCCTACCACCCGCCGGATATTATGCACATCTTTCTTGCCCCAGAGTTGAGCAATAAAAATGGCGCATCCACTCGTCACCCCAAAAACCATTAAATTAAGCAGAAAAAAGATCTGGTTGGCAAGACTGACAGATGCAACCGCCGCTTCTCCCAACTGTCCGATAAACAGAACCGCGATTAAGGTCAGTGATGACGTGATCAGGTTCTGTAGAGCAATGGGCATTGCCAGGTGGAATAACTGGCGGTAATACTCGCTGTCTTTAAAGAAATTAACGATCTTTGAAAAATTTCGCATGCTTCCTGGCTTTTTTGACTCGACGCGTAATTATAACCGAGAGTAATAAATCAAAATGGAATCTTTTGTATCATTGACCTAGATTAATCCAATCATGAGGGAGGGTTCTATGAGTGAGAAAGCCCAGTTGGCTTTTGGTATATTGCGTGATCCGTCGCAGTTTAAATGGTATGTGATCCCGTTATTGGCATTTGTATTTTATGTGTACACAGTTGAAATTGAGAAGAAGAATTGGAACATTGTCCTAGCCGGCCTGGCTTTTTGGGGAATGGATTGGTTTAACGAGATTTGGAATTCTCTCGTATTCCACTTCACAGGGTATGCACCAGTATGGGGGGCTCCTGGAAACACTGCATTCCTCATTCTCATAGAGTTGAATATCGAGATCTGCTTCATGTTCGCCGTCTCGGGCATTATCTGGTCCAAGATGCTTTTACCAGACATAAAAACGAAAATTCTCGGAATTCCAAACCGCATATTTATTGCTGTTGCCGGCGCCATATTTTGTGTGATCGTTGAGATGTTTCTTAATGGCGCAGGTGCGCTCACCTGGGATTATCCATGGTGGAACCGAAGCGCTCCGTGGTTGATCTTCCTCATTGGATACCTTACCTTTTTCATCATGGCTTTCTGGGTTTTTGACATGAAGACGATCAAGAGCAAGCTGATCGTAAATGGCATTATTTGGGGCGTGGTTATCGCCTCATTGATCGTTTTCATCCCTGTGTTGCATTGGATATAAATAAAACTGGTTTTCACCTAACCTCAATAGGAATACCATATTGGTTTTCGCCGTTCTCTGGATTGCCGGATTATTAAGCAGCCCCCTTGCCTATCTTCAACTCAAGTTACTCCCTATCGCCCTGCAAATTGGAATTCCAGCATTGTTTGTGTCAATAATTCTAATATACAGGGTACTTGTCATTCAGAATGGTCAGACAATTTCAACAAGTGAATCTGGTCAATTGATAGTGTAATTGTTCAATTAAAAACCGCTCCTTAAGTTCGAGCGGCAATTTATAACATTCAGTATCATTTTGTTGAATGATAATGATCTCTATGAATCAAATTACTAAATTCAGTTCGATATCCAACTTGGACTTATATGGATACCATGAGGAACAATTTATTCTTTAACTTCTTTTTTATTCTTCTTCTTTTCGATTTTTTCCTTTTTCTGTTTCTTTGCTTTTTCTTTATCTTTCTTGCTGCCTTTTTCACCCATGGAATTTCTCCTTTATTATTAATCACATCTACGGTATTGAATCATCAAAAAATCTCTTTTACGTAATCATTATAGTCCGACTGGAGCAAAAAAGATAACCCAAGATGACTGATTTTTCCTAGCGATGAAGTTTTGAATTATTAAATTTTATTAGATTTTGACATCAGAAAGTGAGGTAATTCGAATTGCTATCAAAAAGGCTCCTTAACGGGAGCCCTAGGCTGGGGGCAACAGATATCATCCCTCGATGGGATTCGAATTGCTATCAAAAAGGCTCCCTAACGGGAGCCCTAGGCTGGGGGCAACAGATATCATCCCTCGATGGGATTCGAAT
>CAZAAJ010000004.1:0-26727 GCA_964483135.1 uncultured Anaerolinea sp. | reverse complement strand
TGCTATCAAAAAGGCTCCCTAACGGGAGCCCTAGGCTGGGGGCAACAGATTCGAACTGCTACTAACTGTTCCAGAGACAGTCGTCCTACCATTAGACGAGCCCCCAGTGCGACAAATATTTTACCACTATTCTGATGATTGTGGTAAAATAATTGACTGGTTAGCAGAATACTCTGCTGCCTTTCCGCTCCAGGCTTCACCTACGGTGAATTCCAGGGGCAATCCCGTGGAAAGGAGGATTCCTGAAATGCGTACTTACGAAGTTGTTTTGATCGTTAATCCCGAGCTTGATGAAACTGCCTTCAAGGCTGTCATCGAGAAGGTCCAGGGTTGGATCACCACCGCCGGAGGTACAGTTGAAAAACTGGACATCTGGGGAAAACGCCGCCTGGCCTATGTGATTGGCAAACATCGCGATGGTCAATATGCCCTCATCACAGCAAATTTCGCCCCCGTTTTTGCCAATGATCTCGAACGTCAACTGCGCTTCCTGGAACCGGTGTTCCGGTTCATGATCACAGTTGTTGAGTAATTTTGTCTGTGGTTCACGTGGAGTAAGAAATGAGTCGCGATCTGAATAAAGTGATGATCATCGGTCATTTAGGCAAGGACCCCGAAATGCGCTACACCCCCACCGGGCGGGCTGTAACTAATTTTACAGTCGCTACTAACCGCAGTTGGAACTCCGCGGATGGTGAAAAACACAGCGAAACCGAATGGTTTAACGTTGTCGCCTGGGGAAATCTGGCTGAGATTTGTAAACAACATCTGGTCAAAGGTCAGCAGGTCTACACAGAGGGACGCTTGCAAACCCACCGTTGGGAAGACGCTGAAAACGGAAAACACTCCAGTGTTGAGGTTGTCGCTTCCGAGATGATGATCCTGGGCGAACGTAAAGACTTCAACCAACCAGGTGTTGAAACACATGAGCCCGATACGCAAATGGATGAAGAATATCCATACTAAAGATAATGTAAACATGGAGTAATAAAATGTCTGAAGAGAATTTCAGCGAAAACGAACGATTTTCCGGTACCCGCCGGTATGTAGCAAAACCCAAGATCTGCCAGTTTTGTGCGGATAAAAGCATTGAAATTGACTACAAACAGGTAGACATGCTACGGCGCTTTGTCACCGAAGATGGCCGTATCCGCCCAAGACGCCAGACCGGCACCTGCGCCCGGCATCAGCGGTCACTTGCCGTCGCGGTAAAACGCGCCCGCCATATCGCGCTCCTTCCATTCACTGGTGAGCGCTGGTCAGAAGCCATTCGATAATCGAACTATTCTGCATCGAATTCGGGCATTGAGTTCCCTCGATGCCCTTTAAGTTCATTAAGTGAGGATTTTATGCCTAAAGAATCACAGGAACAACCCAAGGTTCATACCAAGAAACACCTTGCCAGAATGGAAAAAGAACATAGGCAGAAAAAAGCATTACTGATCAGCTTGATCGCCATCCTTGGAACGATCCTCCTGGTCGTGATTTACGGTCTGCTCAATGATACCGTTTTAAAACCAAAGAAAGCAGTCGCCCGGGTAAACGGGGATGTCATAACCGTTGAACAATTCGTTAAACGTGTCAAATATGAGCGTTATTCGCTCGCCCAATCCTTCTTAAAATATGCTCTTTCACAGTGGGCTTATTTCTTCCAATCACAGCTTCTCAACGTGCAGAACCAGTTGGATGATTATGTCCAGTTTGGCAGCGATACCCTAGATACAATGATTACTGAAAAAATCGTGCAGCAAAAAGCGGTAGAGTTAGGTATTACAGTCTCTGATTCAGAAATTGATACCTACATTCAGGAAAACTTTGGCTATTACACCAATGGTACGCCTACGCCTGCTCCGACTGAACAGATCTATCCCACCAGCACACTTTCTCGAACGCAGATGGCATTGATCACTGCCACACCCATTCCTACCGCAGTAACAACTGAAACTCCCTCGGCTACCCCCACGTTGGAACCCACTACGACCCTTGTTTCCCCAACCGAAACACCTGCTGAGATTTCAACACCCACCGAGATTCCCCCCACACCCACCGAATACACTTATGAAGGTTTCCAGGGTTTGTATGCCACCATGGTTGCCAATGTAGGTACAGAAACCGGTTATACGGATGCTGAATTCCGGGAGTATGTGAAAGGGATTTTACTGCAAAAGAAAGTATATGATGCCCTCACCAAGGACATCGGCGCTGAACAGGAAATGGTATGGGCACGTCACATTCTCGTTGCTACTGAACCGGAAGCCAAACTGATGTTAACCAAGCTTTCCGAAGGCGAGGATTGGACCACGCTGGCCGCCAAGTTCTCCACTGACACATCCAATAACACCAATGGTGGCGACCTTGGATGGTTCGGCAAAGGTCAGATGGTGCAGGAATTTGAAGATGCAGCCTACGCTCTAAAAATTGGCGAGATCAGCCAACCTGTAAAAACTGAGTTTGGCTATCACGTCATCCAGGTACTGGGGCATGAAAACCGCATGCTCAATTCCAGTGAGTTAAACAGTATTAAGAGTGCCGCATATTCAAAGGCGGTCAAGGAAGCCGAGGACGCTGCTACTATCAAGAAATACAATATTTGGGCGTCTGTGGTTCCCAGTGAACCCTCGATTCCAGCTCAATATCGGATTTCGAGCACAGGACAGTAAGCTAGTTTTAACCAAAAAAACGCCATGAAAAATCATGGCGTTTTTTGTTATTTTCGAACCATATCCTCACTGACTTCATCTAATCGCAAGCTGATTACCTGGCTGGCAGAATCCCGTCCCATGGTGACACCATAGATCACATCCGCCACCTGCACTGTATTGCGGTTGTGAGTGATGACAATGAACTGGGTTTCCTGGCTTAACTCTTTGAGCAGTTCAGTAAACCGGCCAACATTGGCTTCATCCAGCATCGCATCCACTTCATCCATAACACAGAATGGTGTTGGTGACACTTTTAGTAACGAGAAGATCAATGCTACAGCAGTCAGTGCTCTTTCTCCGCCTGAAAGTAGTGAAAGACCCTGTTCGCGCCGGCCGGGAAGTTTTGCTTCAATATCGATGCCGGTTTCGGTTGGATTTTCATCATCTGTAAGAACCAGGCGTGCAGAACCGCCGCCAAACAGGCGGGTAAACAATTGTTTAAACTCGATCGCCACTGCGTTGAACGTCGTGCGGAATTGTTTGCGCATCAGCTCATCCAGTTCGGTGATGATCTGGCGTAAATCTGTATCTGCTTTCTTTAAGTCTTCCATCTGCGAGGAAAGGAATTCAAAACGTTCCTTCAGCTCGTAAAACTCCTTTTGCGCATCCGGGTTGATCGCGCCCATACGCCTTAATAATGCCCGCTGGCGATTAATGGATTCTTCAAGCCCATTCGGAATTTCAGTTAATACTTTTAATTCACTCACGCCCTCGAGCGGTAAAGGGGTTGGTCCATTTATATCATCCGAATACTCGAGTGTCACCAGCCCAAAATCCTCTTCGATTTTTCTCCGCAGGCTGTCAAGGTTTTCTCGCGTGCGAGCCAGCTCTAATTGTGCCTGGGTGCTGCTGCGTTCTTGGTTGGTTTCGAATTGCTGCACCTGGGTATATGTCTCCTGTAAATTTGAATATTCATTTTCGAGCTGCTGAAATTCGTTTTCTGCCGGCTCAATTTTTTGCTGTAACTCTGAAATGGCAATATTGAAGTTTTTCTCATTTTCCATCAACGCCTGCTTAGAAATGGAAACTTCTTCCAATTTCTTCTCAATTCCAATCAGTCTTTCCTGTAACCCTATAAGTGCCGTTTTACTCGATGCAATCGATTGTGAAAATTCGGCATATCTTCTCTCGGCTTCAATAACTCCCCTGCTGCTAACAGCCACCGTTGTCGTCCAATGGGCAACTTGAGATTGCTGCTCATCGAGCGGTACTTCCCTTAATTTCACATTTAATGTTTGGATCTCAGAATTGAGGGTACTAATCCTGGTAGTTCCCTCCAATAATTGCCCATCGATAAGGACAAGCTCATCTTTTGTCTTGCTTATTTCAGAATTGATCAATTCCAATTGCGATTTCTGCCACTCGCTCTTTTGCGTGTGTTGTTCAAATGCACGGTTGGCTGCCTGGAATTCGCTTTCCTGCCGGTCGATTTCAGCCCGTTTTGATTTGATAAGGGTTCTTAAACCTTCACTCTTTTGAGACAATCCTTTCATTTTTTCATGCAGTGTACTGATTTTCTCATCAACGTCGTCTCTTTGATTGGATAGAGACTCAATGGCAATTTCCAATTCTTTTTTCTGTCTGGGTCGGCCAACCAGTGAGGCTCGTTTGTCCTTTCCAGCAATGACCACCCCTGTGCCGGTAAAGACCTCTCCTGCGGTTGTCACGATTCTGCCCGTTGCTGGAATCGAATTCATTAACCGCTTGGCAGCCTCACGTGATTTCACAATTACCACCTGCCCTAGTAGCAGGTTCAGCAAGTTCCTATTTCCTTCATTTGACTTGACAAGGTCCGCGGCAATGCCAATTAATTCAGCATCATTGAGATTCTTCACCTTTTCCATGGATTTGATCCATGATTGCGGGAAAAGGATCGCCCTGCCGCTATCACCTTCTAAAAAGGTCAGGATTTCATCTGTATTGGCATCAGTGCCAAGCACGATCCCATCCAGTTGATCTCCAAGCACCGACCCGATGGCTGTTTCCAGGTTTGATGGAACATAAAATAGATTGCCAATGGTTTTTAACGATCCTTTCACTTTGCCTGATTTCATTGCCTGCAACAGGTTTTTTGCACCATCAGCCAGTCCTGTCATGGTCAATTCTGCCTGTTCGATGACCTCGAACTGGGCGCGTGTTTTCGAGAGTGATCTTTCAATCTCAGCCAATTCCTGGTAAAGGTTTTTTTCGTGAACTTCCAGTCTTTTTAGATCGTCATCGAGGTCAGATTGTTCTGTACTTAGGATTTCCAGGTCCTTCTTATGCTGATTAAGATTTACTTCAGATTTTTCTCTTTGAACTTTCAAATTTTCGAAAATTGTTTTACTCTGTTCAATACCGTTAACCAGGGTAGTGACCGTAGATTGCTGAGTCTCTGACCGTGAGTTCAATTCTCTTTGATGAGCTTTCAACTGGACCTGATAGGTCTCCGCTTCTGTTAATAAACGTCGTTGTTGACGTAAAAGACTTTCAACCTTTTCGCGCTCTTCCTGGCGTTCAGATAACTGTTTTTGAGCGATCTCTAGTTGTTCCTGCGATTCAGATAATTCCTTTATCAATCGGTTCTTTTCATCCAGTAGAACAGTCAATTGCTCATTCCGGGCTGAAATCTGTTCTTCATCTCTGGCGACATCTGATTTGAAGGAACTTCGTGAAACTTCCAGAGATTTTTGCCGTTCGTCCAGAACTGCCAGTTCCTTGCTGGTTTTTTCCATCGAAGAATGCACGCCTGCAGAATCCAAATGCCAACGGGAAAGTTGTTCCCTCACAACTGCCAGTTTGGCTCGGGTTTGCTGGACCTTGGATTCGATACCGAGCCTTTTTTCCCTGGCAAGCCGAACTTTCTCTTCCTGGTTCTTTAAGATCTCACGGCAGCGGAGCAGTTCCTTTTGTGTGTTTTGCCAGTGGAATCCATACCAATCTTTTAGTAGAATATGAAGATCGGCTTTGACATGATCGTATTCATCTGCCTTTTTTGCCTGGCGTTCAAGGCTCTTCAGCCTTGGCTCCAATTCACTTAAAATATCCTGAACTCTTTCAAGGTTACGCCTTGTAAAGTCCAGCCGGTTGATCGATTCTTCCCTTCGAGAACGGAAAAGCCCGATCCCGGCAGCTTCTTCAAAGAAGCGCCGACGTTCTTCCGGTCGTAAAGATAGAGCAGCATCCACCAGCCCCTGCCCGATAATGGTATAGGTACGTTCAGCCAGACCGGATTGCGCTAATAGTTCTGAGATATCCTTCAACCTGACGCGTTGCTTATTTAATAGGTATTCATTGTTACCATCGCGGTATGCCCGGCGGGCAACCGAAACTTCCGAGTAATCAATTGGCAGCCAATTTTCTTCATTGTCAAACACAACAGTGGCCGAAGCCATGCCTGCCCGCGGTCTCTGATCTGATCCCGAGAAGATCATATCCTCGGTTTTTTTTCCTCGAAGTAATGTATAAGATTGCTCGCCCAGTACCCAACGCAGGGCATCAGAAATGTTTGATTTTCCTGAGCCGTTTGGTCCTACGATCGCGGTGATATTCCCCGGAAACTCAAATTGCACCTTGCTGGCAAAAGTTTTATAACCGTGTAGCTCCAGAGCTTTAAGGCGAGGTTTCATGAATTCTCTCTATTTTGTAATGAAATCGTTGGTGATATTTAATTTGATCAGTGCGTCGAGCGCGGCTAGTTTGGTAGCAGCATGTTTCGATTGTCCAATACCAGTCCCTTTAATTTCATCGTTTATGTATACATCAACTTCGAAGAATTTGGAGTGATCCGGGCCAAAGGAATTCCGGGTTACGTATAACGGCGCAATGAATCCATTCCCTTGCGCCCATTCCTGTAATCTACTCTTGGGGTCTTCGTCTTTGTGGTTAACGAGGATATCTTCTGCTTCATTTTCCAGGATCGGCGTAATAAAGGATAAAACGCCGTTTATTCCCTTATCCAGATAGAGAGCACCAATGATCGCTTCGAACGTGTCACAGAGAAGACCAGCTCGCTCATTTCCGCCCGCCTGTGTTTCTCCACGCCCGAGTCGCATTGCCCGGCCAACCTCGATCATCTTCGCCAGCTCAGCAAGTTGTTCAGTGTGAACCAACGCTGACCTCATTCTTGTCAGATCGCCTTCAGGCATTTCAGGATACTTGTTATACAACCACGCGCCGACAACAAAATCAAGTACTGCATCCCCAAGAAACTCTAGACGCTCGTTGTCCTCGATCGCTTCAGGATGTTCATTTAGGTAAGACCGGTGGGTTAGAGCCCGGCTGAGTAATAGAATATTTGAAAAATCCGGGAAAACTCTCTGGGCAAATTGCTCAGGTGTTTCAAGATCTGCATCCAGTATTGATCCTTTCAAGGACCCCTCCCGGAATAATGAAAGCGCCAACCACCCGCCTGGAGTAGTTCGAGTTCACACTATTCCTGTATCATTTTGAGTTGATTTATACCCTGAACCGGTAATTACTGCAACTGTTGCGGAATTCTTGTTTTCCTCAAATAATTCAGCGCCAGCCCAAACCAAGGCAGAAGTTGGTTCACAATAGATCCCCAGGTGTGCCAGTTCCAAATGGGCTTTTCTTAATGTCTCATCAGAAACACTAACCATTTTCCCTTTTCCATTTTGCATCCTTTTAAGGATTGCCGCCCCTCGTACCGGAGTGGATACTTTAACTCCTTCGGCAATCGTATCGCCCGGTTCGATCACCTGTGGAAATAACCTCCCCTCTTCGAATCCTTGCGCAATCGGATCACAAGCTTCTGCTTGTACACCGACATAAAATGGTTGTCTTTTGATAAAACCGGCCTGTTCCATCGCCTCGAATCCCTGCATCATACCGTACATCAAACCCCCATGACCAACTGGTGCAACAACTGCAGCAGGAACCTCCCCTAATTGCTCAACAAGCTCATAGGCGATAGTCGCTATTCCTGGTATACCAAATGGCATATAGGCATGGCTGCCATAAACCGCTCCTGATTTCGCTTCTTCTAACACAGCCCTGGCAGCCTCTGAACGCGGTCCCGGTACCCTGACCAATTCCGCGCCGAACATCTCGATCTGCACGCGTTTCGGACCGGAAGCGCTTTCAGGAACAAATACCTTGCAGCGTAGAGAACCTCGGGCGCAATAGGCAGCGAAAGAGGCACCGGCATTGCCGGAGGAATCCTCAATTGCGTAATTAACACCACGATCCTTCAAATGACTAACCAGTGTCGTCGAGCCTCGATCTTTGTATGAGCCCGTCGGATTTAAGGATTCCATTTTCAACCAAATTTGCCTGTTTTTTGCTTTTACCTGGAGTAACGGAGTTTCACCTTCTCCAAGGCTGACCATAGAGGACTCCCCCGATTCATGCAGGCTTTGTGCATACGCCCAAACCCCTTTTAGGCTCCCGTTTTTTGGGAGATAGCGTGGAAATTCGAGATAGTCAAATGTTCCCCCGCAGTCACACAAAAATGGGTTGCTATTTTCCGGGTAAACAGTTCCGCATTTGGTACAGGCAATCACTGACATAAAGACCTTTCTATCTCGTTTCTTGTTTAAATTATACATTGGGCGAGACCATAAACCTTGTTTTTACGCTGCATCTGCTATAATAACCGCGTGGATTTCCAAATAGCTGGTCATCAATCCGATTCCTATCAAGTCAGTACCGAGGTGTACTCCGGTCCTTTGGACCTGTTGCTGCAATTAATAGAGAAAGCTGAGTTGGACATAACCAGGTTGGCTTTGGCTCAGGTGACTGACCAATATTTAGAATATATGCATCACCTCGAAAACCAGGATGCGGCAGAAGTTTCAGCGTTCCTGGTCATCGCTGCCAGACTGGTTCAAATCAAATCGTCAGCGTTGCTTCCTAGACCAGTTTTGCCTGGAATCCAATTAGAAGAAGACCCTGGTGAAGCACTCGCCCGGCAGTTGATCCTGTATAAACGTTTTAAAGTCCTCTCACACTTTCTCGAAGAGCAGGATTCAGCCGGCAGGAGAACCTACTTGCGACTTGAATCATCTCCCCGTAATCTTTTTGCCACAAAACTCGATTTAGAGGATCTTGCTCTCGATGATATTGTTGCAGCAGCGCGCGAGATCTTTGGAGACATAAATAACCTTGCTCCCTTAAGCGATGTTGTGAATTTCTCCAGGGTGACTATCCGGGAGAAAATTTCTTCAATTCTTGAACTCCTGCGTAAAGGTGGCGAACAGTCCTTCGACCAGCTTTTTAGAACCGGCAAAACCCGTTTGGAAGTCGTCGTTACATTCCTTGCCCTGCTTGAACTTGTGAAACGCCATATGGTTGGCGCTTCGCAAAATACCCTCTTTGGTAATATCCAGTTAGTTCCGGAGGGAGATCTGGTGAGCTTGGAAGATCAGGATCTTGAATTTGTGGAATAGTTCTGGTTTACGATTCTTTTTCCTCATACAACCCGTACGGTAGTTTATTTCCCATCCAAACCATCATCAGGCTGATATTATCATCGCTCTCGACGATTTCTGGATTATTTTGCCGCAGTGCCATGATCATTGTTTCGAAGGTATCCCCTTTCGGCCAGTCCACCTGGAACCCGGGCAGCAAAGATCGGTCAACTTCTTGTGGCAAAGGTTTCCAATTCCTATCATCCAGTAGTTTCCATACAGCTTCCCGAAGAGGAGAATGTAGTTTACACCAGCAATTGACGACCAGTGCCACGAACTCAGCGGATCTTTCGAAAATTGGACTGGCATGTCTGATCTTAACCGCCGTTGGAGCCATACTGCTGTTTCTGAATCCCGGAATTTGAACCCCTTTTGCAAATAAGCGGTTAATCCTCATCGCGTGTTCCTTATCCAGTTTTTCGAAAGATGTAAATACTTCCTGGATTACGGAGCTGCGATAATCATCGCGCATGAACTCATTAAGCGCGCTAAATGGCAGAAATTGCATTTTTGTATTTTCAGGCATTTTCCCTCGATCAGTTCATTCTTTTTCTTGTGCTACCTTATCGCTTAAATCGTCCAAAAGGCTTATCTCTTTTTCACTCAAACTCCAGCCAATAGCCCCGCAATTCTCAGCCGCTTGTCGGGCATTTTTCGCACCCGGGATTGGGAGTGTCCCCTTGCATATCGTCCAATTTAGAGCAACCTGTGATGCAGTTTTTCCATCATGATCCTGCCCAATTATTTTCAATGCTTTTATAAGCGGTTGAATCTGAGCTAAAAAGTCACGTGAATATTGCGTGGCGCGTGCTCCTTTAGGAGGATTTTCCGGTGTGTATTTGCCACTTAAAATACCCATAGCTAATGGGCTGTAGGCGATCACTTTTATTCCATTCTCAAAACAATATTGCATCAATCCATTTTTTTCAATGCGGCGTTCCAGTAAGTGATATTCAACCTGGTTTGAGGCTAATTTAAGCCCGGACTTCTCCAACGCTTCCTGGGACTTCTTTGTTTTTTCAAGATCATAATTTGAAACACCGATCGCCCCAATCAGACCTTCTTCATAGACATCGACCATTTGTTTCATCCAGTATTCAACTGAAAGCGGTGGAACCGGCCAATGAATTTGATATAGATCGACCTTGGATAAATTTAATCGTCGCAGGCTTCCCTTTAATGCGTTACGCAGAGAATGTGGGCTCAATCTCCACGGAAATGGCATGATCTTGGTAGCGATTTTTACCGGGTCGTTGCTTCGGTGGATTAGTTTTCCCAGGAAAGATTCTGATTTACCTTGCCCGTAGATTTCAGCTGTATCAAAAAAGACCACCTTATTGTGAATAGATTCAAAAAATGCCTCAGTGATGTCCTCTTCTTTGTATTTATTGCCAAAACCCCAAACAAATCTGTCCCCCCATGACCAGGTTCCAATACCAATTTGGGTATCAGAAAAAACCGGGTGAAATCGACTAGCGCTATCTTCCATAAAGGCTCCAATTACTTAATCGAATTTTTTACGCGTGGAAACAAAAGATGGTTGCAAATTTATCATCTATATAGAATGAGTTATAATTTTACAACAACTCGCGTGTTTAAGAAGAGCAAAACGGAGTGGGATTATGGTCGAGCATATTGAATTCGCAAATAATTATGAAGATTTGAGCACTAACCAGGGGTTTCAATTTGAATTTAAATGTAATCGATGTGAATCCGGGTATCGCACCAAGTTTAAACCTTCAATAACAGGTAAAGTCGCTGGAGCGCTTGAATCGGCAAGTTCATTGTTTGGCGGGTTCATGAGCCGCGCTGCAAATTTTGGCGAACAGGTGAGATCTGCAGGCTGGGAAAAAGCCCATGATGAAGCGTTTGCAGAATCAGCACAGGAAGTAAAGCCATTCTTTATTCAGTGTCCACGGTGTAATGCGTGGGTTTGCCGGCAAAAATGTTGGAATACCAAAAAGGGATTGTGCAAATCATGCGCACCGGATTTGGGCGTGGAGATGGCAGCTGCGCAGGTTTCAAAGTCAGTTGAGGAAGTCTGGGCGCATGCAGCCATGGCAGAAGAAGACAAGAAATTAGGAACTGAATATTGGCGCGAAGGCATCACAGCCACCTGCCCTAATTGCGAAAAACCTTTGGCCGCTAACGCCAAGTTTTGTCCGGAGTGTGGAGCGAGTTTAAAACCAAAGGACCAATGCCCTAAATGCGGTGCAAAACTGCTGCCCAATGCCAAATTCTGTGCTGAATGTGGTGAAAAAGTCTAATCTTTTATCGCTTTCAATTTAAAGTTGAGTTAATTCATGGCTGATGAAATTACCCCTATTCGACAACAGTACCTGGATATCAAAAAGAAATATCCAGGTACAATTGTTTTTTTTCGCCTGGGTGATTTCTACGAGACCTTTGATGAAGATGCAGAAATAACTTCGCGTGAACTGGACATCGTTTTAACATCACGCGGAGTACATAAGGGAACCCGCATCCCCATGGCAGGCATTCCATACCATGCTGTGGAGAATTATCTTTCCCGGCTGATCGAAAAAGGCTATCACGTTGCCATCTGTGAACAAATAGGAGAACAACCAGCCAAAGGTATTTTTCCACGTGATGTCGTGCGGGTGATCACTCCTGGGACTGTTTTCGAACCCAGTTTATTGAAAAGCGACCATAACAATTTTCTGGCCTCGGTTGCAATTGAGGGGAACGAAGCCGGAATTGCTTATGTAGATATCTCAACCGGTGAATTCCAAACCACCGAAATCGAGGCTGATAATCCTCAAATCGAATTGAAATCTGAATTGATCCGAATTGGACCGGTCGAAATTTTACTCCCGGAGTCATTAATTATCGGTGAGGGAATTCTTGGACAACTGACACACCTTCCCGATTGGCGTTTTGAAATTGGCCGCAGTATTGAGACAATTAAGAGGTTAATGCAAGTCACAACCCTCGATGGTTTTGGAATCAGCGAGCATCCGCTTTCCATTCAAACGGTGGCGGTGATTTTACAGTACCTTCAGGATACCCAATCCTCTGCATTGAAATTACTATCAAGCATCACCACTTACTCAACCAGTGAGTTCATGACCCTTGATTCACCTACGCGAAGAAACCTTGAATTGACTGAAACCATTCGAAAAGGTGAAACCCAGGGCTCACTTCTTTCTATTATGGATAAAACCATCACCCCTATGGGTCACCGTATGGTAAGGCAATGGGTCAGCAAACCATTGTTGAACCTCGAACAAATTAAACAAAGGCAGGAAGCAGTTGCCTGCTTTGTTTCACAGGGAGTGATGCGCATTGGTTTCCGCGAAAGTCTCGTGCATTTGGGTGATCTCGAAAGGCTTGCCAACCGCGTATTTTCCGGGAATGCCATCCCGCGTGACCTGGTTGCCCTTCGCGAAACCACTGGAAGGCTCCCTGAGATACGTAAGACCCTTCCTCAAACTTCCTCCCCCATTTCGAGTCTCTTGGTATCATTTGACCCGGTTGTAGAATCTTATGAAATCCTTCAACATGCGATTGCAGAAGATCCACCAGCAACCTTACAAAACATTGGAATCATCAAAAGCGGTTATTCAGAAGAACTCGATCACACGATTGAAATGTCACGTCATGCTCGGGAATGGATTTCCAACCTCGAAGGGTTGGAACGGGAACGCACCGGTATAAAATCCCTGAAGGTTGGTTTCAATAAAGTTTTTGGATACTATCTTGAGATCACCCACTCAAACACCCAGCAGGTACCACCTGAATATATCCGAAAACAAACTCTGGTGAATGCCGAACGTTATATTACCCCGGAAATGAAAGAATACGAAGCCCTTGTTCTCAATGCCGAAGAACGCATAAGAGAAATTGAAGCACGACTTTTCAAAGAGGTTTGTAGTTCCCTCCTGCCTTATATCCCCGCCATGTTAAAAACAGCCCAATGCATCGCAGAGTTAGATACATTGGCAGGATTTGCGGAAGTGGCTTCGCTTTCCAACTATATCCAGCCGGAATTATTTGATGACCGCCGACTCGAGATTGTAGATGGCAGGCATCCAGTTGTTGAGACGACGTTGCACCAGGAACGGTTCATAGCGAATGACTGCATCCTTGCTGAGAACGAAATTGTCCGCATCATCACTGGACCCAACATGAGCGGAAAATCGACATTCCTGCGTCAGGTCGCATTGATCGTTCTCATGGCTCAAACTGGCTCCTTTGTACCCGCTAAAAGTGCCCGCATCGGTCTGGTTGACCGAATTTTCACCAGGATCGGCGCGCAGGATGAGATCCATGCCGGTCAATCCACCTTCATGGTTGAAATGATCGAAGCTGCAAATATCCTCAATCATGCCACCCCCAGGAGCCTCATCATTCTTGATGAGATCGGACGCGGCACTTCGACTTATGACGGTCTCTCCATTGCCTGGTCAGTGGTGGAATTTATCCATAATCATCCCAAACTGCGGTCGAGAACACTTTTTGCCACACATTATCACGAACTCACCCAATTGGAGGAATTGCTTCCGGGGGTATGCAACTTTAATGTTGCAGTCACGGAAACTGGCAACCAGGTCGTTTTTCTGCACAAGATCGTTCCCGGAGGGGCTGACCGTTCCTATGGAATCCATGTTGCCCAGATGGCAGGAATTCCACGCCCGGTGATTTCCCGTGCCAGTGAAATCCTCCACCAGCTTGAACAAACATCAGGATCAGCCGTAAAGATTGAAGCTGCTCCTGTTCAACAAATGACTCTTTTCCCTGAAACCAATCCATTACTTACTGAACTTGAAAAGATCGACCTGAATACGCTCTCTCCCATTGAGGCGTTAAACTTCCTGTACGAATGGCAACAGAAATACAAAAAGGGGTAACAAAACAGGTCAAAAACTTCCGTTGACCTGTTTTTACCATTGTTTTTCCCGAGGAATCTCAATATAGCGAAAAGAATAGATCACCATTCATCGGTGGAAGGGTAATGGTTATCTTTTCATCGACCGCTAACAATTTTTCTGAAGACAATCCACTCTTAAATCCAGAAATGTGATCCAACTCACTGATATTGATATTCACAGTTTCAGTTTTAGCCGAAGGATTCATTACAACAAACGTAAAATCGTTTTGTCCTTTTCGATAATACGCCAGGCATTCTTTGTTTTCAATTCTCAGGAATTTCATCTCACCATTTCTGAGTGAAATGTGATCCCGCCGGGTCCAGGTTAGTTTCCGCACCCATTGTCTAAGCGAAGAATTCCATCTCCCTTCATCCCAGGGGAATGTTTTTCGGCAATCCGGGTCAGATCCGCCGGTCAATCCTATTTCGTCCCCATAGTAAATTGCGGGGGCACCCGGATAAGTAAACAGGAATAACATCGCAAGTTTCAATTTGTCCAAATTCCCCTTTAGAACTGTCAGGATACGCTCGGTATCGTGACTTCCCAGTAAATTATATTGAGCGTATACATTGTCGTGGGGAAACTTACTTAACCAGGGCTCGATTCCTGTAATAAACTCAGATGGATGTTGTTTTTGCATCAACAGGTCGACTAATAACGTGCGAATCGGGTAATTCATTAATCCATCAAAATGCCGATCCCCAACCCAGCGGGGGTTTCCATCCCATATTTCACCGAGCAGATAGGCATTTTCATTTGCCGTCCTCACAACTTTTCGGAAATCGTACCAGAAGGAGTCATCATCAATTTCGTTTGGTACGTCCAGACGCCAGCCATCAAAGCCCTGCTCTATCCAGTACTTCGCAACATCAAGGATATATTTCCTTACAGAGGGTTCATTGGTATTAAATTTCGGCAGGCTCTTGTATTTCCACCAACCCAAATATGTCGTTGCGTCACCAGGGGAATATGCATCCACTGGGAATTTATTGATGTGGAACCAATTTGTGTAGGGCGAGGAGGATTGGTTTTCAAGAATGTCGTTGAAGGCAAAAAAGCCGCGCCCGCAGTGATTGAAGACACCATCCAGGATCACCCGGATGTTATTCCTGTGCGCCACATCCAGCAAAGTCAATAGCTCTGCCTGGGTTCCCAATTTTGGGTCAACCTTGTAATAATCAACCGTGTTATAGCGATGATTGGAAGGACTTAAGAATATTGGGTTCAGGTAGATCGCGTTGATCCCGAGATCAACCAGGTAATACATGCGGTCGATTATTCCTCGCAAGTCCCCGCCTTGAAACCCGTTGTTCGTCGGGTTAGCTCCCCAGGTTAAGACGTTAACAGGATCATTTTCTTTGCTGCCATTACTGAAGCGATCCGGGAAAATCTGATAAAAAATGGCATCTTGTACCCAGGAGGGAACTGTCATGAATATTCCTCAATTCTTTTCGCAAGGTTAATTGGATTGTTCTCAAATTCCTCTTTTTTTAGTGTCCCAATTGCCAGTTTCATTAATACCTCGGTCAACGCCTGGTTTACAGGGGTTGCCACATGA
Source organism: uncultured Anaerolinea sp. (assembly GCA_964483135.1). Classification (GTDB taxonomy): domain Bacteria; phylum Chloroflexota; class Anaerolineae; order Anaerolineales; family Anaerolineaceae; genus UBA6107. Next base: position 11,165 of record CAZAAJ010000004.1, on the reverse strand, counting down.
TGCCTGGCACCAAACCTTGCCACCGCGCCATTCAGGAACTCCACCTCACTGCGCTGCCGCCCCGCCTCCAGGTCAATTTGCAACGAAGGCATTTTCCCGCCGCGCGCTTTTGATAATGGAATCCCGATCAGGAACCGCCCCAATGATAGAGGGATCGTTGTCATAGCATTAATTAATAGCCTTACAGGAGTACCGGGAAGGTCGACGATCTTCAAGCCCAATTTCTGCATTACTGCCAGAGCTTCTTTCAACTGCCGTACTTCAATTTGATAGGTGATTGGGTTGGATAATACCTGCGAAGGAGTCCGGTTTAGGATCGCACTGGTAGCATTGACCTGGAGATTTGTGAGTAACTTTGACCACTTCATGCTGTCTCGATCGGCATACCCCAGTGCATTGAGGCCTGCTGAATTAAACGCATTGATCAATATTTGCCCAAAGGGCGTGTTGTTCTCAATTGCAACGCCGCGTAATTTTTCCAATTGAACAACTCCCAACCCCATCCGCCGTACGGCCGTGGTGATCGACGCTCCAATAACCGATCCTTTTCCTAGTTTATCTTCAATGAGTTCTTCATTTTCGACACCGTTTTGAAGACACAGAATAGGGGGAAGAAGGTGCGAGTATGGAATCAAGCTTTCGATTAACTGCGAAGTATCAAAGGCTTTAATTGCCAATAAGGCGACGTCAAATTTGTTCTGCTGCAAAATTTCAGCAATATTTGTGGTTACTTTTACCTTGGGGGATAGGGTATCCGCTCCCGGTTTTCGAATTTTCAATTCTACAGATGAGCCATCGGTAAAATTTCCGGGCTGCTCAATAAATGTAACCTCGCACCCCGAAACTGCCAGACTGCCGCCAATATAAGTTCCGATGGCGCCCATGCCAAAACAGAGGATTTTTAAAGGTTTTTGAGGTTCTACCATGTTATCCAGAAAGCCAATCTTTTTGATTTCCCCTTATATAATCCGTGCCATTCATCCACCTTTTTCCTGCGGGTTGGACTTCCTCAAGCAATAATGTCCCTTCGGAAGTTCCCACGGTTGGATTTCCTTCGTATACTCCCCGGTCACCTGCCATAAGTCTTTGACCATCACATATTCGGACTTTTCGGATTTTCAACACCTGGTCTCCAACCGTTGTGAAGGTACCCGGCCAGTCATCAAATGCCCGCACTTGTCGTTCTATCTCGCTTGCCGTTTTGTAAAAATCCAGTAATCCATCCTGTTTCTTTAGCATACCTGCATAAGTATTGCCGGTTTCAGGTTGAGCCATTGGAGTAATCTTTCCATCCAGGTATAAAGGCAGTGTTTTGAGTAAAAGTTCACTACCCGTTTTTGCCAGTTTTGTTTCAAGGGTTTTCGCTGTTTCCTGTGGATCAATGCCAACCTTTTCCATCGCCAAAACTGGACCGGTGTCTATCCCAGCATCCATTTTTATGATTGAGACACCTGTAAACTCATCCCCAGCCAATATGGCTGCCTGGATAGGAGCAGCTCCCCTCCATCTCGGCAAATAGGAGGCGTGAACATTGATACATCCGAATCTCGGCAGTTCAAGTACATTTTGACGCAAGATTTGACCGTACGCTGCCACGATAATTACATCTGGTTTCAAGGCAACCAATTCATCAAATGCTTCCGGAGTTTTTAACTTTGGAGGTTGGAAAACCGGTATCTGGAGGGCATCTGCTGTTACTTTTACAGGGGGCGGAGTCAGTTTCTTCCCGCGCCCAGATTCACGATCCGGTTGTGTGAACACGCCGGAAACAGGAAATCTCGAGGCAAGACTCTCAAGCATCCGAGCCGAAAAATCAGGTGACCCCATGAATACAATGCGATATGGCACGGGAATCATTTTAACATATTCTTTTTGGATTAAAATAAGATATGATTAGCAAATACCAATTAAATATGATCAAAATAAAATCGTCTATTTAGAAGGTGAGAAAATGACCGAAACAAGCAAGCCGATCATCTATGGTACCACCTGGTGTGGTGATACGAGAAGAGCACGTCGTTTTTTCGACGAAAACAAGATTGAATACACCTGGGTGGATATTGACCAGGATAAAGAAGCCGGTAAATTAGTAGAACAAATCAATGGCGGGGTTCGCAGTGTCCCAACGATCGTCTTCCCGGATGGTTCAATCTTAACTGAACCTTCTTCTCCCGAACTTCAACAAAAATTTAACATCCAGTGAGCAATTAGTCAGGATCATCCTTTTTTGATCGGCTTATTAGCCAAATTGTAACGATCCCTACCACGATCCCCAACCCCACGACCAGGTACTTCGATCCTTTTTTTGTAGACTCCACTACCATGGTTGGAACTTGAATCAACTTGGATTTTAAATTATTAATGAAGTCAGTATCCGGTTTAACTGGTTGAAGAAACTGTGAAAGTTGGTTTTCAATTTTTTTCAAAGAAGTTATTTGATAATTCCTGATTTCTTCGTTCATTGTGATCCCTTATTTTCTACGGATTCATATCCGATTTTAATCATTTCATCTTTTAACGCTAAAAGTGCCCGGTGGTACAAAGATTTTATAGCCCCTTCTGTTCGCCCCATGATCAATGCGATATCAGCATTGGAGAGGTCCTCAAGGTATTTAAGTAAGATTAATTGCTGTCGATCCGGCGCCAACCTGCGTATTCCTTTCAGTAAAAGATCCATTTCCTGCTTTTTTTCGATCCAGGTTTCCGGCAGGTCCACCCGATGAGGCATTTCTGGTTGATCATCCAGGGACACTTCTTTTCTGCGCTGCCTGTCGCGATGCCAGTTGGCAATCAAATTATGAGCAATACGATACAACCAGGCAGAAAATGGGATCCCTTTGTCCTCATAGGTCTTAATATGTCCAAAAGCCCGGTAAAAGACTCTTGAAGTAATATCTTCCGCATCATCTTCGGATCCCACCCGGTAAAAGATGTAGTTATAGATGCGGGTGACATTCTGGTTGTAAAGGAAACTAAACGCTTCTGAGTTGCCATCACGTGCCAGCTGAATGGCGTTTTCTGCGTTTATTTCCAGTGGGATCTTCTTTCGCCCTTTTGTCATTAAACAACCCGATTACCTTCTTCGCGTTACGCCGGTTATTTCCAATTTATAGCAGCTTGAACTGCATCGTATGCATTCAGAAATCCAGCCCCAACCGCTGATTGAGAACTTCCGCAGGATGGAGTGCTACCTGTATATGGTTGGGCAGTTTCTCGCAGGATTTGCATGGTTGCGGTTACATTTCCGATAAGAGAAGGATTTGCCGACCACATCAAAGCCACCACACCGGTGACATGCGGTGCGGAAAAGGAAGTTCCATCCGCTGTTTTGTAACCCCCTCCAGAAAACGAGGAAGTAACCTGTTCTCCCGGAGCGAGCAAGTCCGGTTTTTGCCGGTTGCTGCCATCTACCAGCACTGGTCCCAGGCTTGAAAATGAAGAAATGTTTCCATCAGCGTTTATAGAGCCGGCAGTAAATACTGAGGCATAGATCGCGGGAGGGTCAGTAACTGATGAACAACCATAATTACCTGTGTTTCCAGCCCCAGCTGAAAGAAAGATACCTGCTGTTGAAAGTGCATCAACCGCTCCCGTGTAAACTGAAGCATCACACCCTTCAACGGTTGGGCATCCCCATGAATTATTCACTACCATTGCTCCCATTGAGGGATCTCCGTCTGTGAATGGATTACCCAGCTGGGGGAATGGAGCCAGCATGAATTGCATGCAATCCAGGTATCTTGCAGGATTCCCGAGGTTGCGTGCCAGGTTGACACAACCGATCCACTGCGCGCCTGGAGCAATTCCAATATCCTTTCCCACTGCGATACCGAGCGTCATTGTGCCATGCCCTCCAAGATCAACCGGAAAAGGAGTGTGATTCCATGGATCATACCAGTTGTAATCATCTCCGCTCTGATATCCCCGGTAACTAACCTCAAGCTGGGAATGCCGTCCATCCACGCCGCTGTCAGTTTGCCCAATGATGATCCCTTTGCCGGTGATTCCCAACTCGGTCACGACCTTATCAGCATGGACCATTTTAATATTCCAGGTTGGCATGTCTGGCATATCCATCGTGTCAGCCTCACCCGCGCTTGTCACCTGTGGTAGCGGCCTCAGTTGGGGGCTGTCCAGGATGCGGTCAATGGTGGGATCTTTTTCCAATACCAGTTTTGCAATCGGACCGGCGTTAACCTCCAATCCGTTGACCAAATAGTAAGGTGTAAATTGAAGGTGATACCTGTCCAGTTTTTGCCTAAGCAGAACCTGGCTCTCTTCAGCAAAAGTGGTTAGCTTTCGATATACCGCCTGTCTGCGAACTGAATAATCCTTGATACTCGATTCAGATGTCAGGTCTGCTTGTGATTTTAAAATAACAAAAAGCTTCTCACCATGAAATCCTAATTGACCCCATATCATGTACACCATAAGCGTTGTGATAATACTCACTCCTACCAGGCTGATATCCCATTTCTTGGGAAGGTGAATATTTTCAACGAATTTAAAATTGATCAATAGGACGACAAAAAAAGTCAATAATGACATGAAAGTGAACCAGGCAGCTTTAATTGCCCAACTCATCGCTTCGCCATCACCGTTGCCGATTACCAGCGACAATTCATCCATATCAAAAAAGAGCATAGGCGCACAAAATACAACAGCAGAAATAAGGAAGACGGGTAATTTCCCTTTCCCAAGCCGGCCTATCCCTGCAATCGAAAAAGCTGCCAGTGTCCAGCCACTGATCGGTACCGTGATGGCCAACATTTCCTGTGAACCGTTGTGAGCCAAAGCGGCAACCAGTATCAACAGGAAAACAAACATCACAAATCCATCCAAAATAAAATCCGAAACCCTCAGTTCCCGTTCCGGGTTATGCACCCGGCTGAGATAAGCAGGGAAGGCGATCCTGATAACGAATAACCCAAATACCAGTCCAACCAAAACCTCGAGGACAGTGTCGAGCACAGATCCCAACGCCCCCCATAACAGCCACGGGATAAGGATGCCCATCCCTAATGCCGCTGCAATGCCGGTCATCCCCGATTTCGGTAGTTGTGATTTTTCCTCTTTCACGGTTGATACACCAGGCTTCTTGAAAGCGATCATGGCAACCATTAACAAAGCCATCGAACTGATCTGGAGCAGCGCAGTTTCATTTTGTGCTGTCAAGTAAAGGGTCTTTAAAGGTATTGTTAGCAATCCCAATATCGAAGCCATCATCCACAAGCGGAAAATCAATTTCAGCCGTGGATTTTTTACAGTGAAGTTTAGAATAATCAGGGGAATGAACACTAAAAGAGCACACACCAGGTGGATGATCCAACGAATATCAGCTACTCCGACGGAACTCTCAAAAAGTGTTTGCTCTAGTACCCATGAAGCAAACAAATCAACACCTGACAGGAGGACAACCCACAAAGAGGCCAAAACAACCAGAAGGACTAATCCACAACCTTTCCCGGTAGCTGGTTTTGATGTATCCGAATTTTTTTGATCCATTTATGCAAATACCTCTTTATCGATTTTGTTTTGCCATTTCCCTTGTAAATACAGCCCCGTAATACTACACTAATAACATAAGTAAAGATTATAAAGTGTAACTTAAAAATCTAGCTTTTTTGGAGGGAACTATGCTTCATCAGGATTTCTCATGGCAGACCAAAGATGGTCTAAAGATATTTGGACAGGAATGGAAACCGGAAGGCAAGGTTAAAGCTGCCATTGCGCTTGTTCATGGCCTCGGAGAACATGCCGGGAGATACCAGCATGTGGCGGAATACTTCACCAGCAAAGGCCATTCCATTACCGCTTTTGACCTTCGCGGTCACGGAAAATCGGAGGGCGTTCGCGGACACGCGGTATCGTATGAAGCATTGATGGAGGATATCAGCCACAATATCGAATTGGCAAGGCAACATTTCCCAGGTGTACCCGTTTTCCTTTATGGGCACAGCCTGGGTGGAAACCTGGTCCTCTGTTATTGCCTTACTCAAAAACCTGATATACAGGGTGCCATCGTAACCAGCCCTGGGTTGGGAACCGCAGAACCTGTACCCGCAGTCAAGCTCTTCCTGGGTAAATTGATGTACAAGCTAGCGCCTGCGACACAAATGGAGAACGATTTGGATCGGTCCGGGTTATCCCGTGACCCGGAAGTAGAGAAAATATATTCAGCAGACCCCCTTGTGCATGGAAAGATTTCAGCCCGTTGGGCGTTGGATATGCTCAACAATGGTCAGTATATTCTTGCCCATGCCGGTGAATTCCCGGTACCTCTGCTCCTCATGGTTGGGTCCGCAGACAGGTTGATCAGCGTCCCTCTTGTTCGAAAACTTGCATTGGATATCCCCGTTTCCAAACTCACCTTCAAGGAATGGGATGGTTATTATCACGAGTTGCATAATGAACCCGAAAAAACTGATGTGCTGAACACTATGACCAATTGGATAGCGACCGAAATAAGCTGACCTATTGGAAGCAGGTTAATCTGACGCTATTCTGTTTGATTGGGCTTGACCTAACCTGTCAGTCAGGCTAAAATAGTAACGCAACAAGGGTTTCATGTCTGATCCTGATCGTTCTGTTGATCAGTGAAAATCTGGTGACTGAGAAACGAATGACTGAATCCTCTCGATTAAACCACTCCAGGATACGCACACGCGGCGGTCTAAGGGTGGTTTTTATTTTAAGTTAACCTGGAGATGAGTTAATGAAAGATTTCTTGATCCGTGGAAAATTAGGTGATATCGATCCGGAAGTTCAAAAATTAACCCAATACGAAACAGAACGTCAGTTCCGTAAGCTAATTCTCATTCCTTCTGAAAGTACTGCCCCCGAGGCAGTTCGCGAATCACTATCATCTGTCTTCCAAAATCTTTACGCCGAAGGGTATCCTGATGAAGAGACCCGGTGGATGAAAGAAAGCGAGATCCTGGATTATCCTGCCCGGTTAACCTATTACCGGCGCTATGCTGACCCACGCTATTACAAAGGCGTTGAATATGCCGATATCATTGAATCTCTCGCGCGCCGGCGTTGCGCGGAAGTCTTCGCAACAGAAAAAACCTCTGCTGACCAGATATTTGTCAATATCCAGGCGCTTTCAGGTGCCCCCGCCAATAACGCAGTTTATCACGCGCTAATTGAACCGGGAGATACCATTCTTGGAATGAACCTGCTTCACGGCGGACATCTTACTCACGGTTCATCGGTCAATCGCTCTGGGAAATTATATAAGGTTGTTCATTACAATGTTGATCCGGAAACTGAGCAACTCGATTATGACAAAATCGAAGCCATTGCAAAAGAAAATGCTCCCAAGGTCATCATTTGCGGTTATTCTTCCTATCCCTGGATCCCCGATTGGGCGCGCTTTCGGGCAATCGCTGATTCAGTTGGTGCATACCTGTTAGCAGATGTCTCTCATATTGCAGGCTTGATTGCAGGCAAGGTCATCCCTTCCCCGGTTGGGTTTGCTCATGTGATTACTTTCACTACCCACAAAACGTTGTGCGGTCCTCGTGGAGCGTGCATCCTCACTACCGATTCGATGCTGGCAAAAAAGTTCGATAAAGCTGTATTTCCTGGCGAACAGGGCGGTCCTCATGTTCATGTATTTGCCGCGCTGGCGACCACCTTCAAGATCGCTTCAAGCGAAGCCTTTCAGAAATTACAGCAGCAAATAGTCAAGAATTGTCTGACATTGACTAACCGGCTTGTCCAGCGTGGATTACGCATCGCATTTGGCGGGACGAACTCACATCTTGGTAATATCGACTGCAAGACCATTATAGGACCCGATGGAACACCACTTTCAGGTGATATGGCTGCCCGTATTTTGGATGTGGCAGGGATCGTCGTAAACCGCAACACAATCCCAGGTGACAAGACAGCCCTCTTTGCTTCGGGCATCCGATATGGTACCCCCTGGATGACCCAGCGTGGGTTGACTGAAAAGGATATGGAAACCGTTGCTGATGCGATTGCCGACCTGCTGCAATCCATTGTTCCCTATTCAGTTGAATCTCGCAAAGGTCCGGTTGTTCGTGCCAAGGTGGATTTTAAAGTCCTTGAAGATGTAAAACTACGTATTCGGAAACTGGCTGAAACCGCTGGTGCGGATCTGGCACATCAAAAAAGCGGATACCCCCATTTCTTCTATATCGATGATAGATCAGAGAGCAGTGGATCAACAACTGCGATTGAGCTAGCAGGAGAACACGTTGACCACTTTGTACAGTACTGTTTTTCCTCCGATACGAATGCATTACTCGCAGGCGAGTCCCAGGCGTCTTCCCTGACCATCCTTGATCAAAAGATTGAGGGGACACTTACCCGCGTTGAAAAATCGAAATTTAGTTTTAGTATCCCCACAAAACAATTTGGGCTGGTTGCCACCTTCCTCAGGGACTTGTCTGACGGATACATTTCCTTCGACCAGGATATTCCCCGCCGCATCCCCGGTCCAATCGTAATTACCGAGAACCCAACCCTTGCAAAAGAAATCATCAAGCAATCCACAGAAAGTTCCAAGCCCTATTTTATAGGGCAAAAGGATACCACAGGAAAAACACTCCCTAAATTCTCCTGGGTTGATCCGCAAGATGCACCTTTGATGAGAACTCCTCTCTATGAATGCCACAAAGCTATGGGGGCAAAGATCATCCCCTTTGCTGGATGGGAAATGCCGGTCTGGTATACCTCCGTAGTGGAAGAACACACTGCTTGCCGCGTGGCTGCCGGGTTGTTCGATGTGGCGCATATGGGTGTTTTCCAGGCGGAAGGTCCTCAGGCAGCGCAATTCCTCGACACAGTTTGTGGTAATGATATTGGCGGGCTGGAGATTGGTGAATCCTGTTACACCCACTTCCTCGATCCCGAAGCTAACGTGATTGACGACACGCTGGTTTATCGGCGGGGAATCGAGAAATACCTGGTTGTCGTCAATGCTTCCAACGATTCCAAAGACTGGGCATGGCTGAACGCTGTACGTGAGCAAAAAGTGGCCATCGACTCTCAGCGCCCCTGGGTGACAACTTATGGAAACGGGGTAATCCTCCGCAATCTGAGTAACCCCAAAGAAGGCGCTGATATGCGTGTGGATATCGCATTACAGGGACCTAAATCACGTGATATTCTCCTTGCACTTGGATGTGATGCCGCCACTTCAAAAAAGATCAAGGCTCTTAAACGTACTGAACTTTGCGAAGCGGTGGTTGGCGGTTTTGACCTGGTGGTTTCACGAACAGGTTATACCGGTGAGAAAATGGCTTTCGAATTATTCGTTCATCCCAAAAAGGCAGCTATGCTTTGGGAAGCGTTACGAAAGGTTGGAGAGCCAATGGGGATGCGCGCCTGCGGTCTCGGTGCCCGCGATTCACTGCGAACCGAAGCTGGTCTTCCGTTGTATGGTCACGAAATGGGTGGAGAAATGAATCTTGGAGTAGCGGATGCCGGGTTCGGATCTTATGTCAAGACTTACAAACCCTGGTTCATCGGCAGGAAGGTATTCATCGAAAAAGAAGCCAGCCGCAAGAACATCGTTGTGCGCTTCCGATTCCTCGAGAAAGCCATCCGCATGGCTCATAATGGCGATCCTGTTTTGGATGCCAAAGGCAAGGTGATTGGTGTCGTTACCAGTTGTGCGATCGACAAGGAAGGTTTCCTGACTGGTCAGGCATATTTGGATCTTAAAAACGCAGAGGAAGGCACACCTATCGCAATTTTCCAGGGTGCACCTTCTCAGGCTTCCAAATCGCCAGCAGAACTTAAAACAGGTGATAGAGTAACTCTGCCAACGTCGGCAGTAGTTGTCAGTCGTTTTCCAAAACTCTAAATAAAATCTTGTAAGAAACATCTAAGGAGAAAATTCATAATATGCAAACACCTTGGGACTATCGTTATGCACAACGAACTCAACGCATGAAAGCTTCTGCCATACGGGAATTATTAAAGTTCGCCGAGCAGCCTGATATGATCTCCTTTGGGGGCGGTTTTCCTGCAGCCGAAGTCTTTCCGGTGGAAGAATTCAAACGTGCGTGCAATTATGTACTTGAGCACAAAGGTGCTGAATCCCTTCAATACGGCGGGACCGACGGGTATGTGCCATTGAGAGAGATGATTGCAAGGCATACCAGTGCCATCGGAATCAAAGTTGATATCGATAATATCCTCATTACCACCGGGTCACAACAAGCCTTGGATCTCCTTGGGAAGATCTTCATAAACCGTGGTGATCGTATCCTTGTTGAATCACCAACTTATTTGGGAGCGCTCCAAGCCTGGAATGCTTACGGCGCCGAATATATTGCTGTCCCGGCTGATGAGAATGGCATGCAAACTGACCATCTGGAAGAAGCCCTTCGCATTGGTCCAAAATTCATTTACGTGCTGCCAAATTTCCAGAACCCAACGGGAACTACTTTACCGCTTGAACGCCGTCAAAAATTGGTCGAACTGGCTGACCGCTATGGCGTACCAATTGTCGAGGATGATCCCTATGGTCAACTGCGATACGAAGGAGAGGATCTCCCGGCTGTTGAGTTACTTGATTCTCAGATGCGCATGAGCAGCGGCAACTACACCGGAAACGTCATCTACCTTTCCACTTTCTCCAAGATTCTGGCACCTGGTTTACGCCTTGCCTGGGCAATCGCGCCAAAAGAAGTCATCCGGAAATTATCACTGGCAAAACAAGGAACTGATTTACATACATCCACCTTTAACCAGATTGTAGCGCACGAGGTTGGCCAACACGGATTCATTGACAGACACGTAAAAGTTATCCAGGAAACTTACCGCGAACGTCGAAACGCCATGCTGGATGCTCTCGAAGAGCATATGCCTGCCGGCGTTAGTTGGACAAAACCGAATGGTGGTCTGTTCTTATGGGTTACCCTCCCTGAGAAAATCGATGCCACTGAAATGCTGCAGGAAGCAATAAACGAAAAAGTAGCCTATGTGCCCGGAGAATTTTTCTACCCCGATGGGAGCGGTAAAAACACTATGCGGCTCAATTTTTCATTCTGTAAACCTGAGATTATTAATGAAGGAATCTCAAGGCTAGGAAAGGCAATCAAGAAGAAATTGAGCTAGCATTGATAATAATAGAGTAGGGAGCGGCGACTAACCACCCCCTCTCACACCACCGGACATGCGGG
>CAZAAJ010000003.1:0-68591 GCA_964483135.1 uncultured Anaerolinea sp. | reverse complement strand
AGACTATTTAAGCTTGACACTTTCGTTACATATATGCAGCGGTGGCATGCCTCATCGGTTGTCCCCATTGACCAATTCGTTCTCATAATGGGAAGCGATCTTTTCGACCAGCCCCATGACCTGGCATTGACCCACAAATTATCATTAACCCTCGATTTCGCTGCCCGTAATCACCCTGAGTATCGGCTGCCTCATTTTATTTCTGAATTATCCGATATAAGCGGCAACGAAAGGAAATTCCAGGGATTCAGCGAAGACGATAACGCATTTAACCCTGAAACTCATAAGGGCAAAGTACTGGTAACCACTTACCACAAAGCGAAAGGGCTCGAATGGGACCGGGTGTACTTAATGTCGGTGAATAATTATGATTTCCCCTCATTCCAGGAAGAAGATCAATTCAAGTCTGAAAAATGGTTCATCCGCGAAAAAGTGAATCTTGAAGCCGAGTTAATTTCGACATTGAAGACACTTAACCAGGCTCATACAAGTGTAAAAACGAAAACCCAGGCTTCTGCAACGATGGATGCAAGAATTGAATATGCTGCAGAAAGACTCCGCCTGCTTTATGTTGGTATCACCCGCGCTCGCGAGTCTCTGATAATTACCTGGAATACAGGAAAAAGAAAAAATTGTACAATGGCTTTGCCCTTACAAGCATTAAGTCAATTCTGGGAAGGAAAAACGAATGCTCCCGCATGATTATTTATTCAGCCAAAACAATCTTCAGCTGTATTCAGATTGTAAAAGGCTTTTCTTCCTAAAAGAAATCTTGCACCTGGAGTGGCCTGCGAATGAAACCGAACCTGTTCGGATCCAGGAAGAACGGATGGCAATCGGGTCACAGTTTCACCTGCTTTGCAGCCAGTATTTGTGCGGGATTCAAAGTGAGGTGTTGCTCCAAACCATCGAAACTGAAGAAATGATACGCTGGTGGAACGCTTTTTTATCACTTGGTCTAAATCCCTCTCCTAATCTATTCCCTGAAAAAGCGATCACAATTCCATTTGGTGAATTTCGCCTGACAGCCCATTTCGACTTGCTCATCAAACAACCTGATGCCAGCCAAATCATTTATGATTGGAAGACCAACCTGAAACACCCGTCGAAACAACAGGTCGAAAACAGGTTACAGACTGTTGTTTACCCTATTGTGCTTAATAAGTTTCTCAACTTCGAACAAATGACTAATCGGAAATCAATAAAAATGGTCTATTGGTATCCGGAATTTCCAGATCAACCTCATGAATTCGCCTTTGATCCTGAAAAACTCAAACAACAGGAAGCCATCTTAAGAGATTTAATCCAGCAAATATCCGGCTCTTCAACTGAGGATTTCAGCATGACCAATAATCTTAAAAGGTGTCAGATTTGCAATTACCGCTCCTATTGCAACCGCGGTGACAAGGCTGGTGAGATCTTTGAGGAAAATTTCCAGGAAGATCAATTTAACTTGGTATAATTCAGACATTATGAGTCCAAATATAACCCGCAGGGATTTCTTGAAGCTTGCCGGACTGGGAGCATCAAGCCTGGCATTCAAGCCCTCCAAGCTCTCTATGGAATTTCAAAATGGGGATGAACTCCTGCGTATTGCCAACACTTCTGTCAGCGTTTACAACAAACCTGACGAGACCAGCAAGATCAATTTTCAGCGTTTCCGCGATGAAATCGTTAATGTGTATTATGACGTCGTCTCTGATAAAGCTCCGAAATACAATCCGAATTGGTATCGGGTTTGGGGAGGGTATATTCATTGTGCACGAGTCCAGAAGGTCAGCGTAAAACTGAATACTCCGCCATCAACCTTGCCTGAAGGATTGTACCTGGCTGAAGTGACCGTTCCATATACACAAAGCTATCTCCTGCGGCAGCAAAGTAATTGGCAGCAGCTATACAGGCTTTATTATGGATCCATGCATTGGGTGGTCGGTCTTGCTGAAGGTCCGGATGGAGAAGCCTGGTATCGGATACGTGATGAGGCGTTAATGTCTGATCCAAACCTGGACTATTATGTACCTGCAAAACATTTGAGGCTGGTAGAACTTTCCGAATTTTCGCCCATTTCACCGGATGTGCCACCCGATAAAAAATACATCGAGGTATCACTGTCAAAGCAGGAATTGACTGCTTTTGAAAATGGAAAAGTCGTTCTGCACACAAAAATATCCTCCGGTCTCGATTACACCCCTCCCAATGAGATACCCTGGAAAACCCCAACGGGGGAATTTCACGTGCAAATAAAAATGCCATCCAAACATATGGGCAATGGTAAACTCGTTTTTGATCCAGAGGAATATATTATCCCTGGAGTACCCTGGGTATCATTCTTTGAAATCGAAACTGGCGTGGCTTTCCATGGCACCTACTGGCACCAGAATTTTGGGGTTCCGATGAGTCATGGCTGCATCAACATGAAAACCGAAGAAGCCAAGTGGATTTTCAGGTGGGTGACTCCGCAAGTTACCACTGAAAAAATGACTACTAAAGGATATGGAACGCAAGTATTTGTTTATTGAACTCTCAAGAAGACCGGTGGTTTATTCCCCACAAATTCCATAAATACACGGTTTCCGAAGAGAATTCCTTTGCGGGTTAACCGCATCCGATCTGTGGCATCCGGGTGGTTTTCAAGTAATCCAGCTTTAATCAATTTCTCGATCTTCCTGCCGAACACATCATCAAATGGATACGAAAAACGGTCTATAAATTCTGACCTGGAAATCCCATCCTGTGTCAGCCGCAAGCCTAACATCATGTATTCCTGCATTTCTTCCCATTGAGTTAGCCGATTACCGCGAATCTGAGAGGAAATCCGGTAAATGTCTTTTTGCTCGATGTTTTGCAGCGCTGATGTATAAGGAAGTACGCCCGGAATGTTTTCATAACGATAATGATCAATGTATCCATGCGCTCCGGCACCAAATCCATAATATGGCAGGCATTTCCAATATTGTATATTGTGTAACGAACGGCTCTCTAGATTTTTCGCCCAATTTGAAATTTCGTATTGAAAATATCCAAATTCAGGGAGCAAGTCAATTGCGAATTCATACATAGCTCCTGCCAGGTCCTCATCCGGGGATTGAACTTCCCCTTCAGCGATTTGCTTTTGCAACAATGTATCCTTCTCGATGGTCAAGGAATACAAGGATACATGGTCGATTGGCAGGCTTAGCGCTGAGACCAACGAGTTTTTCCAGGATTCCAACGTTTGACCGGGAATGCCAAATATCAGGTCAACGCTGATGTGGGGAATGCCGGCTTGATAAGCCCAAAGAACACTTTGAGCGACTTTTTCAAAATTATGCTTCCGATTCAATACTGCTAATTCATTTTCATTGGCAGATTGCATCCCAAAGCTGATGCGGGTAAAACCCAGGTTGCGTAATCCTTGAATATATCCTGCATCGACACTTCCGGGGTTAGCCTCCAGGGTGATTTCAGCCTCAGGAAGCACATCATACCCCTGGTTTGCTGCTCGAAGTATTTTCTCAAGGTTCTCTAGTGGAAGTAATGATGGCGTTCCGCCTCCAAAATAGAGTGTATGTACTTCAGGATTAGATTCGGAAAGTCGCCCATAGATCTCTATTTCATTACTTAACGCATTGACATACTTTGGGATGAGGTAATTCACCCCGGCATATGTGTTAAAATCACAATAACCGCACCTGGTTGTGCAAAATGGAATATGAAAATAAAGGCTGTTTAACATTATATGCAAGAATAACACAGCCTAAATCCTTTGAAAAGTTGCTACCTCTGTTGATGTTATAATCTTGACTTCAACACTACCAAAGAATCGATGGAAAAATGAGTCCTGAACAAACAACTTCTACTAATCGAGTATGTCCAACTTGCGGAACACGGCTGAGTGAAAATGCAACACGATGCCTGGTCTGTGGCAGGTCATTTTCCGCCAGTCAAAAAAGTTCGGCGGTTTCAAGCCCCGTGCAGGCTCCCAAATTACCTGAGTTAAAACTTAGTCTCCCGGCTGCGATAGGATTGATCATCCTGGTACTGGGTCTGGGTGCAGCATTGGTTTTCTTTATCCTCCAGGGAACTGGAAGGGTAACAACTCCAACTGCAACCCCGACCATCACCCTGACTCCCACCAGTACGAACACTCCAACATCAACAATTGAGCCAACTATCGCGCCTACTGCTACCCCGCTTCCGCCCAAGGAACACGTTGTCTCAGCTAATGAAGTCTGCAGTTCCATCGCGTTGCTTTACAGCGTTAGTGTTCAAAGCATCGCAAATTTAAACAACCTTCCACCTGACTGCGGTACATTATATGTTGGTCAGAAGCTGTTGATCCCCATCCCGACACCCTTGCCAACGGCAATGCCAACAGCCACATTGAGTGCAGCAGAAGCAACAGAAATGGCATGCGGCACCGTTTCTTACCAGATCAAGGATGGTGATTCCTTAAGTTCCATCTCTGCAAATTATCGCATCAGCATTGATTCAATCAAGGCATTTAATAATTTAACATCGGATAATGTTATGGTAGGGATGTACCTATCGCTGCCTCTATGCGAACGCCTGCCAACTGCCGGTCCGACCCCTACCGCTACCCTGCCCCCACCTTATGGTGCAGCCAGTCTTCTTTTACCAGCGGATGGTACTGTTTATACCAGCGTCTCCGATACGATAAACCTTCAATGGTCAAGCGTTGGCACTCTGCGGGATGGTGAACGGTATGCAGTTACGATTGTCGATCTTACTTCCGGAGAAACCAAGAAGACCACTCAATACGTAGTTGACACGAAATTCACGGTTCCTGCCAGCTTGCGCCCAACCGATAATTCCATTCATGTTTTCCGCTGGTGGGTTGTTGCAGTTCGGCAAACAGGTTCCACCACGGATGGTCAACCAATTTATGAAACCTATGGAACGATCAGTGCATTTAGGGTCTTTGGCTGGTCTGGATCAGGTGGAGCTGCAACCCCAACCCCATAATGTAGAGAGAAGACCCCGGGAAAATCCGGGGTCTTTTTCTATTTTTGTTCCAAATATCGGCTGGCTGAAATTGCCGCTGCCGCTCCCATGCCTGCAGATGTTATCACCTGTTTAAAATCAGATTCGGCTGCTTCTCCTGCAGCGAATATCCCGGGGATACTCGTCTGCATCTTTTTATCCACAACGATATACCCTTTTTCATCGATCGAAATTTGCCCTGCGTAAAGATCATTGTTTGGTTTATGCCCAATGAAAACAAAAACGCCATCTACTGATAGATCTTGAAGAGTGTTGTTTTTTACATCTTCGATGGTAACCGATTTAACTTTCCCATCGCCTTTGATCGATTTCACAATTGAATTAAGCACCAATTTAATCTTTGGGTTTTCTCTTACGCGTTTCTGCAATAAAGCTCCAGCCCTGAATTCATCCCGGCGATGCACCAGGTAAATTTCACTTACATATCGCGTCAGGAAAAGGGCTTCTTCAAGCGCGCTATCTCCACCACCTACAACCACTACTTTCTTTTCTTTGAAAAACCAGCCGTCACAGGTTGCGCAATACGAAACGCCTGATCCAACAAATTCTGTTTCACCTGGCACATTCAGGAGAACGTTGCTGGCTCCGGTGGCTATGATCACGCTTTCCGCATAATAGGATTTGTTGTAAGTTTTAACCTGGAAAGGTTTCTGCTTGAAATCGACAGATGTGACTGTATCGAATTCATACAGCGCTCCGAATCTTTCAGCCTGTTTTTGAAAGAGAGTACCCAGATCAGCCCCGCCCAACCCATCCGGGAATCCCGGGTAATTCTCGATGGTATTTGTCAGTGCAGCTTGTCCTCCAGGGGTCATTCCAGTCAAAACCAGGGGGGATAGTTCGGCTCGGGCTGCGTATAAGGCAGCAGAAGACCCAGCTGGTCCAGCTCCAATTATTATTATTTTTTCGATTTTTTTATTCTCTGACATGTGGCACCTTTATGAATAATTTTTATCCGTAATTTCCAGTCCCTTGTCAATAATGGAAAATCCTTCTGCCAATTGTTCTTCTGTCATAATTAAGGGAGGAATGATCAGAAGCAAATTCCAGTGAGTATACAGGAATAACCCGTTTTCCAACAGGTATTTTTTTAATGCAACCATGGCAGTACTTGAACCGGCAAATGGTGCAGCCGGTTCCCGGGTATTTTTATTTTTCACCAATTCGATGGCGCCAAACATCCCGATCGACCGCACTTCACCCACTGAAGGATGTCGATCAACCAGTTCAGCCAGCATCTCGGCCATTACATAGCCGGTTGATTTTGATTTCTCGATCAGGTGATCGGATTGCATTACTCCAATATTAGCAATAGCTGCTGCCAGTGAGATCGGGTGACCATTGAATGTTAATCCGCCTTCAAACACCCTGTCGTTGAAGGTGGCAGCTATTTCCGGTTTCATCGCCACAGCACCCAACGGGGCATACGCGGAGGTTAATCCTTTGGCCATCGTCATAATGTCCGGGATCACATCCCAATGGTTGATGGCAAACCACTCTCCCGTCCGCCCAAATCCGCTCATCACTTCATCCGCGATCATCACAAGTTCGTATCGGTTACAGAGTTCCCTCACTCCTTGCATGTATCCCGGAGGTGGAATGATTATCCCGTTCGTTCCGGTAACCGATTCGAGCATGACAGCCGCAATTGTCTTTGGTCCTTCACTCAGAATGATTTCTTCCAGATGGTTTAGATAATCAGTGCAAAATTCGTCATCCGAGATTTCCCGGTTCATCCGGTGAAAAGTCGACCGGTATTTATAAGGATCCAGAAAATGGACCACTCCCGGCATGACGGTTGGTTCCCAGGCATATCTCCTGGGGTCTCCAGTTAAAGCGATGGCACCATAAGACGCCCCATGATATGACCGGTAACGGGTGAGGATCTTGTGTTTGCCAGTGTAAGCCCTGGCTAATTTAATGGCATTTTCATTTGCATCGGCGCCGCCAAGGGTGTAAAGATACTTGGTTAAACCTTTTGGAACGATTTCAGACAATAGTTTTCCTAACACTGCCCTGGGCTTGGTTGCCATTCCCGGTGCTGCGTAGGGTAATTCCCTCGCCTGGTCGATAATGGCGTTGATAACCCGCTCATCCCCATGCCCTATGTTGACACACATCGTCATGGAATTGAAATCAAGGTATCGTTTTCCGTTAGTGTCCCAAAAGTACACCCCTTTCGCCCGGGTGACTGGAATTGGCGACACTTTTGCCTGTGCTGACCAGGTCCAGAAGTTATGCTCCATCGATAAAGGCAGGATCTCTTTTTCTGGTAAATCGATCATAAAAACCTCTGAGAAATTTGAATTACCTTGCTTATAAATCCTATCATAGAATATGGAGACGTTCAAACCGCTCGAATTATGATATCTTGAATTGCAAATTCTACCAATGTCTCCTTGGGTTTCGAACTCCTTGGATTAATGGACAGGTTATTCTCTAATTAAGATCACTCTGGCAGGTGCGCCATCTGAGCCTTTTAACTTAAGTGGCAGGCAATACATCATCCAAATTCCCGGTTCTATTCCACCCAAATTGACACCTTCGATGATCAGGGTATTGGCACCTAATAATGTCCTATGGGTAGGTCGGCTATTCCCAAATGGGGCGATGGATAAATAATCGATACCAACCGTCTTAATTCCATGATCAACGATCCACTTTGCGCCATCATCCGTAATAGCAACAAAATCCTTTTTAAATTCTTTTTCGTTTCTTTGCCAATATTCCGAGTTTGAGGTCTTAAACAAAACTCGTGTGATTCCTGTTTGAATACCTGCCCTTTCCAGAACCTGCGCATCGATCCACCTGGACGTCTCGGGAATGCCGATTACCTGTGATTCCCCAACCAATAATTCCAAGGGGAGTAAGTCAACAGATTTTCCATCCTGTAGAAAATGATAAGGAGCATCTATATGCGTACCGGTATGAACTGATAAACTCAGAAACGAGACGTTGGCATTTTTTCCGTCTTCGATCTTCTGCTTTCGGAAGAGTTCCACAGGGTCATCCCCAGGCCATACTGGCATTCCTGATTCTATTACCAAAGAGATATCTTTAATTTCCATACATCACCTCATTTTACTGGCTGAAAAAATATCAGTCAGAAATTGGAACCGCTGTTCTTCGGTCATTGGGATGGGTTTGGACCAATCCGTAAGATAGGCAGTAAGTAATTCAGTATTAATATACTTTCCATTATAAATTATATGGCGATCGATAAATTCTCTACTATTTCCAACCACTGGGAAATCCATCTGGTCGAAAAGGAAATTGCCCAAGCCATAATGAATTAACGAATTCCCCATTAGCTCGAAGCCCATTGGGTAATGAGCCTGCGAACCCTGAACTACATCCGCCCCAGCAATCGCTGCATCGTGAAAAACAGTTTGATAAGCTTCATCAAACATGTAAACGTCAAGCTCATAATATTGGAAAGTTGCAAATACAGTGAATCCTTCTTTCTTTAATTGACTGATTTGAGAAGTGTAATAATCCATATCACAAGGCGCTGAGCCGGCACGTGTTTCAGTGGCGAAATCACTGGGGGGTCCAGCATAATTGCATCCGACGAAGGCGATCTTATTCCCATTTATTGTCATCTTCAATGGTTTCTGGGCATCCTCAAGGTTGAGTCCCCCGCCAAAATAGCTTATCCCATTTTGGTTATAAATTCCGATCGTGTCAACTAGTTTTTCTGACCCATAATCATTGAGGTGGTTACCTGTTAGCTCGACGACGTTAATCCCTAACCCCTGCAGGGCGGGCAGGTATTTTTCGTTTGTGCAAAATTGAAGGCCTTTAGCATTAGGGTCCGGATACGGGCAATCATGATTGATCGAGACCTCATTACTCACGTGACGGATATCGGAAGAGAGAAACCAGTCCTTAATTTGTGAGATAGGATAGTCATTTCCTTTAATTTCAATCTTATAAGCTATTGCACGAACAAGGGCTGTTGTTCCGCTCATTGTAATTACCGTCATTACTGATTCATCCCGGTTTGTTGCCGGAATAATTTCTGAAACCTTTTCGGCACTTGGCTTAATTGAATCAGGATCACCTTTCTGCCCAACCAGGTGATACATGGTCGTTAAGGGATATTCGTTCACCTTCATTGGCTTATCCAATGGGCTGATCCCGTTGATCTCCAATACTTTCAACCGTGGTGATATTTCTTCAAATGGGATGATAGCTACGGCGGTTGAAGAACCCCAGGCAGCATCAGCCAAATCACTTGGATCCATCACACTCACGATTTCCGAAGGGGCACTTCCCCATAATTCATGAAAAAGATTAGCCGTCTCTTCACTGACCAATAATTGGTCATACTCCTTTCCCTTCATCCCTTGCCACAATCCTTCCAACTCGTTCATCGTAATATCATCGTCTACCGTCGGGAATTTAACTGCCGCAGCATAAATTCTCGTGAAACTGGCATATTCCTTTCCATTTTCATCAGGTTCAGCCAGGGACAAAGTTAACTTTGCTGAAACCGGGTTATCAATGACCTGAAGTGTGGTACTTTTTTTGATGGCGTCAATCCAGGAGTGCGGAACACTTTTTGAAACGAAAATTGTTTGATTTTCCGGTAAAAAAGGGGTTGAAGTGATCGATTGTTGAGGAGTGACCTGGTTAATCTCTGCAGTACTCTGGACGTTGAGAAAACAACCGGATAGGCAACCCATGACTATAAATGTGAGTAGAAGTTTCCAAAAATACTGTGGAGGGTTAGCCATTTTAATCATGAAAAGATTATATCCCTGCTTGAGAATTTTCCATTGTTGATAGTTCCTGATAGTCTTCGCAGTTATAATCCAATTTGAAGAACATTGAAAGGAACACATATGCGAGAAGTTGCCGTCCTCGGAATTGGACAGACTAAAGTGGAAGAAAACTGGGAAAAGTCTCTCCGCGAATTAGCGGGTGATGCAGCCCTGGCAGCACTCATGGATTCCGGCTTGACCAAAACGGATGCTGTTTACGTGGGCAACATGATGTCAGGCTCAGCCAATCACCAGCAACATCTCGGTGCATACATCGCGGATTGGCTGGGAATGAGATACACCGAAGCGATCCGCTTTGAAGCCGCTTGCAGTTCTGGTGCGGCTGCTTTTCGGGCAGGAGTGATGGCAGTCGCATCAGGTGAACTGGACACTGTACTTGTCACCGGTGTTGAAAAAATGACAGACAGTCCCGGTAACGAGATTACTGCCGAATTGGCAACTGCTGCAGATGCAGATTGGGAAGCCGGACAGGGTCTTTCTTTTGTGGCGCTCAATGCGCTGATCATGCGTCGTTACATGCATGAATACGGTTGGAAAAAAGAGGATTTTGCCCCTTTTGCAGTGAATGCCCATCAGAACGCGATGAGCAATCCATTTGCACGTTTTCACGAACCTACGTCTGTCGAGGATTACATGAAGGCTTCGATGGTAGCAGACCCCATCAATTTGATGGATGCCTCAGCCATCGGTGATGGTGCTGCAGCCTGTATCCTTGTCCCCTTAGAAAAACTCGAAAAATCACTTCGCCCATTGATCCGCGTAGCTGCGTCAGCAGCCTCTACGGATACCATTGCTGTTGACCACCGTAAGGATCCATTATGGCTTAAGGCTGCCAATCTATCAGGTCAGGCTGCCTATTCTCAGGCAGGAATCACTCCGAAGGATATCGATCTTTTTGAACTTCATGATGCTTTTTCAATCATGGCGGTTCTTTCCCTTGAAGCCAATGGCTTTGCAGAAAAAGGGAAAGGTCCGGCTCTGGCACTTGATGGTGAAATTCAGATTAGTGGCAAAATCCCTATAGCCACCCGAGGTGGATTAAAAGCCCGCGGGCATCCCGTCGGAGCAACCGGGATGTACCAGATTGTCGAGACTGTGCAGCAATTGCGCGGTGAAGCCTCCGGTTCACAGGTTAAAGGTGCCAGGTTTGGCATGGCGCAAAACATCGGTGGAAGCGGTTCCAATATCATCACCCATATTCTTCAACGGCTTTAGAACATCTAGGAATGGGTTTGTTGCAGATTAGCGAGCAAGCAATAAAAGAATATCAATCTAAATCGTTTCGCTTGGCGTCTGGAGACCATCTCCAATCCTCGCAGCAGGCGATCGATTTTGTCAATTCACGCGGTTTCATCCTGTTTTGGCCCGACCCAAAGATGGACTTGCCAAATCTTTGGCAGGCTGTTGCCGGTGAACGTCCAGTTCCTGATGAACATGACGATCCCGCTAATATCACCTGGGATTGGAAGGATTCCCTGCTTGACAAAAAAGTCTGGTATTACGCGCGCGTGATCAGGCAGCGCAATACCATGATTTCTTTAGACCTTTTGCCGTATTTTTATGCGTTATCTCCAAATTACGGTTCTCCGATCGATGATATTCAGGACCAGTATCTTCGAGGGGACCTGCCCCTTGAAGCAAAACATATTTTCGAGACCCTGCTTAACAAGGGATCGCTTGATACCATCACTTTAAGAAAAGAAGCGCACCTGGCGAGCACAAATGCCACGCAGGCATTCCAAAGGTCTTTAAATCTTCTTCAGAGGGACTTCAAACTTCTCCCTGTTGGAATAGCCGACGTTGGCACCTGGCATTATGCGTTTCGATATGAACTCACCCATCGATATTTTCCAGAGCTGGATGAAATCGCTCACGATATTTCAGAGATCGATGCCAGAACGACTCTTGCCAAATCTTATATTGATTCTGTTGGAGTTGCTACTGTAAAACAGGTTTCAATGGTTTTCGGTTGGCCGCTTGAGATCACCCATAACCACCTGCTTAAACATTCTCAAAATAACTGGATTCCTTGTGAGATTGAGTCGCCTGATGGGTACTCTAAAGGTTATTGCTCGTTAGCATTTAGTTGAGATAAATGTAAAACTCCAGTCTTTCCGAAAGGTTATAATATTACTGGCGCTATAATTCCCAATTTTGGAGGCTGGTATGGAATTCCATATATCAAGGCGGGCAAGGGAAAAATACCAGTTTGATCAGGCGCTGTATTCCTATGATGGGAATTATATTTTTGCTGATTTTCATTCTGTAAGGGTGTTTGCTCAAAAAATGAATAACCTGCGCGACCTGGCAGCCTATCCTGAAACAGAGGTAAAAGCCGGGCAATTGAATGCAATGGGACTCATCGATGAGATCTTTCACCACATTTTTTCACTTTACCGGAAAGAAATTGGCGAAGACACCATTTCCAAATTGCTTGAATTTCTGCAATCCAATGTAGAAAAAAGCCGCCTGGATTCCATTCTGAGTATCTTCATCTCTCAATTTCCTCCCCTTGATGTCTACTCCAATAAAGTAACCCCTCAAAAGTATCTTGCCGGAAAGACCAATGGAAAACAAAACCGGGAACTCCTCGTTGAGGAACTGACTTTATTGTGGATTGCTACGCGCAATCCTGCTTTGGAGCCTTTCGCGGGATTATTTATCGACCCCGTTCTTGTAGAGGATTTCCGTTTTGACCAGGTAATGTTCAATGTTAATGAATTCTTCAAAACACAGCCTGGCTTTGGACCGCAAAATGAATCGCTGATTGATCTACTTCGTGCACCAGCCATCCAAGTGCCCCATTCCATCACCGGACAATTGGAATACATACAAACCCACTGGGCTACCTTGCTTGGAGATTACTTGATCAGGTTACTTTCGAGCCTTGATCTCATCAAAGAGGAAAACAGACTGGCTTTTTCTGGTCCCGGACCTGTTCCAATCCCGGTCTACAACCGCGCTGAGCTCTTAAAAATAGCAGGAAAAGACGCCGAAATCGAGGCATTCAGCCTCGATAAAGATTGGATGCCGCGGCTGGTGTTGATCGCCAAGAATTCATATGTCTGGCTTGACCAGTTAAGCAAACATTACAAAAAAGAGATACGCAAACTGGATCAGATCCCCGACGACGAGATACAAACCCTGGCTCGACGGGGAATCACAGGATTATGGCTCATCGGAGTCTGGGAGCGCAGCCCGGCTTCTGCCAGAATCAAGCAATTATGTGGAAACCCCGAAGCGATTTCTTCAGCTTACTCGCTTTATTCGTATGACATTGCCGCTGATCTTGGCGGTTATGCAGCCTATGAGAAGCTTCGCGATCAGACTATGCGATTTGGAATTCGGCTTGCAAGTGATATGGTTCCAAACCATATGGGTATTGATTCGGATTGGGTCATCCATCATCCTGAACGGTTCCTTGGCCTAAGTCATTGCCCTTACCCCTCCTACCAATATAACGGACAGGACTTGTCTTCTGATCCTAATGTAGTAATCCAGATTGAAGATCACTATTTTGATCGCACGGATGCAGCGGTTGTTTTCCGCCGGATTGAGAAAAGTACTGGTGAGCAAAAATTCATATACCATGGCAATGATGGCACTTCAATGCCATGGAATGATACTGCTCAACTAAATTACCTCGATCCAAATGTCCGTGAAGTTGTTATTCAGACTATCCTGCAGGTTGCGCGGATGTTTCCCATCATTCGCTTCGATGCTGCCATGACCCTCGCCAAAAAACATATCCAGAGGCTTTGGTTCCCACAGCCTGGCTCTGGAGGAGCCATCCCTTCCCGGTCGGATTATCCGATGACAGATGAACAATTCCAACAGGCACTTCCCGTTGAATTCTGGCGCGAGGTCGTTGACCGGGTAGCCATCGAATGTCCGGATACCCTGCTTCTAGCTGAGGCATTCTGGCTCATGGAGAGTTATTTCGTCCGCACTCTGGGCATGCACCGCGTCTATAATAGCGCATTCATGCACATGCTCCGAAATGAAGACAATGCAGGATACAGGACGATCTTGAAAAATACGCTCGAATTTGATCCTGAAATCTTAAAGCGTTATGTCAACTTTATGAATAATCCTGACGAGCGCACAGCGGTGGAACAATTCGGTAAGGGAGACAAATATTTTGGTATTTGCACCCTGATGGTCACCTTGCCGGGTTTGCCCATGTTGGGACATGGGCAAATTGAAGGGTATGCTGAAAAATATGGCATGGAATTCCGCAAACCTTATTGGGATGAATCCCCTGATCCTGCTTTGATATCTCGGCATGAATTCGAGATCTTCCCTCTCCTTCACCAAAGAGAGTTATTCGCCGGCGTCGATGATTTCTGGATGTATGATTTTGAACGCGTCGATGGAATTGATGAGAATGTATATGCTTTTACCAATCACTTCCATGGCAAAAAAGCATTGGTGATCCTCAACAACAACTATCTTGAAACCACAGGGCGGATGAAGACCTCGGTAAGCCAGGCTGTCCGGGATGGAAAGACGAAGCGTCAAAAAAGAACAGATATTGCAAAGGTATTAGGGCTTTCGCGAAACTTTAACGCATATCTAAAATTTAGAGACCAAATCACCGGACTTTGGTTTATTCGTCCAGTCGATGAACTTCTATACAATGGTTTATCGATTCACTTGAATGGGTATGAACACCATGTATTTCTTGATTTTCAAGTGGTACTCTCAGATTCAAACCATGATTATTCCAGGTTATGGTCAGTCCTCGGCCAGAATGGGGTGAGGGATATCGATTCAGCATTGGAAGAATTGATCCTCCAACCGGTCATCGCACCCTGGCAGCAAATAATGAATAAAGGGTACGCGGATTACCTTCTCTCGCGAATGGAGGAAGATTTTTTAACTTCACCTCAATTAATATCGGAGTTTATCACCAAGGCTAACAGGTTTTTTGATGGTATTCAGGAATTGACTCATACCAGTTTGGATAAAAAGCCCTTGATTGCCGCGATGACAAATAAAATAACAGCCCTGGTAGGGTTCACATCTGCCAATCGCGCGCTCGCGATCCCTGGTTCGCAGCAAGTGAAAAAAATAGCTATCCGCAATCTGGAGAGTTTTTTATCTGTGAAATGGCTTCCGATCGCCATGATAAGTTGGGTGATGCTAAGTGAAATTGGAAATCTATCCAATAATGAAAAAAACGGTGAACGAACTTTAAGTTGGATGGAGGAGTGGCACCTCGGTAATGCAATTGAAAAAACCTTGCGGGAATCTGGTTTTTCATCTGAAGAAGTTCAATCCGCCCTGTTGGCTGTAAAGATCGCCATAAAAAACCAATCCTGGTTAAAAGATATGGGTCAGCAGTCTGTTGAACTCTTATTAAAAAGTTGGTTTTCTGATATCAACATCCAAAATTTTGTCCATGTCAACCGGTATAATGACATCCTCTGGTACAATCAGGAATCCTTCAACACTTTGCTAACGATGTTACAAACTGTCGCGCTGATCGCATCTCAAAAAGATGGACAGTCAAATTCAGCCTTAGCCGAAAACCTGATACAAATTGAAGAAGTATTCAAGAAAATCAGGATAAAAGTGAAACGATCCAGATTCCAGGTTCTAAATCTGCTTAGCTGACCTGGTTTTTAAAACGGTTGTAAGCCTCTATAAAAACATCTTTCCCATTAACCTCGCTCCCAATCTTTGAGAGTGAGGATTCATATTTAGGTAACAGATTTACCTCTAAAGCTTTTTCTACCAAAAAGATTGAATATGCAGCCGATATGAGATTATTTTTAGGTTCTATGCGATCAAATTTTTCAAAAAACCAGCCGCATGAAGCGAACATCCTCAAACGGAATTCCTGTGCTTGAAAGAGTAATTTCAATTTCGATAATTCATTCTCTGAGAAATCGGTCGCCGTCTGGTTCAAAATCCAATGATCAAATGCAATTTCGCCGTTCACAACATGAACGTAAGTATCTCTCGAACTCACAAGATCGATCCCAAATTTACTAAAATATTGATCACAATGGAAATCAATATCGGATGCAATTCCATTCAATGTCTGTCGTAAATAGTATTTCCATGTAGCTCCGGGAGTACATCCACACTCCTCACACCATCGTTTTATTCCATGATGACAACTCCACGAGGTATTCTCAATAATTTCTACTGAAGGTAGTTCGTCCTTTTTTTGGAGCCATGTTGCGGGAAAATCCAGGAACAATCCTGAGGTTGTAATAGAACCATTAACCAATTGACTGAGAAATAAATCGCGATACTCCTGATGATGTCCATAAAGTTCGCCATCAGTTGCAAGCATCACATACTGCCTCTCCAGGCTTTTTGTAAATCGATTCCTCACGTGCTCATTCATGAACTGATCAGCATTTGAGGTTGCAAATGAATCAAAGCTGACCCGTGAGCTTAGTTCAGCATTGTAAGCAAATACTGCGAGTTCTCTATCACCTGGAACCTTCACACGGAACGGAGACCTCCGAAGATCTACCTCAGGGGAAATTTGCCAGGGAGCTAGGATCGTGAACTTAATTCCATGGTCAGCCAGAAGACCCAGGGTTTCAAGATCGACAGCAGTTTCTGGTAGCCACATTCCCTCTGGATTCCGTCCAAAATCATATTTAAAATCTTCAATTCCCCAGGTAATTTCTGTTTCTTTCTCTTGTTTTGTGGCTAATGGCAAAATTGTGTGATGGTAAGGTTGCGCAATGGCATTGCCATGACCTGTTTTTAGCACTGATTCTCTATCGGCGGCGATTATCTTTTGCAGGGCATCGGGATGATGTTTTCGCAGCCATCTGCTCAAGGTAGGACCAATATCAAAGCTAATCCTCGAAAAATTCCCGATCAGAATATTGGGTAAATAACAGGTATCATAAATTCTTTCATTCCAATCGTGATATGGAAATGCAGAAGGTTCACGGGGAACTTCATTTTCTATTGGATCTTCTCTTGGCGGTTGATAAAAATGGGCATGCGTGATGAAGCTGCGTTGAAATTCCATTTATGGCCTTTTCTTTTCGTCTGAAATACTCAGGAGATAATCAAGATTCTGGTGAAACCGGTTTGGCATAATACCAAATTGCCGCGGCAGGCTATCCAGGCTCGTTGTCCGGTCATCTGCCAGGTAGTCCAACCAGAAAATGGAAACCGGGAATTTTGGATAGATTTGATTAACCCACAACGATATTGACCTTAGCCGTGCTGGAGAAACAGATATAAAGGTTCTTCGTTTGCCAATCTTCTGCATGATCAGTTCGACGATTTGCCGGTAAGTGAGAGCCTCAAGTCCCCCAATTGATATGGTCCGGTTAACTGACTTGGCATCTCCTTTAAGTAAAGAAAAACAGTTGACTAGATCATCAATCCAAATTGGTTGCAGTGAGTTTGTGCCATGTCCTGGCAACAGGAAAACAGGGAATAATTTTATAAGTCGGGCAAGTGGTTCAGTGAACTGGTCTCCCGGACCGAAGACACTACCGGTTCGGATGATCGTATAGGGTATGCCACTTCCTGTTATCCAATTTTCTGCGATTGCCTTCGCTTTAAGCACGGGATATGCTGATGCACGGGTCGCCCCATGATGGCTTAGAAAATAAATCCGTTCCAGTTTTGATTGCTTTGCTGCATTAATCAAGGTGATCGTTCCTTCGACATCCACTTTATTTAAATCCGCAGCAGATCCTTTTCTCTCTGCACCAGCTAGATGATAAACCTCACTTATCCCTTTTAATGCCGCTTTCATCCCCTGGCTGTCTGTAAGGCTGCTGATTGCCACTTCCACCGGAATTCCGACAGGAAAACGCGGCGAATCAGAAGAAGGTTTTAAAAGTATGCGAACTTCCTGTCCAGAATCCACAAGGGATTTGACCAGGTGCCTTCCGATAAATCCAGTTCCACCGGTTACGAGAATCACTCCAGAGATTATACATGAACTTTGGTTGAGGTTCGATAGCTTTGGCACACATCTTGCTACATAATAAATGATATTTGGGCGATTCTGGACACGATCAATATGAGCGTATCGATTTCAACAACATCTACTAAATTCGGTTTCCATTATTTTCAGGATACCGCCCATTATACGAATAAAGATCTTAACACCTGGCTTCCTGAACTGGTAAAACTAAACGCCAGGTGGTTAGTATTAGAGTCCGATTTCTCTCGCGCCATCCCCGAACAATTCATTCACGGACTACGATCCGCACAGATCAATCCCATTGTTCATTTCCGGTTCCGTTTACCGGATGCCCCCAATGCAGCTGATATGCATTCGATTTTTGAGGCCTACGCTCATTGGGGAGTAAAACAAGTTGTATTGTTTGATAGACCTAACCAGATTTCTTCCTGGTCGTCTGCCAGTTGGTCTCAGCAAGATCTTGTCGAACGATTTATCGATCGCTTCCTTCCCCTGGCAAATGAAGCCCTAAAAGTTGGATTGATCCCTGTTTTCCCTCCTCTTGAGCCCGGGGGTGACTATTGGGATACATCTTTTCTCCGCTCAGCTCTTGAATCGATCAAGCGCCGCGGAAACTCAAAGCTGTTGGAAAGAATGGCTTATGTGGCAAACGCTTTTACTTTTGGTCACGACCTTAATTGGGGAAGTGGCGGTCCCCAGAAATGGACTGCAGCCAGACCTTACAATACTCCTGTGGATTGTGAAGACCAATGCGGTTTCAATAACTGGCAATGGATCGAATCCATTGCAAAAAAATTCGGGGTTAATACCGTTTCCATTTTCCAATTTAATTGTGGCTTAAAATCGAGAGTTGGGAACTATTCCCCAGTGATTCATGCTGAAATTGTCCAGGAAATTCTCGATAAAATCCAGGACCCGTCCTATGCTTCGGTGCAGGGTTCGATGTTTTGGCTTCTTGGAGCAGAACCTGGAACAGAAGAATACCCAATGGCATGGATTAAAACGGATGGAAAAACATTACCCATCGTCAAGATCTTAACTTATGGTGATACTAGTTTTGAGGAACCAGTTGTCCAATCATCAAAAAATCTATCCCCTAAAGAGTCACAAGAGCAGTTGACTCATCCAATAGAACATTATTTGTTGCTGCCCCGCTATGAATGGGGTGTTGCAGACTGGCACCTTGAAGTTACACGCCCCTTTGTCCTCAGGCATCATCCAACAGTTGGTTATTCTCTAGAGGAAGCAAAGCTGGCTAAAAAAGTCACTGTCATCGGTGGTGACCAGGATTTCCCGTCTGAATCGATCACTCACCTTCGAAATTCAGGCTGCGATGTGGAACAAATCTCAGGTGATGGTACAAGTATTGCAACAACCTTATCTATGAGGTGAAATATGACTATCACACGTCCATCCACTCCAGCTATACATACTCCAATTATCTCAAAACTGCCAGTACTTAAGGTTATTGGGCTTGGCGGAGGAGGACAAAACACCGTCGACCGTATGATCGAACTTGGATTATCGGGTATTGATTTTATTTCGGCCAACTCTGATGCACAGGTTTTGCAGAAATCCCTTGCGCCGGTTAAGGTTCAACTAGGTCCAATTCTCACCCGCGGCCTGGGAGCTGGAGGTGATCCTACTATTGGCGAAGCGGCCGCAGAAGAAAGCCTCAACGATCTGAATTCCGCTCTGGCTGGCGCAGATATGGTGTTCCTCACAGCAGGCATGGGTGGAGGCACTGGCACAGGTGCAATATCTGTTGCCGCTAAAGTGGCAAAAAGCATCGGCGCAGTGGTGGTTGCGGTTGTCAGCCTGCCCTTTAGTTTTGAGGTAGGTCACAGGCAAAAAAATGCCCGCGAAGGGATGAAAAAACTCCAACAATTTACAGACACGATGATCAGCGTTCCCAACGACAGGCTGCTTCAATTTGCGCCAAGAGATCTTCCGCTTGAATTAGCATTCAGGCTAGCGGATGATGTCCTTCGCCAGGGAGTCCAGGGAATATCTGAATTGATTACCCAGCCCGGTTTGATCAATGTTGATTTTTCTCACATCCGTGCCATGATGAAGAACGGCGGCGGATCCTTATTGGCAATCGGAACTGGAGAAGGTCCGAATAAAACCGAAGAGGCTTTAGAACATGCCCTTCACCACCCCATGCTTGAGACGATCAATGTTGCAGATGCCAGCGGAATTATCGCTAACTTTACCGGTGGAAAAGACCTGGCTTTCATGGAAGTAATGGAATCCTTAAATCATCTGCAGAAAATGGCTCGACCGGATGCGACCATTGTACCTGGTGTTGTCACCGACGACCGATTGGAAGATCGCGTCCAATTGATCCTTGTATTAACCGGAATCGGAGCAACTTCTGTTGATTCATCTGAAACTCCATCATCAGAGGAAGAAACAGGAGAGATTGAAACCACTGAACCTATTCCTTTTCATACTTTTCAGGTAAGTGGAAATTCTCAAGTTACCATGTCTGGAGCCCCAACCAACTTGGATGTTCCCGCGTTTTTGCGACGAAGACTTAACTAGGAGGATTCGCATGGAGGAAAAACACATTCAACAGGTGTGCAACAGTGTTTACCGGCAATTCCCTGAAATGCGTGGTGCTCACCCCTCTATATCATCTTTACCCGGTGATAAATTTCAACTCATTTTTCACGGAAAAGGCGAGACTCCGGATGGTAAAAAGATTAATCGTACAGTCAGGGTAACTGCTTCCGAAAATGGCAAAATATTGAAAATGACAACGTCAAGGTAAAAATATGCTTGCAGATTTTTCAAATAAAATTCAAATTACTTTTTGGGATATATGTATCTCGGTGCTAAGTAAAGCTACCTGGTTAAAATGGCCAATAGGCCATATCCTGCATTTTCTCAAAGATGAAAAATTGAAAACGAAATTCGCGGTCGCAATCATCATTGCCGGTGCCGGACTCACCTTTGGTATTTTAATCTTCATCCTTTCATGATTGAATTGAAATTAATACTCCGACAAAAAAACAGCACTTGCTGTTTTTTGTTTTTTAACGAGATGGTAAAATTTACCTAATTGGATTACACCCAGTCCAGGCAATTATGAAAAAATTTACCCCACTCCTCATTGTTATTTTTTTTGTTGTTTTTGTCCTGATTGGTTACCTACTGGCTTCAACGGTATTCAAAGATCGCCAGGAACCAAAGTTGACCCCTACTTCTGAAATCCAGGAAACCCTCCAACAGAAAAACTACTTGATTTTTTTAGTAGATGACCTTCGATCAAAGAATCCGGAGTTATTAGCTATCTGGAGTGTACTCGGAACAGATTCCCCAACAGACAAGGTGTTCTTTCTCTCTCTCTTCCCGACAACCGTTTTTTCCAAGAATGATCAGTTAGTTTCATTATTTAGTCTTCGAAATGATTCTACGCTAACTGCGAGTAGTTTTAGGCGATTAAAGAGTGTATTTGACATTAAGACTGAAGGATATTTTATTATTGATAATGCTTCGTACCTCTCCTTTGCTGCAAATGCAGGCATTGACCAGCTCGAAATCTTGACTGAGACCCCCAAAACTATCGAAGAAGTTGATGCGCTCCGATCCAGCACTTCAGAATTTTTCAAGACAATCTGTGACTTATTCTCCTCGGGAGCTGCAACGTCATTTTTCTCAAAGATTGATTGGAATGCTACAATACCAACCCATATGGCGAGTAATAAAAACCTAAACGAAATTAATGGCTTGATCGACCAAATGGGCGAACTACCAGGAATCAACACCTGCAAAGTTATTCTCCCCTGATCATCAATTTAATCAATAGAGCCGATGACATGATATAATGTCCCGCTTTAATATTTCTTTCGAAAGGTAAAAAATGGCAGATTTAATAGTAGAAAAAGACCTCGTGATCAGCATGGATTACGAACTGAAAGTTGAAAACTCCATCATCGATTACTCTGAAGAAGGTGATCCAATTGTCTTCCTGCAGGGGCATGGCAACATTATCCCCGGGTTGGAAAAAGCCATCCAGGGGATGAAAATTGGCGATTCCAAGGAAGTTTTCGTAAAAGCCGCTGACGCTTATGGCGAATTTGACCCCGAAAACTTTACCGAAGTTCCAAAAACTGAGTTTCCTGAAGAAATTCCACTGGAAATTGGTACTGAAATAGGTGTTAATGATGAAAATGGCGAAGAATTATCAGCCTATATTGAAGAAGTTGATGTAGATAAAATTACCCTGAATTTCAATCATCCGCTGGCTGGCAAGGATCTCGAATTTAAGGTAAAGATTGTCGGTATTCGCGAAGCCACTGCTGAAGAACTTGAACATGGACATATCCATGATTCCGAGGAGTGCTGCTGCGACGATAACGAGGATTGTGATTGCGAACATGGCGATCACCAGCACTCAGGTGAAGAGGATTGCTGCTGCGGGAAAAGTAAGTAAAAAATCAAGGCTGCCGGTCGGCAGCCTTATTTTTTATACTCAACCTCTTGCCCAGGTCGCATTTTTACGACCTTTCCACCTGATTCCTTTCTTAAAACTAAATCCACAATTTCCGGGTTTTCCTGGTTGATCGTAAAAAGATCGTTATGCATTGGAATCATCCATTTAGATTCAAGTGATTTAGCTAATTCCAGTGCTTCGAAAACATTCATATTCCCAACGATTCCCATCTTCTCCCGCTTTTCGTCTCTTCCATTCACTGGCAGGCAGGCGATATCGATTTTCCAAAGACTTTCCCGGATAATTTCCGCCAATCCATCAAACACAACCGTATCGCCCGAATGATAGACCACAACCTCATCCATTTTGATAATATATCCTAGACATTCTGGCTCTATTTGCGAATTGTCCTTATCGAATTGAGGGTGTGCCGCTGGAACAGTGAAGTACGCAATCTTCCCTTGGATTTCACCTTTTCTTTCCCT
Source organism: uncultured Anaerolinea sp. (assembly GCA_964483135.1). Lineage (GTDB taxonomy): Bacteria > Chloroflexota > Anaerolineae > Anaerolineales > Anaerolineaceae > UBA6107. The sequence continues at coordinate 45,953 of CAZAAJ010000003.1, read as the reverse complement.
GGCTGGCTGAATAAATTTTTCCTTTTGCATGATTGATGTCAAATGTGATCTCACGGGGCCAGGGCCAATAAAAACACATTTCGGGTTATTTTTACAAATAATTTCCAGTGTTTCGAGGTCGCAATGATCCGCGTGGTCATGGGTGATAAATACCGCATCTATACTTAAAAGTTCTCCCGGGAGAACGGGTGGAGGAAAGTTTCTAGTGAAAAATTCCACGCCGCCATAACCGCCAGTTATTACGAAATCGGATAAGTATGGGTCGATCAGGTACCTTGATCGGGTTCCGCTCATCAGAAACCCGGCTTGCCCCAGGAATTGGATTTTCATCACTCACTCGCCTATGAAAGCAAATCGGTCTGTCGAAAAGAAATTATAATGAAGTTTAGACTAGTATTAAGGAGTAAAATGCCAATTAAGATCGTCACGGATAGCACTTGTGATCTTCCTGTTGAGACAATCAAAAAATACGAGATCACAGTCATCCCGATCTATGTGAACCTGGGAGAAAAAAGTTACCAGGATGGTGTTGACCTCAACAGACAGGAATTTTACTCAACGTTGGAATCCACTAGGATAATACCTACAACATCCTCCCCCTCCATAGATAACTTCATTAACGTTTTTACTAACCTGTCAAACAAAGGAGCTGATGCAATTCTATCGATCCATGTATCATCGAAGATCGGAGGCGTTTTTAATGTTGCATCACTGGCAGCAAGGTCATTAAAACAGGGTCTTGTACAACCATTTGACGCAGGTCAAATCAGCTTGGGCACAGGGCTTATAGTTGAAGCAGCTGCAAAAATGGTCCGAGCCGGCAAAAGTCTGCAGGAGATAATTTTCGAGTTACAAGATCTGGTTGAACGAACTTATACGTTTGCCATCGTCGAAAACCTGCGATTCCTGCAACATAGTGGCAGGATTTCTCAATTCAATACAATGCTGGGAAGTATCCTCCATATAAAACCGTTGTTGCAATTTCACAAAGGAGCTGCTTCATTTCAAATTTTACGAACCACCAGTTCTGCAATTCGAAACCTCATCGCCGCTATAAAATCATTGGGGCGGCTTGAAAAATTAAATGTCCTTCACATTAATGCTCCCGAGAAAGCGAATCAATTGAAAGATGTTCTCAGTAAAGAATTTCCTGGATTATCTGGAACAAACTCAATCGATGTGAATCCTGCTGTTGGTACCCATATTGGACCAGGCGCAGTTGGTATTGCTGCAATATTTGCATCACCGCAAAAATGAAGGGATAAAAGGGGTATCAATTGTTTTTACCTACTACCTTGACGGAAGTACAAGCTTTAGGTTGGAATTCACTGGAGGTGATTTTGATCTCCGGGGATTCCTACATAGATTCTCCCTATTCCGGAATCGCCCTGATCGGAAAAGTCCTGGTTTCCCATGGATATCATGTTGGAGTGATCGCACAGCCAGGAGTCACCGATACCAATGATATATCCCGGTTGGGAGAACCATCGTTATTCTGGGGAGTTTCAGGTGGCGCTGTAGATTCCATGGTGGCAAATTACACCGCTACCCAACGTAAACGCCACAGTGATGATTTCACCCCTGGCGGGCAGAACAATCGCCGCCCGGATAGGGCTGTGATCGTCTATGCAAACCTCATTCGGCGTGCCTTCAAGAACACGGTTCCGATTCTCCTCGGCGGTATAGAGGCGAGCCTCCGGCGTATCACGCATTATGATTATTGGAGCGACAAACTTCGAGCGCCCATTCTTTTTGATTCCAAAGCAGATTACCTTTTATATGGAATGGCGGATAAAGCCATTATTGAATTCGCAGATGCCTTAAAAGAAAAACGGTCTCCTATGGATGTCCGCGGGTTGGCTTATCTTTCAAAAACAATCCCTGAAAATTTTCTCAAGCTTCCCTCATTTGAGGAAGTTGTGGCTGACAAGAATGATTTCATCAAGATGTTTGAGGTTTTCTATCAAAACAATGATGCCATCACCGCGAAAGGACTTGCTCAGCAAAAGGGAGATCGCTTTTATATTCAAAATCCTCCCTCATTCCCCCTTTCCAGTCGGGAAATGGATGAAATTTATTCCATGCAATGGGAACATCAGCAATCTCCCTTTTATGCCAAACAGGGGGATGTAAACGCACTACAAACAATCCAATTTTCGATCCCAACTCACCGCGGCTGTTATGGTGAATGCAATTTTTGTGCGATCGCAGTGCATGAAGGCAGGACTATCTCCAGCCGAAGTGAAGCCTCAATTTTACATGAAGCCGAATCCATGACCAGGCATCCTGATTTCAAAGGCATTATTCGCGATCTGGGGGGGCCAACTGCCAATATGTACCAGATCGAATGTTTGAAAAAATTGACTAGTGGAGCCTGTGCTGATAAACGCTGTATTTTTCCTGGTATCTGCCCGGTATTGAAGATTGATCACTCCCCGCAGCTTGAACTTCTACAGAAGATACGCCAAATTCCAGGAATTCGTAAGGTGTTTATCGGTTCAGGGGTTCGCTATGATATGGTGATGGCTGATGAGAAATGCGGAATTCCATATCTCAAAGAAGTCGTCAATCATCATGTTTCCGGACAGATGAAGATTGCCCCGGAACACACAGAACCGTACATTTTGAAATTGATGGGAAAACCTTCGCCGCAATCTCTCAAATCGTTTAAAGAACAATTTGAGAAGTTATCAAGAGAAGCAGGAAAAGAACAGTATTTAACCTATTACCTGATAGCTGCTTACCCCGGTTGTTCAAATGCAGATATGCGTAAATTAAAGGAATATGCACTCAGCAATTTACACATTTCTCCGGAACAGGTGCAGGTGTTCACACCCACTCCCTCAACCTACGCCAGTGTGATGTACTATACTGAAGTTGACCCATTTACAGGCAATAAAATCTTCGTAGAAAAAAACCTGCATAATAAAAACTACCAGAAAGAACTGGTCACCACAAAACCGCTCAATGGTTACCGGGGAAACAAGGTGATGGGGGAAAGTCATCGATATATTGGCTATGCGAAAAAGATAAATAAATAAGGGTGTTAAATGAAATCAATTGATCCGGTTCAACTCTTTATTTCCTGCCCTCCCGGGTTGGAACAACTTTTAGGTGACGAGTGTGCTTCATTGGGATTGTTACCAAAAACCACAATTCCAAAACCTACTCTCGTAAAAAAATCAATTTCAGGTGAAGATATCGGAGGGTTTAGTTTTGATGGAAGGCTCGACAATGTTTACGAAGCAAATCTGAAGTTGAGAATTGCCAGCCGTGTTGTGATTCGACTCGGAGAATTTTTTTCCGCTTCATTTTCAGAATTAAGAAAAAAGGCGTCAAAGCTGGCATGGGAACATTATCTCCAACCAGGACAAAGTATCAACATTCGTGCAGTTTGTCATAAATCGCGTCTTTATCATTCAGATGCAGTTGTTGAAAGAATCCTCGGAGCTATCAATGATCATTTTGTATCTGCAACAAAAACCATCCGACCCATCACGCTGTCTGCAGATGGCCAGTTGATCCTTGTGCGGTTAGTCAATGATTTTTGCATGATCAGCGTTGATTCTTCAGGGGATCATCTTTACAAACGTGGCTATAAACAGGCTGTCACCAAAGCTCCCCTCCGAGAAAATTTAGCTGCCGCCATGGTGGCATTTTCCGGATGGGATGGTATCAATCCTTTGATTGACCCATTTTGCGGCTCCGGAACAATTCCAATTGAAGCAGCATTATGGGCATCCAAAATTCCCCCGGGTATTACACGGCATTTCAGGTTCACGGAATGGCCGGGTTTTAATAAACAGGACTGGAATTTGGTCATAGATAAATCAAAAAGTGAGATCAGGAATTCTAAATTATCCATTTTTGGTTATGACCGGGACGCAGGTGCCATTGAGATCGCGAAGGAAAATGCTGCCAGGGCAGGACAAAAAAACCAGATATCGTTCATGCAACAGGCAATATCCTATATCGAACCACCAAACGAAACTGGTGTAATCGTTACCAATCCCCCATACGGCATCCGCATCAGTGAGAACAAGGATTTGCGTGACCTCTATGCTCGCTTTGGTGCCATTCTCTTAGAGAAATTTAAAGGCTGGAGCGTGGTTTTATTATCTTCGGAAGATCGACTTACTGGAAATTTAGGATTAGGACAACCGGAGGGTTTCCTCCACTTTACGAATGGTGGTATCCCGGTGAAGTTGTTAAAATTTCGACTTTAACCGACACACTTCATCTACTCGGTCTTTATTTTCATAGGGATTTATATACCTTTTTCTATCCTCTTCAGGGATTTCTTTGATTCCTTTCGAAGCAATTTCCCCAAAGATGACCCACCTTTGCCTTAGTTTGTCACATCCGTAATCTTCACAATCACCGCAATTCAAGATTTCTTTTGATAGGGTACACGGTCGAACTGGACAATCCTGGTCGATTAGAGAAGGATTGTCGGTCATACAACCATCGCAGAGAGTCTTTTCAGGTGGTATGGACAGTCCAAAATACTTATGCCAACCAGCGCTTAGAACTCGTTGATTATCTGGATGCACCATGACATGGTTTATATGCCAGGCAAATATCTTATCGGTATCCACATCGGGAAATAATTGGCTCGCTCCTTTGGTTTCCATAAATATCGTTGATATTTTATTTGCATTCTTTCATCTGGAAAACCTCGAAGTTTGTTTAATGTTAGAATACAAACGGGAAAATCCCTTGTAAAAATCAACTTTTTCAGGAGAAGAGATGAGGCAAATTCGTGTTCTTCAATGGGGTCTGGGAGCCATGGGAAGCGGGATGGCTAAATTAATGCTTGAGAAAAAAGGATTGAAAATCGTTGCGGTCGTGGATGCCCGGCCGGATTATTTGGGAAAAGATCTTGGTGACGCCCTCCAACTGGGGAAAAAAGTAGGGGTCAGGATCACTAATGATCCCGACTCCGTCCTGAAAAAAGATAAAGTTGACATCGTTGTGATTGCAACCACTTCCTGGCTGAAAGATCAGATTGCTGACCTTCGCAAGATCCTGAAATCCGGCATTAATTGCATCTCCATAGCCGAAGAAATGGCAGATGCCTATGCTCAAAATCCAAAATATGCCAATGAATTGGATAAACTCGCAAAAGAAAATGACGTTACTATCGTTGGTACAGGGGTCAACCCCGGCTTTATTCTGGATCTACTCGTTGTAGCATTGACTGCCGGCAATCACACGGTCGATCGTATTGAAGCTTCACGCGTCAATGACCTCAGCCCGTATGGTCCAACGGTCATGAATAGCCAGGGTGTCGGAACTTCACCTGAGCAATTCCGCACCGGTATTGCGGACGGGACCATTGTTGGTCACGTCGGTTTCCCAGAATCCATTCATATGATCAGCGATGCTCTCGGTCTGGGGGTTGATCGAATAGAGCAAACTCGTGAACCCATTATCAGCAAGGTTAAGCGCGAAACTCCTCATGTGAAAATCGAACCAGGCATGGTGGCAGGATGTTCGCACATCGGGATTGGTTACCGGGGAGATAAGGAAGTCATCAAACTCATTCATCCGCAGCAAATTCATCCCGGACTTGAAAAACAGGATACTGGGGATTACATCAATATCTACGGAAAACCCGAAATCCACATGTCGATAAAACCGGAAATTGCCGGCGGAGTTGCTACCGAAGGTATTGCGGTAAACCTGATCCCCCTCGTAGTTGCCGCTACGCCAGGTTTGAAACGCATGATCGATCTCCCCATCCCTGCTGCATTAATGGGAGAATCAGCCTACAACAGGAAAATGTAATTTTTCTCGGGCACAATTTTTACAGCCAGTAAAACTTCATTCTGGATGGTGATCAAATGGCAGTGATTCCAAAAGGTACATGGGTTGAGATCGAAGAAATAATCCTCACGCCCGACCAACGCGCACCTTCCTTGCCGGAAGAGACTCGCAAAGTTCCATATGTATTGCGTGTTTCAGGTTTTCTGGTAGAAAATGGCGTGGTTGGTAAGCCCGTAAAAATCAAAACGATCATTGGTCGGGAGTTGAACGGTACACTGAAAACTGTCAATCCCGGGTATTCCCATAGTTTTGGTAAGACGATCCAGGAACTTCTCACAATCGGAACCGATTGGGAGGAGAAATGATATCCCGTGACTTGTCCTATGAAGCAATCTTAGCCCGTAAGAATGAGATCATGAAAACCTCAATGCATTTGGATTATGAGGATTTCATCACAAGCCCCATCGCCTTTGATTATGAAAGCATGATGGCTGCCACCGGATACTCAATGGAGGACATCCTCCATATTCAGCAGGATACCAAGGTGGGCAATACTCCCCTCTTTGAATTAAAAAATATTACAAATGCTGTGCGTAAGATCTCTCCCAAAGGTAAAGGAGCTCGTATTTTTGTAAAGGATGAAGCGGCCAATGCCTCCGGTAGTTTTAAAGCTCGGCGGGCTTCGATCAGCGCTTTTGATGCCCAGAAAAAGGGATATAAAGGCATGATCGCTGCCACCAGCGGAAATTACGGCGCGGCGGTTGCATCACAAGCAGCGCAGCGCGGGCTTAAATGCATCATCGTCCAGGAATTGTACGACAGCCGCGGGGTTGGTCAACCGGAGATCATTGAAAAAGCGCGTGCCTGCGAGGCTTACGGCGCCGAAGTCCTCAAACTCACGGTAGGACCCGAATTATTCTATATGCTTCTTCGCACACTTGAGGAGACCGGGTTCTTCAACGCCAGCCTCTATACCCCATTTGGGATTCGCGGGGTTGAAAGCCTGGGATACGAGATCGCCCTTCAATGCCGGCAGCTAATCGGCCGTGATCCGGATGCCGTCGTTGTCACACACGCGGGTGGCGGCAACCTCACCGGCACAGCTCGTGGATTACTTGCTGCACAGGCTAATCAAACACGCATCATCGCTGCCTCGGTGGACCTTTCCGGTTTGCATATGGCCTCGGATCGTGATTTCAACCGAAAATCATTTACCACAGGGCACACCGGTTTTGGTATTCCCTTTGCCACCTGGCCGGACCGCGTGGATGTGCCGCGCAATGCTGCCCGCAGCTTAAGATATATGGATGAATATTATCTGGTCACACAGGGTGAGGTTTTTTATACGACTGAGTTATTAACAAAACTTGAAGGTCTGGAGCGTGGGCCGGCTGGGAACATCAGCCTGACAGCAGCTATTTCGCTTGCCCGGCAATTGGACCAGGATCAAGTCATCGTCGTCCAGGAAACGGAATATACCGGCGCCGGCAAACACCATAATAGCCAGCTTTCATTTGCCAGGGAAAACGGCATCGAAGTCCGTCGCGGAGACCCTGCAGATGACCATCCGGGAAAAACGATCATTCTCCCAGAGCATCTTTCGCAGATTCAAAGCAAGAAACAGGATATCGACCATCTACGCAGGTCTTACCTGACAAACGCTGCCAGCAGGCTTCCGGTTGAAAAATGGTCAAATTCTGATATCGAATTTTTGGCACAAGATATTAAGCAAAGCACAGAATGGGTCCGACAAAACTTACCCTTAAACCAGTAAAGGATCCCTATGACTCAGGACAGAATCATTAATTTTGAAAAAAGAAAAGCGGAACTTGAAAAACTAAGTGATGCCGAATTGAAGGACCGTTTTTGGGAGTTGTGCAACCAGGTCGTTGAACCGATCGTTGACCTTGCTCGCACGCATACCTCACCTTCGATCGAACGCTCTATTTTACTGCGCATGGGTATCGACAGCATCACCGCCCATGGCGTTGTCGACCGTATCCTGGAAGCGGGTCTGCTTGGAAAAGGAGCCGGCCATGTTGTATTGGCACTCGCACAAAAAAACAACTGTGATCTTCGCTCATCTGCCACATCGATTTTGGAAAATAAAGACATCCTGGCCGGGTTATTCAGCTAACCAAAGAGGCTAACAATGACAAATCCAGATCCCCTCGACCCGAAAATGAAACTTGATATCGAATCCATCCTGGAAGACCTCGAACATTACCACCCGCGGCGCAAAGGATGGACCTGGAGGGAAACTCCCAAAGAAGGTGTTGACATGGGACCATTCCACTTCCGCAATATGTCGAAACCATTGAAAAATGGTATCGGCCTCCCTGCTTCCAAATACTTTGACCATATCGATCCGCAGCCCAGCTGCGTGGTGACAACGGAGATCGCCTCGGGCAGGTTTGAGGATGATATCCGACGCATGCGTATGGCTGCCTGGAATGGCGCAGATCACATCATGGTCATCCGTACGACTGGTCAAAGCCACATTGATGGGTTGCTTGAAGGGACCCCCGAAGGAGTTGGCGGGGTTCCAATCACCCGAAAACAGATCCGCGCCAGCCGTAAAGCCTGTGACATGATCGAGGACGAGGTCGGCAGACCGATCAATTTCCACAGTTATGTTTCAGGTGTCGCAGGACCTGAGGTGGCTGTCCTTTTCGCGGAAGAAGGCATCAATGGCGCTCACCAGGATCCGCAATATAACGTTCTTTATCGCAATGTCAACATGTATCGCTCATTTGTCGATGCTGCCGAAGCCAAGAAGGTGATGGCAGGTGCGGATATTTTTCAGATCGATGGTGCGCATAATGCAAACGCCACCGCCAAAGCCGGCTGGCTGGTAATGCCGGAACTGATGGTCCAGCATGGCATTAATTGTGCCTTCTCTGTAGCTGTTGGGATGAAGAAGGATCTGATCGGTCTCTCAACTGTCCCACCCGATGCACCCCCCGCTCCCAAATTATGGTTTGACCTCCCCTATGCCGTAGCCTTGCGGGATTTCTTTTCAGAATTCAAGATGCGCGCGCAACAAAACACGCGCTACATTGAAGCTGATATCGAAGAAGCCATCCGTACCCACACCATTGATACCCTGATTTCCATGCTCACCAGCGCGGATATTCAAAGCACCATCACGCCAGATGAAGGCCGCAATGTTCCCTGGCATTACAACAATATCCGCGGCGTTCAAACGGTCAAACAGACCTGGGCTGCCCTTGATGGGATCAAGGAATTGGTTTCTATTAATCACGATGGCCCCCTGGGAGAAATGGTCCGCGATCTGAAAATCCGGGCCATCGCCTTCCTTGAGGAAGTAATCGCCACTGGAGGTTACTTCGCTGCGGTTGAAAAAGGATTCTTCGTCGATTCAGCCAAATACCCGGAGCGAAGCGGAGATGGGATTGCCCGCGATGGTAAAGGCGGCGTTGCCTCAGGTTCCATTATTGAACGCGACAGCGATTATTATGCTCCAGTCTGTGATCATTTCGGGGAGAATCACCTGCCTGTGGGGACAGAACATGCCTGTGATTTGATCGACGGCTGTACATTATGCAATCCCGAAAAAATCGTGTATATTGATGAACTTGACCCTGAAGATAGCTGCAATAAACGCTTGGAATCCACCTACCCATATCGCAAGGGCGGCAAAATCAAACCGGAAGCCGAATGGGCTGGTGACGGGACAATCCTTACTCAATTCTTTGTACCCCTGCCCGAGGATTTTGCGGCAGCATACGGAATTGAAATGGCAAAGAAACTTGGACTGGAAGATCCTCAAGTAGTAAACATTCAAGTAATGCAGCCTGCCGAGGGTTGTTTTGTTGAAGTTAAAGGCAAAATCCCCTTTGAAGTAGACTTAACATCGCTAAAAGTCGCAGAAAAAGAAGTGATCCTGCCAGAGGAAGAACTGCGCGAAGCGGTTAAGAAAATTGGTTTGAAGGTGGTTGCCGCAACCGTTGGCGAGGATGAACACAGCGTCGGACTACGTGAAATCCTGGATATCAAACATGGCGGGATCGAAAAATATGGGGTCAAATACTACTATCTCGGTACCTCCGTTCCTGTAAGCAAATTGATCGATGCTGCCATTGAAACTGGCTCGCACGCGATTCTCATTTCCACCATCATCAGCCACAACGACACCCATCGTATGCAAATGAAGAAATTGGCTGATCTCTGCGTCGAACGCGGGGTCCGGGATCAGCTCATCCTCATCGCAGGAGGCACCCAGGTCAATCGTGAGATGGCAGCAGAAACCGGGTTGGATGCGACCTTCGGGCGCGGCACGAAAGGCATTCACGTGGTGAATGCCATGGTTAAGCAGCTAAAATCCCGCGGCATGTTGTAATCTTCGGAGCAGTATTGGCTGAACAGATCGAAATCCTTACCATCGAAATTGGTTCCACCATCACTAAAGTGAACGGTTTTCAGCTTGGTAAGGATGGGACATTTATCCCCCTTGCCCAGGGTTTCGCCCCAACATCAATCGCTGAAGGAAATGTTGCGATTGGATTTGATCAAGCCCTCGCAGAACTCCGAGGAGCAGGGATCCCTCTTTCTCCCAGTGTAAAAAATTATGTGAATAGTTCAGCAGCAGGCGGGCTGCGGATGACCGTACATGGTCTGACGTACAACATGACTGCCCGAGCTGCCCGCGAAGCAGCTCTTGGTGCCGGCGCGATTGTGAAAATGGTTACAGCTGGTTTACTCGATAAACACTCCCTGTCTGAAATCACGAAAATCAACCCAAACATCATTCTCCTTTCCGGTGGCGTCGACTTTGGGGAAAAAGAGATTGTTCTTAAAAACGCCAGGGCTCTCGCATCTTTGGGAATTGATGCTCCTGTCGTTTATGCCGGTAATTCAGCCCTCCAAAACAAGGTACAGGAAATTTTTTCGCAATTTGGAATTGAATTTCTGATTGCGGAGAATGTTTTCCCTGAAGTGGATGTGTTGAATACGCTTCCGTTGCGAAAAGTGATTCACGAGGTTTTTAACAAACACATCATCCACGCGCCGGGAATGGAATCTTTGGCACGGATGACAACCCGTGAGATCATCCCAACACCAGGCGCTGTGCTGCTTGGCGCAGAATTGTTCGCTGAAGCGTGTGGCGATTGCCTGGTTTTTGATGTTGGCGGAGCAACAACGGATATCCACAGCGTGACCATTGGCAGCCCGGAATGGACCTCCAAGCAAATTGAGCCTGAACCGTACGCAAAACGTACGGTTGAAGGGGATCTTGGAGTCTACATCAATGCGCAGAATATCCTTGAAATCCACAAAGAGACTGCCGGCAAGGAAGAAATGCGAAACCTGAAAGCAGTGCCAGTATCGCAGATTGAAAAAGACTTGACGCTAAGACTCTGCAAAGTCGCGGTCGATACCAGCCTCAAGCGCCATGCGGGAATCATCATGGATACTTATACTCCCACAGGCAGGAAGCAAACTGTCCGGGGCAAGGACCTGACTGCAGTAAAATGGGTCATCGGTACCGGCGGCGCATTAACCCGTATCGAAGGCGGTAAGGAGATTCTACGCTCGATTTGCACCGGCGCCGGGAAGTATCTTCTCCCCTCGCCGCATGCTTCTGTTCTCATCGACAGAGATTACCGCTTCTCAGCTTTTGGCACCCTCGCGCAGGATTTTCCCGAGCAGGTTAAAGCCACTTTTCAGAAATGGGTAGAAAAGGAACACGGATGAAACTTCTAACTCCTCGGCTCGAAATCTATCCCTCCAGGATTGAACACAACGCAAAATCCATCATTTCTCTCTGCCGCAATCACGGCATCAAGGTGGCGGGGGTAACTAAAGTTGTTTGTGCCCATCCTTCGGTCGTATCCGCCCTGGTTAATTCCGGGGTCGATATGCTGGCGGATTCCCGTATTGAGAACTTAACTTCAATACGAAAGATGGGCATCTCTCTGCCGCTAATGTTGTTGCGTATACCTGCCCAGGATCGTATTCAAGAAGTAATTCAATGGTCTGATATCTCACTTAACTCCTCCTTTGAAACCATAAAATTCTTATCGTCAGAAGCGGTGAGACAAAAGAAACACCACCAGGTCATCTTGATGGTCGATTTGGGAGACCTGCGCGAAGGGGTCTGGCCTGACCGGGTAGAAGAGATCGTTGGAGAAGTTGTTAAATTACCGAACATCGATCTCATCGGTTTAGGGTGCAACCTGGCTTGTTACGGCGGGGTTATTCCAACAACCGATAAAATGGACCAATTGGTCGACCTGCGAGATCGTATCCAAAAGAAAACCGGGGTCAGTCTTCCCGTGATAAGCGGTGGCAACAGTGCCAACCTGCCATTACTTGCCACTGGGGGCATGCCTGCTGGCATTAATCACCTTCGCATTGGTGAAGCAATTCAATTAGGAAGGAATGTACTTGACCGATCAACTTGGCAGGGAACTCGCCAGGATGCCTACCGAATCGTCGCCCAGGTGATCGAACTTGAAAGAAAACCATCTGTTCCGATCGGTGTCCGCGGACAAGATGCCTTTGGCGGCACACCCGAATTTGAAGACCGTGGCTGGCGGAAACGGGCGATCTGCAACGTGGGTCGCGAGGATGTTGCCATTTCGAATCTCGAACCAATAGAAGGGAACATGGTCATTTTAGGGGGCAGCAGCGATCATTTAATTGTCGATGTTGAAAACGCCCGGTCAGAAATCCGGGTTGGCAGCGAGGTGGCTTTTTGGCCGGGATATGCAGCACTATTGGCAGCAGCAACTTCTCCTTATGTGATGAAAGTTGTAGTCGAAGGATAATCAGGAATACTTATGCTTTATCAAACCCACGTTCAGGTTCACCTGGATAACATTAAGGCAAATATTGATGCTATCCGCCAACGGATCGGACTTTCACGTAAGATCTTGATCGCAGTTAAAGCCAATGCCTATGGTCATGGCGCGGTGAGAGTTTCACAAATGGCTGAGAGAGTTGGCGTGGATTTTCTCGGGATTGCTACCGTCCCTGAAGGAATTGAATTGCGCCAGGCTGGGATAAGCTTACCGATCCTCAAATTCGGCCCAACCTTTCAGGAAGAGATCATTGCCGCGGTTGAGAATGAGATTACGCTGCCAATTTGTGATGAAACAGCGGCTTTCGACACGCAAAAGATCTGTGCCTCATTAGGAAAAAAACACCCGGTTCACATGAAAATCGATACCGGTATGGGGCGGGTTGGAGTGACTCCTGAAGAGGTACCGGAACTTGCCGAGTATATTGAAAAAAAATGCCCTTCTTTATTCCTTGAAGGAGTATTTACCCACCTTCCAGTAAGCGATATTGCTGATGGAACATTCACAAAAAAACAGGTTAACCTTTTCAAGGGCTGTGTGGATCAAGTTCAACAAAGGATTGGACGAGAGATTGCGATCGCACATTGCGCGAATTCCGGCGCGGTTCTGGGTCATCCCGATGCCTGGTTGGATATGGTCAGGCCGGGTATTATGATCTATGGCTATTATCCGGACAAGGAAACGCCAAAAAGCATTCCCCTCCTTCCCGGGTTGAGTTTCTTGTCGCGAGTTTCTTTCCTTAAAAAGGTATCCAAAGGCACCAGTATTGGATATGGGCGCACCTGGGTCGCGCAAGAAGATACCTGGATTGCAACAATACCTGCGGGTTATGCAGACGGATTTAACCGGTTGTTTTCAAACACAGGCAGGGTATTGATCAATGGTCGCTCCTATCCTGTTGTCGGGCGGGTGTGCATGGATCAGAGCATGATCGACCTCGGTCCTGAGACTTCTGTTAGAGTTGGTGACCAGGTAACATTAATCGGTAAAAATGGAAAGAACGAGATCACCTGTGACGAATGGGCTGATAAATTACACACAATCACCTACGAGATTACTTGCCAGATCAATCCACGGGTCGAAAGAGTGTACACTTAAGTGAATAGAGGTTGAATATGACGATCAATTCCGCAACGGCAATAGCCCACCCTAACATCGCATTCATAAAATACTGGGGCAACCGCGATTCCAGTCTGCGCCTGCCTGAAAATGGTTCTATTTCCATGAACCTGGAGGAACTTTCAACACGCACCCAGGTGACCTTTGACCCCAATTTACCCCAGGATATTTTTGACCTCAATGGTCATCGTCAATCCAGTCAAGCCTCCCAGCGCGTTGTGGCGCACCTAAACCTGATGCGTGGATTGCGGGGTGTGGGTACTAAAGCCTATGTAAAAAGCGAGAATAATTTTCCTGAAGGCGCTGGTATCGCCTCATCAGCATCTGCCTTTGCCGCTCTCACTGTTGCCGGGATTCGTGCACTGGGCATCGAGTTGGTTGAACGTGACCTCACCCGCCTTGCCCGCCGGGGTTCAGGTTCTGCATGCCGTTCAATCCCTGCCGGGTTTGTTGAATGGTATCTCGGTTCGAATGATGTGGATTCCTATGCGGTTTCGATTGCCCAACCCGATCACTGGGACCTGACCGACCACATTGTGATCATTGACGAGAAACACAAACCGGTTGGTTCAACCGAAGGGCATGAATTGGCGAAAACCAGCCCGCTTCAATCCGCTCGTGTTTTGGATTCAGATAAACGTATCGAACGCTGCAGGGAAGCGATTCAAAATCGGGATTTCAATTTACTGGCTGAAACGATTGAGATGGACAGCAATATGATGCACGCTGTAATGATGACTTCCACACCACCCTTGTTTTATTGGACGCCAGTCACGCTTGAGATCATTCGTTCCGTACTATCATGGAGAAAAACAGGCATCCCGGTTGCTTACACCATTGATGCAGGTCCAAATGTGCACGTCATTTGTGAATATGAAGTTGAGGATGTTGTGAAGGAAAAATTGGAGAAATGTATGGGAATCAAGGAGATCCTCACCGCTCACCCGGGGGAAGAAACCAGGTTGCTCTAAATATCGTGTGGAACGGGGTTGGAATTACAATAAAATGCACCTCTCAAATGGGAGATGCATCAATTTAATATGAATTCTTTGGGGTAATTTATTTACCACTTGAAGATGCGCACCTGAATCCGCTATCTTTCGCGTTGTTGAAATCAGGATCAAAACTGCGGCTGGAGGTGCGTAAAAATACGCCATTGCTGTTCCAGCCTCCACCCCGAAGTACCCTGTAGGATCCTTCCGTTGGACCGGCAGGATTTTCACTGGGGGTATTCTTGTAATAAGTGTCTGAGTACCATTCATTCACCCATTCAAAAACGTTCCCTGCCATATCCTGGACCCCAAATTTACTCTTCCCATCAGGATAGCTTCCTGCCATTTGGGTGTCTCCCAAGCACGCGCTGCCTGATGAGGAATTAAAAACATTCGCCAGTGTGCAACTTGGTTCTGAATCTCCCCATGGATATGCTTTGATGCTGGTTCCACGAGCCGCCTTCTCCCATTCCGCTTCCGTTGGCAACCGTTTACCTGCCCACTGGCAATACACATCCGCATCAGACCAGGTGACATAAATCACTGGGTAATCTGCGAATGAAGGGTTGTCATAATAGGAGGTTTGGGATTCAGAACTAAAGTTGTTGGGTGGTTCGCACTTACCGTTCTTAACACACTCAGCGTATTTTGCGTTGGTTATCTCGTACCGATCAATGAAAAAATCAGCAAGAAATACTGTATGGAGGGGTAACTCATCTGATGGACAGGAGAAACCTCCATTATGCTCAGTTTCACAACCCATCTGAAACTCACCCTGGGGAATAAAAACCATTTCCGATTCCTGGTCAGCAACCGCAGTACCAATCTCCGAAGGCGTCAGGCTTGCGGTTGGGTTTATTATTGGAGATTGGGATTGCCCTTGAGGGGTAAGGCTAGTCGATTCACAACCAGCTAAAAATAAAAAAGTTATAACGAAAAACATTAACTTTTTCATTGTAGACCCTCCTTGAAAGATAGGTTTTTAATGAAATACGATGGCAATCTATTAATACTATACGGCAAAAACCTTAAAATTCTCTGTGATTTTTTCTGAGTTTTTTACCGGCCTTCGCAGTATCAAAAGTGCTACCTGTGATAAGATGAGGACTATGGCAAAAAAGAGGTATATTGAAGATTACGAGATCGAAATCTCTATTGATAAAAAAGGACGGGAAAAAAAGAACTTAAAATACCACGGTCCTCATTATGATATTTCCTTAACCGGTCACACTTATCAGACATATAAACTGATCAGCTTTCTCCTGTTTGCAGGACTTGTAATCTTTCATGTATCCGGTGGATTTGCGGTCAACCAGGGAATGTATCAATTTTTTGTTGCTCTTCCTTATGCGATCGTTTTCCTGCCTTTAACTTTTTTAGGTTTCGGGATTTTCGGACTGCCAAAGAAACACCTAAAAATTCAAAGAGATGAAATGGAACAGTCATTTAAAAGAATAAAAATCAATTCCGCCATAGTGTTGGTCTTGCTCGTAATTTTGATTTTCGGAGAAGCCATCTATTTTATTGCCTTTTCAGTAAAATCCCAACTTTTTTCAGAATTTCTATTCCTTATCCCTGAACTTATATCGGCGTTAATTGTTTTTGGTTTGTTTCGATTACAGAAGAAAATACATATACAGCTATCTGAAGAATAATTAGCATCATAAAGAAGGTTTTTTGGTTTTTTTAATTTATTTTTTTGACTTGCATTGATTATCCATTCACGTTATACTAAAAATACTCGGCGGGGTCAAATACCTCGCTAAATTACAATCTCTATAGGAGGAGAAACAATGACCAAGAAACTGCTTACAGTTGTATCAGTTCTAATGGTTGCTGTATTTGTGCTAAGCGCGTGCGCCAAGCCTAGTACCGCACCACTCGTAGTTGCATATCAGGAATTTTCTCAGAAATTCAGTCCGTTTTTTGCAGATACTGGTTACGATATGGATGTAGCCAGTATGACCCAAATATCACTGCTGACCACAGACCGCGTTGGTGCGATTATATACAATGCTATCAAAGGCGAGAAAGTCGCATACAATGGCACGGAATATATGTATAAAGGTCCTGCAGATACAAAAGTGGTTTACGATGCTGCTAGCGACACCACCAAATATACAGCTACTCTTAAAAAAGGTTTGAAATTTTCAGATGGAGAGCCTGTTACTGCGGATGACATCATTTTCACCTACTACACTTTCCTAGATCCTTCGTATGTTGGATCAACCACTCTTTCATCCTATGACATTATCGGGTTGAAAGATTACCAGACTCAGACCACAAGCGAAGTCTTCGATAAATACGCTGCCATGGCTGATGCCATCTTCGCTGCTGGTTCTGATCATGTTTGGGCAGCGACTGATGCCTGGACCAAGGAACAACAGGATGATTTCTGGGCTAATCTTAAAAAAGCCTGGCTTGCTGATGTTCAATCCATTGTTGATACTGTCAATTCAGAATATCTTGATGCTTACGGTAAAGATACAATGGGCAAGGAACCCGCTGAAATTACCGCCAGCGAAGGATTACAAATCGCTTTTGGTATGGCACTTTGGGGATACGGATCAGTTGATCCTGCTACCGGCCTAACTGCTCCATCTGGAGCAACCTGGGACTTGGTAACCACTTTCCCCACCATCGAAGATTACTATAATGAAACTTATGCTGCATATGGTGGCGATCCAGTAGCCTATGCAGGTGTAGAATCCCCCGATGGAGTTGATATTTACGGTAACGTGAAATCCGCTTTCATTGGTTTATGGGGTCCAAAAGACGAGGCGATGGGCGGTAAGGGCGTTGCCAATATCTCCGGTATCGTCAAGGTTGACAAATATACAGTTGAAGTGACTGTAAAAGGCTTTTCTGCTCCCGCAGTTTATTCAATCCTTGGCATTCCCGTCACTCCATTGCATTATTATGGCGATCCTGCAAAATACGATTATGCCAATAACAAGTTTGGTTTTGATTATGGCGATCTATCCAAACAGGAAAGCCTCACCGCCACCCCCATGGGCGCAGGTCCATATAAATTTGTTAAATACGAAAATCGAATAGTTTATTTCTCACCAAATAGTAATTACTATAAGGGTGAACCAAAGATTAATGAAATTCAATTCAAGGAAACCGTCTCATCCGAAGTTGCTTCGGCTTTGCAGACGGGCACCGCAGATGCTGGCGAGCTGACTGGTTCGAGAACCCGCTTTGAAGAAGTAGCATCCTATAACTCCAATGGTGAGATCACCGGTGATGTGATCACCACCAGTAAAGTTGACAACCTGGGTTATGGCTATATTGGTCTCAACGCGGATACCGTTAATGTTGGCGGTGATGGAGCCTCTGTTGCTTCCAAGGACCTGCGCAAGGCTCTAGGTACCGTCCTGGCTGCTTATCGTGACGTAGCCATTGACAGTTACTATGGCGAAGCTGCGGTTGTGATCCAGTACCCAATCTCCAATACCTCCTGGGCAGCACCTCAGCCGACAGATGAAGATTACAAGGTTGCCTTCTCAACCGATGTTGCTGGCAACCCGATTTACACTGCTGATATGACCCCTGATCAGAAATATGCAGCTGCTGAAAAAGCAGCCCTGGACTTCCTTGAAGCTGCAGGATACACAGTTGCTGGTGGCAAGGTTACCGCTGCCCCTGAAGGCGCGAAACTGAGCTACGAAGTCATCGTCCCTGGTGGTGGCACCGGAGATCACCCCGCGTTCGCGATCCTCACCGGCGCAAAAGCTTCGCTTGAAAAAATTGGTATCGAACTCAAGATCAATGACCCCGCTGATTCCAATATCCTTTGGGATGCACTGGATGCAGGCACTCAGGAACTCTGGACTGCTGCATGGGGTGCCACCATCGATCCTGATATGTACCAGGTCTATCACAGTTCAGGTGTTCCTGGTGCGGGTGGTTCCGACTCGAACCATTACCACATCAAGGATGCCCAGCTTGATCAGTTGATCGTTGATGCCCGCAAGAGCGATGATCAGAACTATCGAAAGGCTGTTTACAAGCAGGCTCTCGATATCATCATCGACTGGGCAGTTGAGATCCCTGATTATCAGCGCCAAAACTGCATCATCTTCAGCACCAAGCGTATCAATATCGACACCATCACCCCCGACATCACTACCTTCTGGGGTTGGTTGAATGACATTGAACTGCTTGAAATGCGGTAAATCCAGTTCAAGTAATAGAAGGCTGTAATTATTGTGAGCCCACCTCTGGGTGGGCTCACAATGTAATTATCTGGTTGTTTTCATAATAAAAAATACGTAGAATAAGGGATCGATATGCGGAATTTTATTTTACGGCGACTCCTACTCGGCTTGTTCATTACATTTTTTGGCGCGATGATCATATACGCAGTCATCCGCTGCCTCCCTACCTCTTATGTGGAGACAATAGCAAGGCAGCGAGCCAGCAATCCGCTTAGCCACAAGACGTATCAGGAATGGCTGGATCAACTTAACGTTGTTTATAAATTAAACATCGGGATTATTCCCGGATTTTTCGGATGGCTTGGTAACGCCATCAAGGGTGATTTTGGCGAATCGTGGCATTATGGCATACCAGTAACTGAAAAATTTGGCCAGGTAATCTGGTACTCGATAATCATTAATGTTCTTACTTTTTTTGTCGAAATTTTTATATCCATACCTCTGGGTATTTTGGCTGCAAGAAAACAATATAGTAAAACCGATTATGCGATCACAGTTTTTGCCTTGATGGGCATTTCACTACCAACATTTTTCCTTGCAACCCTTCTAAAATACGGATTTTCGATCAAACTCGGATGGTTTGATCTTTATGGACTTACGGGTAGATACTTCACCTCAATGACGCCATTTCAACAAGTTTTAGATATCGGGTACCACATGATTTTACCAATCGTCACGTTAACAATGCTCTCGATTGGTGGTCTCATGCGATATACCCGCACAAATATGCTTGAAGTCCTCAATTCCGATTACATTCGAACTGCCCGCGCCAAAGGACTGCCTGAAAAAGTGGTCATCAATAAACACGCATTTCGAAACACATTAATCCCGCTGGTTTCGTACATGAGCTATTTATTACCCTCGATGTTTGGTGGTTCATTGATCACTGAGACCCTTTTCCAGATTCCAGGCATCGGCTATGTTTCTTACCAGGCCATCATTCGCGGTGATATTCCCTTTGCCATGTTCTATTCTACATTTCTCATTGTTCTTACAGTGGTCAGCCTGATTATAGCGGACATCATGTACGCAGTGGTTGATCCTCGTGTACGAGCAAATTGACGGCGGTTACCCATGTCTGAATCAGAGAAGAAACCACAAGAAATTGAACAGCAAGTAATCCCCACCAATGCAAATACTGAAGAAATGCATCTTGACGATGCACGGCGCGTCAAGGTACTTTCTCCGGGCATGATGGTTTTTAAACGTTTCGTACGCAACAGCCTTGCGGTTGTAGGTTTTGGGATCCTTTTATTCATGTTCATCTTTGCGTTCATTGGTCCGCTATTTTCTCCATATGAACAAACACAGGTATTTAAGGGTGTAGATACAATGGCAAAGGACTATGCCGGAGCAACCTATAATAACGAGTTGAGATATACCGTCGTTGAGGGTGAATCCTTTGGCAGTGCGGAGCGGGCACAATTCCTTTTAGCCCTGGGGAAAAACACCGAGACCTTTAGTTATGGCAGTGCCATTTACTATTACATCAAGGAAAGTGAAAATTCTTACCGGATCTTGAAACTTGACCCAATTGCAAATGTAATGGTTGGAATTATCAGTCCCATTGCAGGAAATAAACTGAGTGACGCTTTCAAACTTGCCTATCAATCTGCGATTGAAAATAATGAAAGTAGTTTTGTTTTCGATGGAGTAACCTATCGAATCACAAAGGACAAAAAACAATCCCAAATTTCTACTGAGCATGATGTTGCCCTGGCAATGATCAATGTTTACGATTCATACAACCAGGATGAATCAAAAAACGTCAATTCTTTTTCCTTCAAACTTGCCAGCAGCCGCGCGATCGCTCAAAATAAATTAGCCTTTTCTGTGGATGATCAAAAGTATTCGGTAAAGTACGACCAGGGCCAAACCACAATTTATAACAGCGCTGGAGCTGAATACGCCGAGATTTCGGATATCATTGTCAACCCTATCGATCAATCCTTGTTCTTATCAGTCAAATATAAAGCTGCTGTCCGGCAGGCAATTTATGATCATGAGAAGGAGTTTTCATATACAGATGAGAATGGGGAGAGAGTTGATTATTCAATCGTCCGCGTGAATACCACCTACAACATAAAAAAAGAAACCAAAACCGAAATGATCCGTGTTTTTGAAATGCCTTCCATTGAACATCCTCTTGGCCTTGATAACAATGGCATGGATGTGATGACCAGACTCATGTATGGTGGCCGGGTATCTCTTCTGGTGGGCTTTATCGTTGTATTAATTGAAGTATTCATCGGTATCATCGTTGGAGGTATCTCAGGCTATTTTGGAGGCTGGGTAGATACAGCATTGATGCGATTTGTTGATTTATTCAATTGCATTCCGTTCTGGCCAATGGTATTAATTTTCGGTTCTGTTATGGATGCACTTGAAGTCAAACCAATGGCAAGGATCTTCATCCTTATGGCTATACTGGGTATTTTAGGCTGGACTGGGGTTGCTCGTATTGTCCGTGGACAGATCCTCTCCCTGCGTGAACTTGACTTCATGGTTGCCACTGAAGCAACAGGGATCCGCACCAGCCGCAGGATTTTCAAGCATCTTGTACCAAATGTCATGCCCCTG
The DNA here is from genome assembly GCA_964483135.1 of uncultured Anaerolinea sp. Taxonomy (GTDB): domain Bacteria; phylum Chloroflexota; class Anaerolineae; order Anaerolineales; family Anaerolineaceae; genus UBA6107. Next base: position 24,443 of record CAZAAJ010000003.1, on the reverse strand, counting down.
TTGATCGTTTCGGCGACTGCAGGATTAGGTGGAGTCATTATCACTGAGGCAACTTTGGGTTTCCTGGGACTTGGCATCAAGTATCCCCTTGCATCTTGGGGGAGCATTATTAACGTGGCATCTGAAGCCTACGTGATGACCAATTTCTGGTTTATGTGGATTCCAGCTGGCCTGCTGATTCTCCTGACTGTGCTTGGGTTTAACTTCGTTGGCGATGGACTTCGGGATGCATACGACCCGAAGATGAAAAGATAGGTGGCGAAAATGAATGGAGAATCCAAATCCTTAATGGAACGCATCAACGCAAGATTTCAACCGAAAGACTCCAATCATATATCTGCACGGCAATTGGCGATCATTTCTCGTGAAAATCGCCACATTACTGATGCCATCGAAAAACAGCGTAACCGTAAAAATGTCCCTGAAGCTGAATTCTTGACAAAGATGAAAGACCCGGCAAATGTTGTGGAATTCGATAATCTACATACCTATTTCTTTACTGATATAGGCACGGTTAAGGCAGTCGATGGCTTAACATTTGAAATTCCCAAAGGAAAATCCGTCGGTGTCGTTGGTGAATCGGGTTGCGGTAAGTCAGTGACTGCCCTCTCTCTCATGCAGTTAGTCCAACGACCGCAAGGGCAGATTGTTGAAGGTTCTGTACGTTTTGATGCCGGGGATCGGGTATACGATATTGCAAAAACCCCGACCCAAATCATGGAAACGATCCGCGGTGCTAAAATTTCGATGATCTTCCAGGAACCAATGACGAGTTTGAATCCAGTATTTCGCGCCGGAGATCAGATCGATGAAGTAGTTAAGCTCCACAACCCTGAAATGACGAACGAGCAGGTAAAAGAACTATCGCTCAAAATGATCGACATAGTAGGGATTGCTAACAATACCGGGGTATACATGATGTACCCGCATGAACTTTCAGGTGGTATGCGTCAGCGCATCATGATCGCCATGGCGCTTGCCTGTAACCCAAAATTGATCATCGCGGATGAACCTACGACTGCCCTCGATGTGACAATCCAGGCACAAATACTTGATTTACTGAGAAATCTAAAAGACAAGATCAACTCGAGTATCATGCTTATTACGCATGACCTGGGTGTCATTGCAGAAATGGCAGATTACGTGGTTGTCATGTATGCCGGCCGCATTGTTGAAAAAGGTACAGCTCTGGAGGTTTTTCACAATCCCTTACACCCATACACGGTCGGCCTGATGGCATCAAAACCGGTTATCAACCGGACAGTTGATAGACTTTACAGTATTCCCGGTAATGTGCCAAATCCAATTAACATGCCGAATTACTGTTATTTCAGGGATCGTTGCGAAAAAAGAATGCCTGCATGCGATGGCATTTACCCGCGGGAAGTGTACGTATCAAAAACACATATGGTGACCTGTTATCGTTCCATCGACGATTACACGGCAGAGGTGTAAATTATGGTATCTAAAATCCATGAAACCAGCTCAGATATGAGTGAAACTGTGCTTGAAGTTATTGACCTCAAGCAATATTTTCCAATTAAAGCCGGTTTGATGCAACGTGTTGTTGGTCATGTAAAAGCTGTGGATGGGATTAGCTTTACTATCAAACGGGGTAAAACCATGGGTCTGGTTGGAGAATCAGGCTGTGGAAAAACAACAGTCGGTAAAACGATTCTCCGCTTGAACGAAAAGACCAGCGGTGATGTCTACTTTTTTGGATTTGACATCTTCGCCATTTCACGAAAAGAAATGCGGGCTATTCGCCCAAAAATGCAAATTATCTTCCAGGACCCGTATTCAAGCCTTTCACCCCGTTTGCCAGTAAGTGAAATCATTGGCGAAGCCGTAAAAGAACATCACATCGTACCCAATGATGAATACGAAGACCACATTGATAGCGTTATGAAAGCTTGCGGATTGCAGCCTTATCATAAGGATCGATATCCGCATGAGTTCTCAGGTGGACAGCGGCAGCGCATTTGCATCGCCCGGGCGCTGGCACTTAATCCTTCGTTTGTCGTCTGTGATGAACCTGTATCTGCTTTGGATGTGTCCATTCAGGCACAGATCATCAACCTTCTCAAGGATTTACAGGAAAAATTCAAGCTAACTTATTTGTTCATTTCGCATGACCTTTCTGTTGTTGAACACATCTCTGATGATGTCGGCGTTATGTATCTTGGAAATATTGTTGAGTATGGGAGCAAAACATCCATCTTTAAAAATCCGTTGCACCCTTACACACAAGCCCTACTTAGTGCTGCTCCGGTTCCCGATCCCGCAGCAAAAATGAATCGCATCATACTCGAGGGCAGTATCCCTTCTCCCGCAAATCCTCCTCCGGGGTGTAAATTCCACACTCGTTGCAGGGAGCGTATGGAAATTTGCTCGAAATATGTTCCGCAAGCCAAGGAAATTGAACCGGGTCATACGGTTGTTTGCCATCTTTATAATTAACCAAAAGGACCTTCCAAAATGAAACTGCAGCAAAAGAAATATGAGGACGATGACGGACGGGTGATCTGCGACATGGATATTGAAGGATTGCCCTGGCATGATAAACGTGTCAGCCGTGAAAACCGTGCTGCAAGAAATCAAGCCCAGGCAGGACAAATGACTCGATCGGAAGCTCGCAGGTATACATGGTATGCAATACTTGCAGGTCTTCTTGTCGTCTCTGTGTTTTCAGTTACCTGGATCCTGTTCGTTTTATTCTGTACTGAAATCTGGTTTCGGTAAAATAATTTAGTCGAACAAAAAAACAGGCGGGGTGCATTGAACTGCGCCTGTTTTTGTTAATAATAGTCTTATACAAAATTCCAAAATCACCAGGTCAAACCGGATATAATATCCATTTGGAAATATGGAGAATAAATGACAAATACTGGTTCAACATTAATAACAATTATTGAATTTATCCTGGCTTTTGGCGCCCTGGTATTTTTCCACGAATTTGGTCATTTCTTATTTGCAAAACTCAATAAGATCGAGGTTGAAGAATTCGGGTTAGGAATGCGCCCTCGTATGCTTAAGTTATTTGTTCTTGGTGGAACCTTATTTACATTGAACTGGATTCCCTTAGGCGGTTTCTGCCAAATGAAGGGCGAAAATGGCGAATCAACTGAAAAGGGTAGCTTTATTGCGGCTAAAGCATGGCAGCGGCTTTTAACCTTATTAGGAGGACCTATCACCAATCTGGTGATAGGCATGTTCCTCATCGCATACATTTTCAGTCGAACAGGCTCTCCAAATGAAAAAGTGGTTCAAATCCTGGCTGTTAATGAAAATACGCCAGCTGCAACAGCAAATCTTGTGTCCGGTGATATTATTACAGAAATCAACGGAACCACCATAGATGGCTTTTCAGCTCTTTCTGATCAGATAAAAATGAATTTGGACCATCAGATTGAGATAACTATCGAACGAAATGGGGAGACAATTACCGTTTACTCAACCCCCCGCAGTGACTATCCGGAAAACCAGGGGCCTTTAGGCATCACCATAACCAACCCTGTCCAGAAAGTTAATTTCATCCAGGCAATTCCTTCTGCTTTTGTCTCAACCGTAGACCAGGGTGTGCAATTAATTATGATCCCTGTCCGCTTAATCAGCGGACAAATTGCCCCGTCAGATGCCCGCATGGTCAGTGTAAAAGGGATTTATGATATCTTTTCTGAAGTTCAGACAATAGATCAGCAGGAATCTGCAATTAATCCTTCTCTTAAAGGCTTGAATACGATTTCCTTCCTGGCTATCATCTCGATCGCCCTTGGCTTTACAAATCTCCTGCCGATTCCCGCCTTGGACGGTGGAAGGATCCTGTTCCTCCTCCCTGAACTTCTCTTCAAAAAGAAAGTTAAACCGGAACTTGAGGGAAGGATTCACATGATCGGTTATGTGTTCCTGATGGTCTTGATGGTAGTGTTGGTGATAAATGATATTATCAATCCAGTGGTAATTAAATAAGGTTTTTCGTGGACAGTAATTTAGATAAGATTGATTTCACTGAGCTTCTTTCATCTCTGCAGGATCTGGATCATCCATTCCCGCCGAAATTACTACGAGGTTTCTCAGATCTGAGCCCGCTTCAATTAAAAAAACTTCTTCCAATCTGGGTCACGCTGCCTTCTCATCGGAAAATCAGCCTCCTCGAAGATCTGGAAGAAATCATCGAAAAAGATACCCTGGTTTGTTTCGATCAATTGGCAATTGCCGTTGTCTCTGATCCCGATCCCAAGGTGCGGATTCTCGCAATCCGCCTTCTCTGGGAATATGAAGATCCAAGGATCATTTCCACGGTCATTGAGATGCTGCTGGAGGATAGTGAAGAAGCTGTAAGAGCAATTGCGGCAAATTACCTGGGTAAGTTTGTTTACCTGGGGGAACTTGAATGTATTCCAGATACTTACAAGATCTCAGTTGTCCGAAACCTTTTAGAAGTGTTGGCAGGTGAGGATTTTCCACAGGTAAAACACCGTGCGCTGGAATCGCTGGGTTATTCAAGTCATCCAAAAGTTCCATCTCTAATTAATACCGCGTTAAGCTCGGGAGATTTATTATGGGTTAGTGCGGCTCTTGCAGCCATCAGCCACTCTGCTGATGAAACCTGGGAACCTCAGGTGCTGGAAAAAATACAATCACCTGAACACGAAATACAGTTTGAAGCAGTTCGGGCTGCCGGGGAACTCGAACTCACTTCCGCCCTAGAGCCGCTTGCTGCCATCCTTGAAGAGGATGATTCGGATCCTGAAATCCGTCTGGCAGCCATCTGGTCTCTATCCCAGATCGGTGGCAATTTTGCCCTTGAGACCCTACAGAGTCTCGCGGAAACAACTGAAGATGAAGATGAGATCGAGATATTAGAATCTGCGATGGATAATCTCAATTCTGGACTGGAATCTCCAAATTACAAACTTATAGACTTCGATCCTGATTCAGAAGATGAGGAAGAACTCTACCCTGAAGATGATGATGAAGTTGAGGATTTCGATTGATTTGAAACCTCTTCGGGTCTCTCTTTTCGTTTTTCTTATTTTCTTTACATTTTGCGGTCATCCCATCTCCGTTAACGCTATTTCAGGCTTAACCGTCGAAAATGTAGTGATCGATTACACTTTCGCGGAGAGTCTCCACATTTCAGCATCTGTCCCTCGATCCGTTGATATTAAGAATATCTCTGTCATTCTCGGGCCAGAAAACCAGCAAACCCGCCAGATTCAAACTATTATAAACGCTGATAACCTGATTGACATCACTTATGATTTAAATTCTAGTGGTTTTATCCCCTTTTCAAGAATTTATTACTGGTTTGAGGCTGAGTTAAATGATGGAACGATCAGCACCAGTCCCTCGTATTGGTTCGATTACCTGGATAATCGTTTTTCCTGGAAAAGCAGTGAAAGTAATTTATTTAGTATCTTTTGGGTAACTGGTGATGCCTCTTATGGTCAGAAATTGCAACAGGTGGCACGCTCAGGGTTGGAGCGCGCGACCTTATTGCTTCCCATAGTTCCAGAAACTCCAATTCAAATCTATGTATACCCTGATGATGCTTCCTTGCAAACTGTTCTCACATTGGATTCTGAAGCCTGGGTAAATGGACTTACCATTCTTGGTTCAAATCGAATTCTTGTGGTGGATAACCTGCCCGCTGATGATCTCACTGACCTCGAGCGAACAATCCCTCACGAAATTATGCATTTGATCGAATACGAGGTCACAGGACCAAATTATAAAAATTCTCCTGCCTGGTTGTTGGAAGGATTGTCGACTCAAACCGAGCTTTATCCCAACCCTGACCGTGAACGAGAACTTTCCAGGGCAATTGCTGATCATTCCCTGAAACCTTTATCGGAGTTATGTTCTGGTCTGGCACAGGATCCATCACAAGCGTTAATTGACTACGCGCATTCTTCCGCGATTGTTGGATATATCCAGCAGAAATTTGGCAACCAGGTCTTCCTGACAATGCTTGACAATGCCTCTTCTGGGATGGAATGCAATAATAATACGCTCACCTCTCTCGGGATTTCTCTTCAACAGCTTGATAATGACTGGCAAAACTCATTACAGGCTCGAAACTCACTAATCAGGTCATTTCCTTTACCTAAAGTACTGTGGATTGCGATCCCGATTGTTCTCCTACTCACCGGAGTATTGATTCTATTGCGCCGTCGTAAAATTTCTAAAATACAAGAAGATATTTAGATGGAAATTGCATTTCTCCGACTTCATTTGATTGTTGAAGGTCATGTCCAGGGTGTCGGATTTCGATATTTTGTTGATCGCCTGGCCCAGGAATTAAAACTCACCGGTTGGGTCAGGAATCTTGAAAACGGCAATGTAGAGATTACTGCCGAGGGAGAAAGGAATACCCTCGAACGATTATTAACCCGGGTTTCCGAAGGGTTCACAGGGTCTACTGTTTTGAATGTGACCCAGGAATGGCTGCCAGCTGATAATACCTTTACCCGGTTTACGATCCGGTCAACATTTTGAGCAGCCGAAATTACTCAATTTCCCCTGCCATCAATCGTGCTTTTTGCCAGGGCGGTAGTTTTGATTCCTCAGCCAGCAAGTTGCGAAGGTCGATGATCTGGTCTCTAAAAGCCGCTGCCTGCTCGAAAGCCAGTTCTTTGGCTGCCTGTCTCATTTGAGTTTCCAGTTCAGCCATCAGGCGTTTAATTTCCTTCACGGGGATAGACTCCCCCGCCTTGTACTCTCCGCGTTTCTCTGCCACGGATAATGAATAAGACAATCGCTCTGTGATATCATGCACAGCTTTTACAATGGTAAATGGCTCGATCCCATGCTGGGTGTTATATGCCACCTGTTTGGCGCGTCGTCGATTCGTTTCGTCGATGGCGAATTTCATGGCATCAGTCACCTGGTCGGCATACATGATGACCTTGCCATGCACATTTCTCGCAGCCCGTCCGATTGTCTGGATCAACGCAGTACCAGAACGCAGAAATCCCTGTTTGTCGGCATCCAGGATAGCTACCATGGATACTTCTGGAAGATCCAGCCCTTCCCGGAGAAGGTTGATCCCAACAATCACATCGAAGACTCCTTTTCTCAGATCCCGGAGTATCCCGACCCGTTCGAGGGTTTCCACCTCGGAATGCAGGTAATTCACCTTGACTCCAAGTTCCAAAAGATAATCCGACAGGTCCTCTGCCATTCGCTTCGTTAATGTCGTTACCAAAACCCTTTCCCCGTTTTCCACCCGTTTCTTGATCTCTCCATAAAGATCGTCTACCTGGCCTTTGCTAGGCTTTATTTCAATCTCCGGATCGACCAATCCGGTTGGACGGATGATCTGTTCAACTACCTGGTTCGCCCGTTTGAGTTCATATTCTGCGGGGGTAGCAGAAGTGTATACGGTGTATCCCATGTGTTTTTGGAATTCCTCGAAAGTTAAGGGGCGGTTATCCATCGCGCTGGGCAGGCGGAACCCGTATTCCACCAGGGTGCTTTTTCTGGATTGGTCGCCGTGGTACATCCCCCGAATCTGCGGCACGGTCATATGAGACTCATCAATAATCAACAGGTATTCGCTTGGCAGGTAATCCATTAATGTCCAGGGTGGTGATCCAGCCGGTCGTTGATCTAGGTGGCGGGAATAATTTTCTATGCCCGAGCAATATCCGACCTCTTTAAGCATTTCAAGGTCATACCGGCAGCGTTGCTCGATCCTTTGCGCTTCCAGTAAACGATTGTTTGCATTGAAATAATTCACCTGGTCGTTTAATTCATTTTCAATATCGGTTATCGCTTGTTCAAGCCGATCATCGCTGGCAATGTAGTGTTTTGCCGGGAAAATATCGATTTGTATCGGTTCCTGGTATATCTCACCTGTTAACGGGCTGAATTCTAGGATCTTCTCAACTTCATCCCCAAAGAAACTTAACCGGAATGCCTTTTTTTCTTCATATGCCGGAAAGATTTCAATAGTATCCCCGCGCACCCTGAAAGCCCCCGGTCGTAATTCCAGGTCATTTCGCTGGTATTGGCTTTCAATCAGTTGCCTCAGCAGCGCATTCCGGCGGTAGATTCCTCCGACTTCCAGGTGAATAACAACTTTTCCGTAAGCTTCAGGATTCCCTAGCCCATAGATACAGGAGACCGAAGCGACGATAATGACATCCTTTCGGGACATCAGGGCTGTCGTGGCTGCCAGCCTCATCCGATCGATTTCTTCATTAATATCTGTTTCTTTTTCAATATAGAGGTCATGCCGGGGAACATATGCCTCAGGCTGGTAGTAGTCATAATATGAAACAAAATACTCGACAGCGTTTTCGGGGAAAAATTCCTTGAATTCGCTGTAAAGCTGCGCCGCCAGTGTCTTGTTATGTGCCATCACCAGCGCAGGCATCTGAAGTTCCTGGATAAGGTTTGCTACCGTAAAAGTCTTGCCGGTTCCGGTTGCCCCAAGCAATACCTGGTCACGATAACCAGCTTTCACCCCGTTAACCAGACCTCGAATAGCTTCCGGTTGATCTCCTGTTGGTTGGTATGGCGAGTGAAGATTAAATGGCATGACCACTCCTTGTTGTCCGATCAAAGTGATTATAGCACATATGTTCTTTTAATTAAGTTATTCCTTGATAATTTCGTTTAGTATCACCAGCAGTCGATCTTTCCATTCATCTTCCTCTGGATCGACCTTCATCCAATAGGAATTCTTCCCGGTTCGTGTTTGATACCCCATTGGGGGCAGATCCGGGGGTAAAACCCCCTCTGCGGGAGTCGGAAATCGGAGCACTATTTGTTCTCCTTCATAGGTGATCGAGGAAAGACCGGCTTGTTCTCCTAACAGGCGAACATTGATCTGGTAAAACAGGTTTTCTACCGGCTCTACAATTTTGCCAAAACGGTCCTTAAATTCCTCCCTTAATTGGGCAAGCTCCGATTCATTGGAAATTGATGCAATTCGACGATATAGTTGCAGGCGTAAGGTCTGATCCGATACATAATCCATGGGAATACTCGCCGGCACTGGAAGGTCAACAATGACTGGATTATGTTCCCTTGCAAATTCAAATATTTTCTCAAGAGCTTTGGAATCCGTTTTTACATTCTTAATTTCACGGACAGCCTGAGATAACATCCGGGTATAAAGGTGAAAACCAATACTGGCAATGAACCCGGATTGCCGTGTTCCCAGCATCTCTCCAGCCCCGCGCATTTCGAGATCGCGCATGGCTATCGAGTATCCGGCTCCAAGCTGCGTATTTTCCGCGATGGTTTCCAATCTTTCCTGCCCTTCTGGAGTGGGAGCCTTTTTCCGGTGCTTGAAGAAATAGGCATAAGCCCGATGAGTTCCCCTGCCCACTCTTCCCCGCAACTGATAAAGCTGTGCCAGTCCAAAGGTATCCCCGCGGTCAACGATCAAAGTATTGGCGTTCGGAATATCCAGTCCCGACTCAATAATCGATGTGCTAAGCAGGACATCAATTTCGTTATGAGTGAACCTCGTCATAACTGTGGATAATTCATGTTCCTGCATCTGTCCATGGGCAATTGCGATTCTTGCGTCAGGCACAAGTGACTGAAGATGACTTTTCATGGCATCAATGGTTTGGACGCGGTTATGCACAAAGAAAACCTGTCCTCCACGCTCCATTTCTCTTGAGATCGCCTGGCTGACAATGCGTGGGGAATACGGACCGATATAAGTGATTATCGGTAAACGTTCTGCAGGTGGGGTGTTAATTACTGAAATGTCCCTTGCCCCTGTTAATGCCATGTATAAGGTTCGGGGGATCGGGGTGGCGGTTAAAGTCAATACATCGATTTCAGTCCTTAATTTCTTGAAATGCTCTTTATGCGTCACTCCAAAGCGTTGTTCCTCATCAATGATAACTAGCCCCAGGTCCTTAAATGTCACATCAGCTGTTAATAACCGGTGAGTTCCAATGACAATATCAACTTCTCCAAGAGCCAGTTTAAGAATGATCTCATCCTGTTCTTTTGGCGTCTTAAAACGCGATAGCATCTCGATCCTGACAGGAAACGCGCTTAACCGCTGTCGGAAGGTCTCATAATGTTGCTGCGCAAGTACGGTTGTGGGAACCAGCACTGCCACCTGTTTGTCATCCATCACAGCTTTAAAGGCTGCCCGCAATGCCACTTCTGTTTTTCCATAACCTACGTCGCCGCACAACAAGCGGTCCATCGGTCTGGCGGTTTCCATATCCCGTTTTACTTCATTGATTGCTTTTAACTGATCTTCAGTTTCTATATAAGGAAAGCTGGTTTCGAGTTCATATTGCCATGGTTGGTCATGTGAAAACGCAAAACCTGTAGCAGTGTGGCGCTTTGCATATAGATCCAGCAAGTCCTGCGCAACTTTGACCACTTCCTGCCGCACATTTTGTTTGGTTTGCGACCATTCAGTGCCGCCTAGCCTGGAAGCCCTGGGAGGTTCTCCATAAGGACCTATGTATTTGCTTAATCGATCAGCCTGGTGGATAGGAACAAATAACTGGTCCCGGTTTTCGTATTCAACCAGTAAAAACTCACGTTCAATACCCTCCAGGGTACGCCGCACAAGACCCGCAAAGCGCCCAATTCCATGGTCCACATGGACGACCCAATCACCCTGGTTGAGATCAGCAAACGATGATTCTGGAGCTTGAAATGATGTCCTCGCCCTTGACCGTAAATGAGGTCGTTCCCAACCAAATATTTCGCTATCCGAGATTAGGTGAGCCTGGCAGTTATCATCCAGGGTGAGGCACCAGCCTTCAGTGATCGATCCTTCAACAAAGATGGGAGATTTTGCGGGATCCTCGCTGTGATTTTCCCGCCAGATCTCTTTCAGGCGTGACACCTGCCTGGACACAATGGTAACGACTTCTTTTTTTTCAGTGATCTCTCGAATGTAGTTGTTAAAAGTGGATAATTGTCCGCCAAAACGTTTTTCAGGTTGGAAAAGGTTTCCGAGCGTAACATCCTCTGGTTCGATAGACCGTCCAAGTTCGATGAATCGTCTATTTTCAATCGAGTCAAAAAGCTCTGACCATGTAATATAAGGAATTGGGAAATCAGGGGTGATGATTTCATCAGCAATAGATTCCCTACGCAGTTTAAGCGCTTGCTCCTCGATATCCTCGCTAAATGCCTGAATGTTCGCAAGATTATCGATAACGATCAACGCGTTTTTAGGCAGGTAGTCAAGAATTGTCGCTGGTGTTTTGTGGTAAACCGGAATAAAAAATTCATCGACACTTTCACCTTCACGGATATTTGTTTCCTCCTGGGGAATTAAGAATTCCCTTGAGGGTGTAATGGTCACTGTCTCAATTGTTGAAATTGTCCGCTGCGTGGTGGGATCAAATTGCCGGATGGATTCGATCACATTCCCAAAAAAGTCCAGGCGAACCGGAAAGCGTTCTGACATCCCCCATATATCCAGAATTCCCCCCCGCTGAGAGAACTGTCCGCAATCCAGTACCACATCCTCTGCCTCATAACCAAGAGCAACCCATGATCTCCTCAATTCTTCCGGGCTGATGGTTTGGTTTGTTCTGATCGTCTTGCTGGAAACGATGAAATCTCTGCGAGGCATCGTTCTGGTCATTACCGCGCGCAGTGATGTGAACAATATCGGGGCACGATCAGGTTTTGGTTTACCCGGAATTTGCAAATTGACTAATTCATTTAGCGTGGTCAATCGATCTTGCCGGGTCACTGCACCCCACACCGCTTTTTCGTAAAACATTGGGGTCGGTTCCGGGAACAACAGCCTGGGATGCTCAGGCAGCCAGAATCCCATTTCATCCATCATTAATGCCGAACGGTCAGCCCGGTCAGTAATTACGAGGAGTGGGACATTGAGGTCCAGGCTTAACGCAGATAGAATTGCCAACCGCGCTGGTCTTGAAAGCCCCAGCCCGTATTTACATTGGCCTACTTTGATATCATCCAGTACTTCAATATACCTGGATTGTTTTCGAATTAATTCAATCATTTGTGATTTTGGTATTAAACCGGTTCATTGCCGTATTTAAATCCTCAGTGATGAAACATTTTACAGCATCGCTTGCCCTTGTAATAAATTCAGTTAACATCTTTTCCTGACCTTTTTCGAAAGGTTGAAGAACATAATCAGCTGAATCCATCCTTCCGGGCGGTTGTCCTATTCCCATTCTCAATCGTGGAAACGACTTTGAACCTAGAAATTGGATGGTGGACTCGACCCCTTTTTGGCCGGCTGACCCCCCTCCTGGACGCATCCTGATCAGACCGAAGGGAACATCTACATCATCGTGAATGACCAGTAGTTGTGGAAAATCAATTTTATAGAATTTTTGCAAACTTAAGATGGACGTTCCCGATAAATTCATAAACGTTTGCGGTTTTGCGAGGATCACCCTGGATTCCCCAATTTTGCAGAATCCAACAATCGCCTTATTTTGTACTTTAGTGAGCGGGCAATTCAAGTCGCTTGATAATTTATCAATGACCATAAAACCAATATTATGGCGGGTATTTCGATAATTCCTTCCGGGATTTCCCAATCCAACAATTAAGAAATTGGAGGGTCGTACCGCAGTTGGGATATCTTGAATTTGATTGCTCACAGGCGTAAGTCCTTTTTACTTGAGTTGGCGGTGACCATAAATAAATCGATAGAAAAGCAATCCGGCAAGAATAAGCAAGGTCAGGATAATCGCAATAGTTATGCTCTTTTTTATCCCCTCGCTCGATACAGCTGCTGGATTTTGAGGAAACGGCGTCGAAAAGCTATTGTTTAATGAAATTGGTGTGTCTTCTTCCACTATAACTGCAGCATTTGTCGGTGCGGGTGTAACTGTTGGCTCTATAGAATAATTGCGGACATAAACAGGCTGGATGATCAATTCATCAGTAGTATTATCTGTTTTTGTCAGTTTCAACTTGATCTGGTATTCACCATCTGTGATTGTTGTCGTATCCCACCGTGCCAGGATCCCATTTTCTATTGGTTGATCTAATTGTGTGATCAGGAACCAGGTCGTATTATCGGTATTGCTGTATGCGTAATAAATCTCTCCACGTAAAAAAATGTCTGATACAACCGAACCGGAGATTTCCACTACTCCTTGAACGGATTGTCCTTTTTGAGGGAAATTTATTACTAAATTTTCCGGGAGGGCAAATCCGTAACCCGGAAGAACAAGAAAAGAAAGAATCACCGCAAAGAATCTCTTCATAGCAACCGTTAAGTTTAACACACCCTTTGACCTGCCGCAAACTTTTGATGATCAACTTTTGATGACAAACTTTTGATGATAATATTTTATTGACATGAGGTAATATAGTATATTGATATAACTTTTTAAGAAAACATTAGTATTTGACTGTAATTTCGTATGCTATAATGACTTCACTATGGAGAAAATGATGGATCAGGAACCAGACGAAATCCTGGCTGAAGAAGAAAAACAATCAGCTTCAAAAATCAAACTCTGGTGGATCATCTTGATTGCAGTGGTATTGGTCGGGTTGATCATTACAGGGATCGTTTTTCTTACCAGAGCTGGAGCAGCAGCAACCTCCCAGGTGCGTGATATATTTATAATTTTTCTCGCACTTGAATCCTTTGTGATTGGGGTCGTTCTTGTGATTTTGGTTGTTCAGATCACAACTTTGGTGAACCTCGTTCAAAATGAGATTAAACCCATTTTAAAATCAACCACTGATACTATCAACACATTAAAAGGAACTACACAATTCTTAAGTCAGAACCTCGTCAATCCTGTGATAAAAGTCAATAGCTACACTTCCGGGATTAGACGACTATTGGATCTCATGAATATTTTCAAAAAATAACGTTCAGAAAACGAAAGGAGCAAGAATGGAAGATAGAGATAGTTTTGGATCATTCCTTGTAGGATTTCTGGTGGGTGGTGTTGCAGGTGCAGTTGCGGCACTGCTCTTAGCCCCGCAATCCGGCAAGGATACACGGGACCAGATTAAAGATAAAACCATCGAATTGAAAGATAAAACAGTGGTCGTTTTAGATGATACTTACCACAAAGCGGAAGACGTCGGGAAAGAAGCCGTAACAAAAGCTCAGGACTTGATCAAAACAGCACAAACTAAAGCCAGTGAGACTTTAAAAAAGGGTCAGGTTCTTCTGGAAAAAACACCTGCTCCGGCACCGGCAAAAGCCAAGAAATAACTAATTTCAAGACCAAAGATGACCTCTGGATTATCCAGGGGTCATTTCATTTCTAATATGTTGAAAACAGATGGTATTTGCGAAAGGATATCATAAATACCGACACTTCTTTCGCTTTTTAATTCCTGAGAGGCAAGCAAACCCGCATACGCATGCACCCACACGCCTGCAAATGAAGCCTCAAACCGTTCGACCCCCTGGGCAACAAGTCCGGCAATTAAACCGGTAAGAATGTCCCCACTTCCAGCTTTGGCAAGAGCGGAACTGGCAATAGGGCATACTGCAATCCTCCCTTCCGGATTGGCGATCACAGTCAGTGCACCTTTGAGAACGACCACTTGGTTCCATTTCACGGCATATTGCCGGCAAATCTCCATGCGATTTGCCTGAATTTCATCTATTGATAATCCAGTAAGTGCGCTCATTTCACCGGGGTGAGGCGTAAGTACCATTTTTTGTTTGGTCAGTTTTTCCCAGTGCTCAATCCTTGCGAGCAGCCTTAACCCGTCAGCATCTATGACAACCGAAGGGAAAAGATCTGTTTTTAAACTTTCGAGTGTTTCATTTGGAAGGAACCCAATTCCTGCTTTTTTCTCATTTCCGTTTCCGGGTAAAACGATATCTTTGAAAAACCTGAAGGTTGTTTCTTCTGTACCTAACCCTGGACCTATCGCCAGGCAGTTTACTTTTTGCATTTCTTTATGCAGCAACTTGCCTGCGGACTCACTGATCACGCCATTCTCATCATCCAATACCAACCAGGTGGATTCCAAGCATTGACCGGCACAAATCTCAAAGATACGCTCAGGAACAGCCGTTTTAACCAAGCCAGTTCCGGTTTTGTTCGCAGCTTTTGCTGCAAAAACCGGCGCTCCTGGATAATTGACACTTCCCCCGCACACTAATACAGATCCGAAAGAACCCTTGTGTGAATTTTTTTCCCGCAAAGGTAGAATGCGGTTGACTAAATCATTGTCAAGGACAAGGTCTTCTTTCCGAATATCCTGGTGGATTTTTTTTAAAATTCCTATGTCCACCTGGAAAATGTCACTTGTGTAATTAAAAGCTGGGAATTTTAACAACCCGGGTTTAACTGCCTCCATGCAAATTGTGACTGCTGCGCTTATCGTGTTTACATCCACTGTCCCGGAACTGCAGTCAACTCCAGACGGGCAATCAACCGCTACAACCTGTTTACCCTCGCAAAGTTTTTTGAGATTTTTCATTTTTTCAGATAGATCGCTGCGCATCGGGGATTCAAATCCTGTGCCAATGATTCCATCCAGTATGATATCTGAATCCTTGATCATATGAGAAGACCGCACCTGATCCTGGATATCCAGCAGGACATTTCCCGTATTTTCGTACTCATTGACCGCCCATTCAGGCAATTCAGATGAAGTTACCCTGACCGCACCTGTTTGCCACCCTAACGAGTGCAACGTCGTCAGTGCAATCAAAGTATCAGTCCCGTTTTTCCCACCTCCGATCAGCCCAATCACTTTTTTTGATTCCTGCAAATAGAACCTCTTGTTTACCTCTTCCGCCAATCCTTTACCTGCGACGCGCATCATTTCATCATAGGTAAATCCTAATTCGTTTGCTTTTGCTTCGTATTCTTTTAGTTTTTTCGGGTTTATAAGCAGCATGGATTACCTCACTAATAAGGATTATACATCCCTGCCTGCATTCTCTACTTGGGTAAGGTATAATTTTGAAGATGAAAAAATACCTGTTGGTCACAGTTTTTATTTCGGGACTTGTCTCTCTTGCTGTGGAATTTGCTGCTTCACGATTGTTGGGGAATTATTTCGGCACTAGCAACCTGGTCTGGGCCAGCATCGTGGGTCTCATTCTCATTTACCTGACGCTTGGCTACTTTATCGGTGGATCCTGGGCAGACCGCTCTCCAAAATATGAAACTTTATTCAAAATTCTCGCCTGGGCTGCCCTGGCAGTTGGTCTAATTCCCATTGTGTCCAGACCGATCTTGCGATTGGCCAGCCAGGCTTTCGACACCCTCGCCCTGGGTGCCCTGTTCGGTTCGTTTACCGTTGTCATGGTGTTATTCATCATTCCGGTAACGCTGCTCGGAACAGCTTCTCCCTTTGCTATTCGTCTTTCCATTGATGACACCCAATCTGCGGGGAAAACATCTGGTCGAATCTACGCAATATCCACTCTGGGTTCATTCGTCGGTACTTTCCTGCCTGTTCTCGTACTCGTCCCTACATTGGGTACTTATCGCACCTTTTTAGTCCTGGCAGTACTGCTCCTCATTTTTGCTTTGATTGGATTGTTCCTCGTCGGAAAATTTCGTCTGTTAATTAAATATTCCTGGATGCTGGTTATCCTGATCGCATTATTTATCCTCGGGGTAAAAGGCTTGGATAAGAATACGGATGGATTGGTTTATGAAACTGAATCCAGTTACAACTACATCCAGGTGCTCAACCAGGATGAATATATGCTGCTGCGTTTGAACGAAGGACAGGGAGTGCATTCGATCTACAAACCTGGCGAATATAATTTTAATGGACCGTGGGAGCAGGTGCTTTCTGCTCCTTTTTTTAATCCTTCACCTGTCCACCCTGAAAACATTGATCGCATTGCAATTATCGGATTGGCAGCTGGAACCACCGCCCGTGAAGCTCTGGCAGTATTTCCAAATGCCAGGGTCGATGGCATCGAAATTGACCCGAAGATTGTTGATGTGGGGAGAAAGTATTTTGCAATGGACGACCCCCGGCTGAATGTCATTGTACAGGACGGACGATGGGCAATTTCCAATAGCACCGAAAAATATGACATCATCAGTGTTGATGCCTACCGCCCTCCTTATATTCCCTGGCACATGACAACTGTCGAGTTCTTCTCCACGCTCGCTGATCACCTTACCGACAATGGTGTCGTGGTGATCAATGTTGGTCGTGCACCGGAAGACCGCCGCCTGGTGAACTCGCTTTACTCAACCATGAAGGCGGTTTTTCCATCCGTTTTCATAACTGATCTATCCGGCTCTTTCAATACAATACTCTTCGCCACCGGTCAGCCTGCCAGCATCCAGAACTTCACAGACAATTACCTGCAGCTCTTCAAATCAGGGTCCTCTCCTCAGTTATTGCTGGATGTGATGGCATCGACTTATGCCGGCTTGCAGCAATCTCCAGACAGCTCAGTTGTTTTTACAGATGACCTTGCTCCAATTGAAGGGATTACTAACTCAATGGTCCTAAGATTCTTGTTATCCGATAAGATGGAGATCCTGCAATGAAAAAAATCACCTGGCTGCCAGCCACTGTCATCACCATTCTCGTTCCAATCCTGTTACTCCTTTCATCCATCTGGATTCTGATCCATCCGGTATTTCTTGATTATGAATACGGATTAAAAAATTTTCCGCCCGATGAATATGGATTTACAACCGCTGACCGGCTTTTGTGGGGGAAACTCTCGTTAACCTACCTGATTAATGATGCAGATATCAATTTCCTGGCAGATTTGAAATTTGAGGACGGCAAGCCTATTTACAATCAACGCGAACTAAGCCACATGGCAGATGTGAAATCGCTCGTACAATTAATGAATAAGATTCTCGCGGTTTCTTTGCTCTTGTTTGCTCTACTTACCATTTTGGCATGGCTAACTAAATGGATGCGAAGATACTGGCAGGCGATCATCACAGGTGGTTGGGCCACTCTCGGAGTTGTGGCTTTTATCCTGGCTGCAACCTTCATCAACTTCGATGCGTTATTCACCCAATTTCATCATTTGTTTTTCACAGGTGATACCTGGCTCTTTTATGCGAACGATACTCTGATCAGGTTATACCCCCTCAAACTCTGGTCAGATGCCTTCATTTTTATGGGAGTATTTACCCTGGTTGGAATTCTTGCAGCCATCGTCGGGGGAAATGTCGCTTTCAAAAAGTCCAAATAAAAAAAACGGCGGAGACTCCGCCGTTCGTTTTTATTTTACCTTCGCCTGGTTGGCAACTGCTTCAGCTTTCTTTTTCGCTTCTTCCGGATCGCCCAAATAATAATGCTTGATGGGTTTCAGGTCTTTATCCAGTTCGTATACCAATGGGATTCCAGTCGGGATATTTAATTCCACGATCTCGCTCTCCGGAATATTATCCAGGTATTTCACCAGTGCGCGGATACTGTTCCCATGCGCGACAATGATCACCTGTTTTCCAGACTTGATAGCAGGAACTGCCATCTCGTGCCAGAAAGGCAGGAACCGCGCGACAGTGTCTTTTAAGCATTCTGTCAATGGCAGCTCATTCGCTGACAGGTCAGCATAGCGTTTATCTTTTCCTGGATAGCGTTCATCATCCGGAGTTAAAGCAGGGGGTTGTATATCATAGCTGCGGCGCCAGATATGAACCTGCTCATCGCCATATTTCTGGGCGGTTTCTGCTTTATTCAAACCCTGAAGTGCCCCGTAATGACGCTCATTCAACCGCCAGGTCTTAATTTCCGGGATCCATAGAAGATCCATCTCATCCAACGCAAGCCAAAGTGTCCGGATGGCTCTTTTTAAAACAGAAGTGAAAGCGATATCAAAGACAAAACCCGCCTCCTTCATCAATTTCCCCGCGGTTGAAGCCTCCAGTATCCCTTTTTCAGTAAGATCGACATCCGTCCACCCGGTAAACCGGTTTTGTTTGTTCCAATCACTTTCACCATGACGTAAAAGTACAACTTTATACATTTCCTACCTCGCCTTATATTTTTTCAAGAATGTAGCGCAAGATTGCTCTTGCGCTACAAATGGTCATCTGGAAAACATTAACGAATGGCGACAGGATTTTCAGCATCAACCGATGGATCAAAGATGTGGCTGTTGTCCATGTTGAAAAGCACCTGTACTTTGTCGCCGAATGAGTAACGTGAGCGGGGATCGACACGGGCAACGATCGAATTGTCTGAACCGGTCGTTAGGTAAATCAGGATCTCGTTCCCCATTAACTCAGTAACTTCCACCTTAGCTTCAACTGTCTCACCATGAATATTTGCAGGGGAGAACTCGGGGTTATGAATATCATCCGGGCGGATGCCAAGGATCACTTCTTTCTCGACCAGCTTTTGCACTTTCTCAGCCTTGGCAGGAGGTAGTTTTACTTTCAATTCCTTATTGATTGCATAAATCGCATCACCATCTTTCTCAAGTTTCACCTTGAAGAAGTTCATGGCTGGCGTTCCAATGAATCCTGCGACAAAGAGGTTATTGGGTTTGTCATAAAGGTTCTGCGGGCTATCCAACTGCTGCAGGATACCTTTATTCATAACCGCGATTCGGGATGCCATGGTCATGGCTTCTGTCTGGTCATGGGTAACGTAAACAAAAGTCGTACCCAGGTTGTGATGCAGTTTACTGATCTCTGCGCGGGTTTGAACACGGAGTTTTGCATCCAGGTTGGAAAGAGGTTCGTCCAACAGGAACACTTTTGGCTCACGGACAATGGCGCGGCCCAATGCCACACGTTGGCGCTGACCACCGGATAGTTCGCGGGGTTTTCGTTTCAACAAGGCTTCGATACCCAGGATCTTGGCAGAATCTTCAACCCGCTTCTGGATCGTCGCTTTTGGCAAATGGCGTAACTTGAGACCAAATGCCATGTTATCAAACACTGTCATATGGGGATAAAGTGCGTACGACTGGAAAACCATTGCGATGTCACGATCTTTTGGTGCTACATCATTGACCACTTTATCGTCAATCTTGATCTTCCCGGCGGTAACTTCTTCAAGCCCTGCCAGGCAGCGAAGTGCGGTGGTTTTTCCACAACCGGATGGACCTACAAGGACGAGAAACTCCTTGTCCATGATCTCAATATCGAGATCCGCTATTGCTGTGAAGTCGCCAAATTTCTTTACAACATGATCAAAAGTTACACTTGCCATTGTTTCCTCCTCCCGGAACGAATATAGTGACATAATTATAGAACATAAATGATATTTAATGCAATACAAGTTGATAAACTGTCAAGGAGATCGAATGCCTGAATTACCTGAAACAGCATCCCGCGCAAAAGAGATCAAGCAGTATTTGGTTGGCAAATCAATATCAGAGGTTGAAGTCCTGCAGCCAAAATGCTTGAATATTCCAGTCGATGAATTTCGTGAGATGACTCGCAATGCCACCATCACTGATGCCACACACCGCGGTAAATGGATCCAGGTCAAACTCACAACCGGTTGGCTGCTCTTAAACCTTGGCATGGGAGGGGATATCATACTTACCGACCGCGACCACATGCCCGATAAATATGTATTCGTTGCAAACTTTACAGACGGCACCTGCCTCACGATTCGATTCTGGTGGTTCGGCTATATCCATTTTTGCCTCGCTGATGAACTGGTAAATCATAAAATGACTGCAAAACTTGGTCCCAATGTGCTCGAAATTCCCGAAGAAGCTTTTTTCACCCTCGTTCGGTCTCAGAAGGGAAAATTAAAAGCATTTTTACTTGATCAGGCTAAAGTAGCAGGGATTGGCAACGCCTACATTCACGACATTCTTTTCCTGGCGAAATTACATCCCAATCGATTGATACAATCACTAGACGACGGTGAGATTAAAGCGCTTTTTTCTGCCATTCACCGGGGATTGGAGCCCAGCCTTGAGAAAAACGGGGCGTTTTACGAAAAGGATATCTTTGGCAACCAAGGCGGTTTTGCTATGGAGGATATCATCATCGGGTATCGTGAAGGATCTCCCTGCCCTGATTGCTCAACTCCAATACTCAAAATAAAAACCGGCTCGACTTCCTCTTTTATTTGTCCGACCTGTCAAAAAGAAGATTAATCAGGATAAGTTTGTGAAATTAATTTACTTATCATAAAGCATTCATATAATAAAAAGGTTGTGAATATTTCATAAGGAAACTTCATTGGATACTACATTACAACCACTTGAATTTGACCTCCAAAAGGTGATCTCTCCAAACCGGCTCACCGGTCTTTGGCGCATGTTAACGGGATTTCGGTTGAAATACACCGGTGCCGTGCTCAGCCTCGGTATTTCTGCGGTAGCCAAAACCCTCACCTTCCTGCTGTTGCGCTTCTTTGTGGATTCTTATTTCGTCCAGGGCACCCGTACGGTCGCGCTCCCGCTCATCGCACTGGGTTTTCTCGGATTGGCTGTCGCGGAGGGTGGATTTACATTCTTAAGTGGCGTACTTTCCTCTCAAACCGCAGAAGGGGTTACCAGGCGGTTGCGAAATTACCTTTATGACCACATCCAGCATCTCACCTTCACCTATCATTCCAAAATGCCTACGGGTGATTTGATCGAGCGCTCAACATCTGATGTCGATGCGGTACGCCGTTTTTACTCTGACCAGGCGGTCAGTGTCGGCAGGATCATCCTGCTCTTTTTGGTCAATTTTATCGCCTTGCTTAATCTGAACGTAAAGCTGGCATGGATCTCGGTCATCGTTATCCCGGTGGTTTTATTTGTATCGATAATCCTTTTCAAGAATGTCAGCAAAAGTTACGAGGCTTACCAGGAACAGGAAGCCACCTTGTCTACCCGGCTTCAGGAAAATCTCGCCGGCGTCAGGGTTGTAAAGGCTTTTGCACGCCAGCATTATGAAATGGAGAAATTCGAAAAGGATAATTGGGAGAAATTCATCCGCGGTCGAAAGCTGACCATTATGCAGTCGCTTTTTTGGCCGCTGTCTGACACGATATGCGGAGCCCAGCTGCTGGCGGGGTATCTCGTCGCCGCGCTGATGGCCATTCACGGCGAAATTAGTGTTGGCACGTATCTCGCCTATGCTGGCATGGTAGTCTACATTATCTATCCGCTGCGAAACCTTGGCCGTGTCATCGTCCAAACCTCGACCGGTCTTGTGTCTTTCGGTCGTGTCATGGATATCATCAAAGCGACCCGCGAGCCGCTTGACCAGGGAGATCACCAACCCGAAGGAAAGATCAAAGGTCACATTTCCTTTGATAAAGTCGGTTTTGAATATGAAGCAGGAGACCAAACTCTTTCCGATATCTCTTTCGAGGTAAAACCTGGGCAGGTGGTTGCGTTACTCGGTTCCACCGGATCCGGCAAATCAACCCTTGTCAACCTCCTCCCGCGTTTCTATGAATACACCTCCGGGAAGATCCTTCTAGACGGGATCGAGTTGAACCGCTACCCGCGTAAGCTGCTCAGGCAGCAGATTGGTATCGTTGAACAGGAACCCTTCTTATTCTCACGCTCGATTCGCGATAACATCACCTATGGCGTCGGTCGCGAAGTCAGTGACGAGGAGGTCGAAAAAGCCGCGCGCGCGGCAGCCATCCATGATGTCATTCTCACCTTCCAGGAAGGATATAAAACGCTGGTTGGCGAACGCGGTGTCACTCTTTCCGGCGGGCAAAAACAACGGGTTACCATCGCCCGCACCATCCTCAAGAATCCGCGAATTCTCATCCTGGATGATTCCACCTCGTCGGTTGACACCGAAACCGAATCCGAAATTCGCGACGCTCTGCAAAATCTGATGCAGAATCGCACTACTTTCATCATCGCTCATCGCATCCAGAGTATCACTGATGCTGACCTGATCCTGGTGATGGACAAAGGCAGGATCATCCAGCGCGGCACACACGATACCCTTATCAAGGAAAAGGGAGTGTACCAGCAGATTTTCAATATCCAGACCCGCATTGAAGTGGAACTTGAAAAGGAGCTTACCAATGCCGGATAGTTACTACGAGGAAGAGGAGTTCCAATCCAAGTTCGACGGCAAGACCCTTAAGCGTATCCTTGGTCTTACCAGACCGCATCTCAAATGGGTGATCGGGTTCCTGATCACCATCTCCATAGTGGCCGGGTTGGACGCAGTAACCACCTATATCACCAAACGCATCGTCGATAACGGCATCATCGCCAAAGATACAACGGTTTTGATCAATTCACTCATCCTGTACGGATCGCTGATCCTGGTCCAGGCAATCAGTGTATTCCTGTTCATCTATTTTGCCGGCATCCTCGGAGAAAGAATTCGCTACGACCTGCGGCGGATGATGTTCAATCACCTGCAGGCTCTTTCATTAAATTACTACAGCAAGACGCCGGTTGGCTGGATCATGGCGCGCGTGACATCAGATTCTGAACGCGTGGCAGACCTGGTGACCTGGGGGATGGTGGACACCACCTGGGGGATCGTCAGTATTGTCCTGTCGATGGGTTTCATGTTCTACCTGAAATGGCAGCTCGCTCTCATCGTGCTGGCTTTGATCCCGGTCCTTCTATTCATCGCCTACCAGTTCCGTAAAAGGATCATCGGTGAGTACCGCAAGGTGCGAAAATTCAATTCCAAGATCGTCGGCGCTTACAATGAAAACATCACCGGTGTGAGGGTGATTAAAGCGCTTGGGCGGGAGAAGGAAAACCTCTCCGAGTTCAAAGGTCTCACCAGCGATATGTACCACTCAGCCTATCGGGCTTCCTGGTTGAGCGCGCTCTTTCTGCCCACCGTGCAGATCATCTCTGCGCTGGCAGTGGGCGCGGTGGTCTGGTACGGCGGCGCACAGGCGATCAACGGCAGCATGTCGGTCGGCACTATCCAGGCTTTTGTTTCGTACATCACCTTCATGATGTGGCCCATCCAGGATATCGCCCGCGTGTTCGCTGAAATGCAGCAGGCGATTGCCTCAGCCGAGCGCATGTTCTCGCTCATCGATTCGAAACCGCAGATCGAGAACCGCCCGCAAGCCTTTGACCCGGGGACCATCCAGGGAGATATCATTTTCGATCATGTCACGTTCAGATATGAAGAGGATGAGAAATCTGTTCTTTCAGATTTTTATCTGCATGTTAAACGCGGCGAAACCATCGCCCTGGTCGGGCCGACAGGCGGTGGTAAATCGACCATTGTCAACCTGCTGTGCCGGTTCTACGAACCGCGCAGCGGTAAGATCTACATCGGCGGCAGGGATTACACGACCCTGTCCTTGCATGCCATCCAGTCGCGCGTGGGAGTGGTGCTGCAGACCCCGCACCTCTTTTCCGGCAGCATCCGTGAGAATCTGCGTTACGGGCGCCTGGACGCATCGGACGCGGAGATCGAAGAAGCCGCCAGAACTGTCGGGGCGTATGACTTCATCATGCGTTTTGAAAAGGGATTTGAGACCGAAGTTGGTGAAGGCGGTAACCTGCTCTCGGTTGGGCAAAAACAGTTGATCAGCCTGGCGCGGGCGGTGCTTGCCAAACCGGAGATTTTCGTGATGGATGAAGCCACCAGTTCAGTGGATAC
>CAZAAJ010000002.1:0-70801 GCA_964483135.1 uncultured Anaerolinea sp. | reverse complement strand
CGCTGGTACGCCTTATTTACCCTCTTTCATCTCACCTGCCTGAGTAGTTACAAAAGGAGATAGAAATGTTATTACTGGTATTGAAAATAATTGCAGCAGTTGGGACGGCTGGAACAGGATTTCTTGCCTTGTTCAAACCTACCTCGGTTTATGAGTTTACCGGCTTGGTTGCACAGGGAGCAAGAGGAATTTCAGAGATCCGCGCAATTTTCGGCGGTTTGTTCATCGCGCTTGGCGCAGCCCCGTTCATCTTTGGTCTTAATGGAGATAAAGCGCAGGTGGCTTTCCAGATGCTGGGTATTGGATACCTGGCAATTGCCCTAGTTCGGCTCGTTTCGATATTCCTTGATAAATCGACAGCGTCTTCCAACTGGATCAGCCTTGCGATTGAGATCGTATTTGGGATCATCCTGGTATTGAGGTGAAATTATGACAGTACGCGTGATCACGGATAGCACTTGTGATCTCCCAACCAGCGTCGTATCTGATTTGGGCATTCGGGTTTTACCACTTTATATCCATGCTGACGGACAGGATTACCTCGACGGTATCGATATGACCCGCGAGCAATTTTATAAGCGTTTGCCTGAATTCAAAGATCATCCACGGACTGCAGTGCCTTCGATGATAAAGTTCCGTTCGATGTTTGATGCACTGGCGGACGAAGGGGCAACAGAGGTCCTGGCAATCCACATCTCGAGGACCTTGAGCGCTGTAATCGATGTAGCCCGTTCCGCCGCTGCTGAAACCACCTCGGTACCGGTGACCGTTTTCGATTCCAGGCAACTCAGTTTGGGGACCGGGTTCCTGGTGCAAACCGCCGCCGAATTGGCGAAAGCAGGGCATACAGTCAAGGAGATTCTTGAACATCTTGAAGACCAATTAAAACGGACTTATGTAAGTGCAGCGTTGGACACGCTCAAATTCCTGCGCAAGAGCGGCAGGATGAACAGAGTTGTTTCCTCCATTGGCGAATTATTGGAACTTAAACCAATTTTGAAGATGTATGAAGGTGTTTCAGGAATCGAAAAAGTGAGGACTCAAAAAAAGGCGATCCATCGCCTGGTTGAAATGCTTAAATCCCACGGACCCTTTGAAAAAATCGCCTTATTGTATTCCGGCTCCGTTGAGAATGTAAATATCCTCATGTCAGAGATCCGTGATATGTTGTCAGATGTTGACCCATGGGTCGAAGTACTCAATCCCATCCTGGGAGCGCATCTTGGTCCGGGAGTTTATGGGTTTGCCTGCGTCAGTAAAAAGATAACTGGAGAATAGAGTGACTTTTTTATCGGTATTTGTCATTGGATTGCTGATTATTATGGGCTTGATGATTGTGCTCTGGCTGGGAAGCCTGGCACTTAAGAATTCAAGTATCGTGGATATTTTTTGGGGAAGCGGGTTCGTCATCGCTGGTTGGGCATATTTCCTCTTGACCCCCGATGGTTTTCTACCGCGCAAGTTATTGATTGCGATTCTCGTGACCATCTGGGGATTACGTTTATCTACCCATGTTTTCCTCCGCAACAAAGGAAAGGGGGAAGACTTCCGATACCAGAAATGGCGCGGTGAAAACGGGTCAAAATGGTGGTGGAAGAGTCTCTTCCAGGTGTTTTTATTGCAGGGGTTCCTCTTGTGGATAATCTCAACACCATTACTGGCTGCCCAGTATTTTGGCAGGGTTGATCTTCTGACCTGGTTGGACTTTGCAGGTCTTGCAGTTTGGGTGATCGGGTTCTTCTTTGAAGCCATGGGTGATCTGCAATTGGCACAGTTTAAAAAAAATCCGGAAAATCGCGGAAAAGTGTTAAACACGGGCGTATGGCGGTATTCGCGCCACCCGAATTACTTCGGAGATGCCGCACAGTGGTGGGGATATTTCCTGATCGCGCTTTCTGCCGGCGGATGGTGGTCAGTCTTCAGCCCGATCCTGATGACCTTTTTGTTGCTCCGGGTGTCCGGCGTGGCTTTGCTGGAAAAGACCATGTCAGTTAAACCAGGTTATAAAGAGTATATAGAGTCCACCAGTGCTTTCATTCCCTGGTTCCCCCGCAAATCCGATAACAAGAAGGTTCGGTAAGGTAACTTTCGTTGACCCCTTTTTTAATTAGTAAAGATTTTTGTTAAGGCTAATCTGGGAATTTCATTAAAAAAACCATTAAAAGTTTTGTTCTGCTGGTGGGAGATATATACATTTCGAAACCCTGTGTATAATTCACAGGGTTCCTGTTTAAATACTAAGCTAAGCAGGTTGTGATGAATCTTACTCTTTTTATTCACTTTCTAAACGCCTTCTTAATGATTGGCATACCGGTTGCGTTGGCGATTTTCCTGGTGAAAAAATGGAAACTGAGCTGGCGATTCTGGCTGGTGGGCGGCGCCACGTTCATACTTTCCCAGGTGGGGCACATCCCGTTCAACTCATTGATGACGACGCTCTTGAACAAAACTTCCCTGGCGACACTGTCAACACAAAACGCATTATTCTTCAATGCAGTCTTCCTGGGATTAAGCGCCGGACTATTTGAGGAATTATTCCGTTATGGCATGTATCGCTGGTGGTTGAAAGATGCTCGTTCCTGGAAGAAAGCAGTGCTTGCGGGGGCGGGTCACGGTGGCGTGGAAGCTATCATCCTCGGCGGACTGGCGTTGCTGGCTTTCTTCCAATTAACTGCCATGAGGAATGTTGATCTTTCCACCCTTTACACAGGGGACACCCTGGTGCAAGCGCAGGCTCAGGTCAGTGCGTACTGGTCCGCCACATGGTATGACTCCCTGTTGGGAGCGGTAGAGCGCTTGTTCACCATTGTGATCCAGCTCTCTTTTTCTGTCCTTGTGCTGCAGGTATTTGTACGGAAACAGGCCGGCTGGGTATTTCTGGCAATCCTTTACCATGCAATAGTCGATGCTGCCGCTTTAGTTGCCTTACAATTGACGAATGCTTACTGGGTGGAGGGCTTGGTCGGTGTTTTTGCCCTGATCAGCTTTTTCATTATCTTTTCTTTGAGAAAACCTGAACCAGAACCGGAAGCAAAGGAAGTGGACGTTGTTGCTCCAGTCCAAAAACCGGATAATATTGAGCTATCAAACGAGCAATTGGACAATTCGAAATACACATAGGTGACCGATGATCCATACCGAAAACCTTACAAAACGTTTTGGGAGCGTCCTGGCGGTAAATAAACTGGACCTGGACGTCCGTGAAGGTGAAGTGTTCGGCTTTCTTGGTCCCAACGGAGCCGGCAAGACTACTACAGTGCGTATGTTAGCCAGTCTGATCGCCCCTAGCGAGGGATCCGCGACTGTGGCAGGGTTTACTGTTGGCAAACAGGATGTTGATATCCGCCGTAATGTTGGGCTTTTGACCGAGACTCCGGGGATGTATGACAACTTGTCAGCCGAAACCAATTTACATATCTTTGCGGAATTGTACGAGGTTAAAGATGTCCGCGGGCAGGTTGAAAAATACCTGAAAATGCTGGGCTTGTGGGAACGCCGTGAAGATGCCGCAGGGACTTTCTCGAAAGGCATGAAGCAGAAACTAGCCATTGCCAGGGCACTGCTTCACGAACCCCGGCTGCTTTTCCTCGATGAGCCGACTTCTGGTCTCGATCCTGAAGCCTCGCACCTGGTCAGGGAATTTATCTCAGAGTTAAAACGCGAGGGCAGGACGATCTTTTTATGCACGCATAACCTCGACGAGGCAGACCGATTATGCGACAGAGTAGGAGTCTTCAAGACTCACTTGCTGGTAGTGGATACCCCAACCGCGTTGAGAAAATCTGTCTTTGGCCGGAAAATCATCGTTCACCTTGGTACTTCAAGTGAAAGTTTTGTCCCGGTTGTTAAAAGATTGCCTTTCGTGACCGATGCCAAGGCTGTTGATAACAAATTAGTGATTCAACTGGATGACCCCGAAATGCATAATCCGGAGTTGATCCGGGAGCTGGTGAAGGCAAACGCCTCGATCCAGTTTATCGGTGAGTTAAGATATTCGCTGGAAGAAGTCTATCTGCAGCTGGTCAAAAATAATTGAGGTTGTGATGAAAAAGATCAAAACAATAATGACCAAGGAATGGATGGAAGTCTTTAAAAACAAGTTGGTGATCTTTACCGTCGCGTTTCTTCCTTTGATCATGGTGGTTATCCCCCTGGCAATGCTTTTCAGTACGCGTGGCTCCTCCACGGCCACGGTCGCCGGGCAAACTGCAGGTCAATTGCCGGAGGAGCTCTCCAAACAGATTTGCCCATCGGGGTTGACGGGATCGGAATGCTTCCAGGTATACATGGTGAGCCAGTTCATGATGCTTTTCATGCTTATCCCGGTAGCCATCCCAGGAACAATCGCGGCTTATTCGATCGTGGGTGAAAAAACAACCCGCAGTCTCGAACCATTATTAGCCACTCCCATTACTACAGTGGAGTTACTTGTCGGTAAATGCCTGGCTGCGGTTATCCCGGCGGTGGCAGCCACCTATGCTGCATACGGGGTTTTTTCCGCAGGCGCGTTTCTATTAATTTCCAACAAGAACATGCTTGCCGCATTTTTTGAACACAGATGGCTGATTGCCATATTCCTGGTTGGACCGTTGCTGGCGCTGCTTGCGACCACCTTTGCCATGATGGTTTCCTCGCGGGTGAACGATCCCCGCGTGGCTGAGCAAATATCTATGGTCATCATTATTCCAGTGCTGGGCGGTTTTTTTGGACAGGTGGCTGGCGTTTTTGTGCTCAATACACAACTGATTTTGATCGTGGCTTTTGTGATGATCGCGTTGGATGCATTAATGTTGTACTTTGCGACCCAGGTGTTTGATCGCGAATCAATCCTTACCCGATGGAAGTGACCCATGAAAAAAATAAAACTCCTCTCTTTTCTCCCTATCGTCGCATGCTTATTTATCATTACGGCTGTTTCTGCTCAAAGTGAAGGGCTAACGATCAGCCTCTCGCGGGATTTTGGCTATGGTGGATTCAATGGCGACATCCAGGGAACCTTTTCGATAAAAGCCTCTGGACCTTCGACCCTTTCCCGGGTTGAGTTCTACCTTGATGACACGCTGATAGGGGAGGATACCAGCGCTCCGTTTGCGCTACAATTTGTGACGGATAACTATCCGGTTGGATCACATATACTTCACGCAGTTGGTTATACATCCGATGGCGAAAAGCTGGAATCAACCACGATCAGCGCGCTCTTCATTTCAAAAGGTGAGAGTAACCAGACGATGCTGAAAATGGTTGTGCCTATCCTGGTGGTTGTGTTTGGTTCCATCCTGGTCGGAGCGCTATTCCCATTGATATCAAGACGAAAAGGAATAAAACAACCATTAGGTGCTCCCCGCAGTTATACGTATGGCGGAGGAATCTGCCCCAAATGTCATCGACCTTTTGGTTTTCAACTATTAAGTCTGAATATGCTTGTGGGAAAACTGACCCCCTGCCCTCATTGCGGCAAGTGGAGCATTGTCCGGCGCGCAACTCTCAACGAACTTCATGCTGCAGAACAGGCGGAAATCGTGGAAGAAACCACGCAGCTCCCTGAGTTATCTGAAGAAGAAAAACTGCGCAGGGGAATAGACGATTCGAGGTATCAAAACATGTAGATTACCTCCTTCCAGGGATGTCCCATCAATTCAAAATAAAAACACGATCGCCTTTTGGCGATTTTGTTTTTTCCCTTGACCACAAAACAGGGTTAGTTTATAATTCAACAGTTGAATATTGGAGACGCATGAGCCTTGAAACCAGTACTGAACGCGATCTGGTCATCCTTGAGCATATAGAGCAAGACCCCGATATTACCCAGGCCGACATGGCCTCGCAGCTTGAAGTGGCGGTTGGAACCATCAACTGGCATATCAAACGCTTGATCGAAAAAGGGTACGTCAAAGTCAGCCGCGCGGAACGGAAAAAATTAAAATATATCATCACACCTGAGGGCATTGCTCTTCGGGCGCGCTTGACGTTCGATTACATTCAAAATCAATTCAATCTTTACCGCCTGGTACGCGAACGGGTTAGCAAAGCGCTTGATGAGGTTAAAGCTGCCAACGTTCACGCGGTATGCATTGAAGGCAACGGGGATGTGGCGGAAGTATGCCGGCTCACCTGCCTGGAGCACAATATCCAGGTATTATCTGATTCCACGCTGCCCGTGATACGCATTGCGGGGCTTAAAGTATTTTTCGAAATGGAGGATCACCACGAATCATGACCGATAATTCATTCTGGCAAAATAAACGGGTGTGTGTCACGGGTGGTGCAGGTTTCCTGGGGTCATTTGTGACAAAAAAACTGCAGGAACGCGGAGCTACAGAGGTCTTCATTCCGACCATTGAAAAGTATGACCTGGTGCAGATTGACTCCATAAACCAAATGTATGACGACTGTAATCCCGATATAGTCATTCACCTGGCAGCCATGGTGGGCGGGATTGGCGCAAACATGGACCACCCGGCGGATTTCTTTTATGGCAACCTGATTATGGGCGTGCAGTTGATCCACGAAGCCTGGAAGCGCGGGGTGGAAAAATTTGTCGCGTTGGGCACCATTTGCGCTTATCCCAAGTTCACCCCTATTCCATTCAAGGAAGATGATCTTTGGAACGGGTATCCGGAGGAGACCAACGCCCCTTATGGTTTGGCCAAGAAGATGCTGCTGGTGCAATCACAGGCATATCGTAAGCAGTACGGGTTTAACTCGATCTTCTTGATGCCCGTCAACCTGTACGGTCCGCGTGATAACTTCAACCCGCAAAGCTCGCACGTGATCCCGGCTTTGATCCGCAAGTGCCTGGAAGCCAAAGCGGCAAACCAGCCCTCGATCGAAGTCTGGGGCGATGGGTCGCCGACCCGCGAATTCCTTTATGTGGAAGACGCAGCGGAAGGCATCCTACTCGCCACCGAGAAATACGATGGCTCCGAACCGGTGAACCTGGGTTCTGGTATGGAAATAAGCATAAAAGACCTGGTTACCCTTATTGCCCGGCTGACCGGATATCAAGGGGCGTTGGTGTGGAATACTTCCAAACCCAATGGGCAGCCGCGCCGGCGATTGAACGTAGAACGGGCGGAACGCGAATTTGGTTTTAAGGCCCGGGTGAATTTTGAAGAAGGCTTACGCCGCACGATTGAGTGGTACCAGGCACAGATGAGTGCAGGAAAATAAATGAAACAAAAAGCGCTTGAAGGCGACCGGCTGCCTGAATTGGTGACGATCAAACCCGTGAAAGGCTGGGTTCCTTTGAACTTGAAGGACCTCTGGCATTATCGCGAGCTAGTCTATTTCCTCACCTGGCGCGATCTCAAAGTGCGTTACAAGCAATCTGTACTGGGAGTCCTGTGGGCGCTTCTCAAACCTTTTATGAACATGGTGGTTTTCACCATTTTCTTTGGTCAGTTGGCCAAGATTCCATCTGATGGTATCCCTTATCCCATCTTCTCTTACACAGGATTGCTGCCCTGGGGTTTCTTCGCGGCAGCCCTCGAGGTTTCTGCCCGCTCCATGCTGCAAAGCGGTGGAATGGTCTCCAAGATCTACTTCCCACGCATCATCGTGCCGTTGTCTTCTGTGTTCGCCAACCTGGTAGATTTTCTAATCGCCTTCACCATTCTTATTGGCATGATGATCTACTACCAGATCACGCCCACCATTAACACATTGTGGCTGCCGGTCTTTATCCTGCTGGCAATGATCACTGCCATAGGGGTGGGATTGTGGTTCTCGGCACTCCTGGTGATGTATCGGGATGTGAACTATATGCTGCCATTTATCACCGAGATCTGGAAGTTTGTTTCACCGGTGGTTTATTCTGCCACCTTGATCCCGGAAAAGTGGCAGTGGTTGTATTCGATCAACCCGATGGCAGGGGTCGTAACTGGGTTCCGCTGGGCGCTGCTGGGTCAGCCGGAAACCATCTCTTTCTCCAGCCTGGCAATTTCAGGTACGATCTCTCTCATGATATTCATTAGTGGTCTTTATTTCTTCCGCCGCATGGAACGAATTTTTGCGGACATGATATAGGAAATCCATGAGCAATTACGCAATTACAGTCGCTGGAATCGGCAAACAATACCGCATCTTTTCTGAGGTGAACAAATACACCACCTTACGTGAAAAGATTGTTGAGGTCGTGCGAAGTCCGATCAAGGCCCTGTTCAATCCCACCGGCAGTGAAACCTTTTGGGCGCTTCGAGATATCAGCTTTGATGTGGAAAAAGGCATGGTTCTGGGGGTGATTGGCAAGAACGGAGCTGGCAAGTCCACTTTGCTCAAGATCCTTTCGCGAGTTGTGGAACCCACTGAAGGCAAAGCTGAAATCCGCGGACGAGTGGGTTCGCTGCTGGAAGTAGGTACCGGATTCCACCCGGAATTGACCGGGCGGGAGAATGTGTACCTCAATGGCGCCATCCTCGGGATGAAGAAGAGCGAGATCCAGAAGAAATTCGATGAGATCGTGGCATTCTCGGATATTGGTCAATTCATTGATACACCGGTAAAGCGTTATTCCAGTGGCATGTATATGCGCCTGGCTTTCGCAGTTTCAGCTCACCTCGAACCGGAAATCCTCATCGTTGATGAGGTCCTCGCGGTGGGCGATGCCGAATTCCAGAAGAAATGCCTTGGAAAAATGAGCGACGTGGCTGGTGAAGGACGAACGGTATTGTTTGTATCGCACAACATGTCGGCGGTTACCCGCCTGACGAAAGAATGTATCATCCTGGAACACGGTAAAATGCTCATGCGCGCCCCCAGCCAGGAAGCGGTTGATTACTACCTTTCTCATGATTACGAGAAAGGCGGAGAGCGCCGCTGGAAACCTTCCGAGATCGAAGCGGGAGCAAAACCTTTCCGGCCGGTGGCGATGCGGGTCCTCAATCATCATAAGCAGGTGACGGATTCGATCCGGTCGATCGACCCGA
Organism: uncultured Anaerolinea sp.; assembly: GCA_964483135.1. Taxonomy (GTDB): domain Bacteria; phylum Chloroflexota; class Anaerolineae; order Anaerolineales; family Anaerolineaceae; genus UBA6107. The sequence continues at coordinate 61,877 of CAZAAJ010000002.1, read as the reverse complement.
TGTATATCGAAGTGGAATACGAACTCGACGCGCCGATAACCGGCTTGCGGGTTGGCATCTACCTGATGTCGATGCGGGGGGAATTCGTTTTTACCTCTTTCGATATAGACGATCCGGAGCAGTTCAATCGCCTGACCATGCGCAAGGCGGGGCGGTACATCAGCCGGGTGCGGCTGCCTGCGGATATGTTGAATGAAGGTCGGTTTGTGATCGGTATGAACGCCAGCGTCTTTCGAGTGAAACGCTATTTTCATGATGCAAACGCAGTAGTTTTTAATGTTAATCCTGCCGGTGCCCCGGGCATGCAGTGGGCAGAAAGCCGCCAGGGGGTCACACGACCCCGCCTGGAGTGGCAGATCGAGGAAAAATAATGGCTGATGAAAAATCAAGTACGTTCAAGAAACTCCTTGGTAATATCCCTCTGACCGCAGAACTTTACTGGCTGGTCAGGCGAAATGCCAATGGGGTCAATACCCGTTTCGCACTAAAGAGGCTGCAGGAAGTATTGCCTGAACTTGTGACAGAGGCAAAGGCAGCAAAGAAGACCGCAAAATTCACCGGTAAGAAGGTATTTGTTTTCGCGGCCATGCACTATTGGATAGAACAGGCAACTGTAACCGCCATCGGGTTGGCTGCTGATAATAATGAAGTGACGCTTGGTTATTATCCCTATGCTGATTGGCACCAGGACCAGGATAAGTTTGATATTCGACGCCAAAACCTGTACACCCAAAAGGTGATGCAGGCAGCCTCTCCGTTGATCAAAACAGTCTCTTTCCTTTCAAACCGGGCAGTCTATACTGTTCTTCCCAAAGCAATCATGGACGCGGTCAAAGAAGTGACTACGTTCGATACTCAATATACTCTTCAGATTGAAGAAGTTGAATCAGAATGGCCTACTTATCAATTCCGGTACAAACGCAACCTGGAAGCCGCACAATCGGTATTGGATTGGCTGCGAACCAACAAACCGGACGTGGTAGTAGTTCCAAATGGGACCATTCTCGAATTCGGAATAGTCTACCGCATTGCCAGATTCCTGAAGATCCCGGTGATGACCTATGAGTTCAGTGACCAGAAGGAAGCTTTCTGGCTGGGACAAAACTCAGAAATCATGCGGCAGGATACTACCAACATGTGGGCTGCCTGGAAAGATACCAAACTGACCAAGGAACAATTAGGTCGCATCCAGGCATTATTTGAGAGCCGCCAGCAGGCAAAAACCAGCGAAAATTTCACCCGGCAGTGGCAGAGCACACCGGCGCAAGGTGATGAATCCGTTCGGCAGGCATTAAAACTGGATAACCGTCCAATTGTAATGCTGGCAACCAATGTTTTAGGCGACAGCCTTACGCTCGGCCGACAGGTATTCAGCAAGACGATGGCAGACTGGGTAAGCCGTACCATCCTTTATTTCATCGGCAGACCGGATATCCAGCTGGTCATACGCATCCATCCCGGCGAGATCCTCACCCGCGAGTGTTCCATGGTAGATGTGGTCAGGCAGACTTTACCTGAATTGCCTGAATACATCCATGTGATTCATCCTGAAGAGAAGGTCAACACCTATGACCTGATGAGCATATCTGATATTGGATTGGTATACACCACCACGGTTGGCCTCGAAATGGCTTTAAAAGGTCTTCCAGTGGTTGTGGCGGGCAAAACCCATTACCGCGAGCGCGGTTTTACCTACGACCCAGCCAGCTGGGTGGAATATTTCAAACTGCTGGGAACGATGCTGGCAAAGCCAAAGCAATTCAGGTTAACCAAGGAACAAGTCAGCCTGGCGTGGAAGTACGCCTATCATTTCTTTTACACTTTTCCGCTGCCTTTCCCGTGGCACATAAAACTATGGCAGGATTATGAGGATCACAAGATCTCTCAGGTTTTCAGCAAAGAAGGTAAACGCAGGTATGGCAATTCCTTCCGTTACCTGGTAGGGGAACCCCTGGATTGGGCAAACCTTCATTCGAACATTCATAAAAAGGCTGTAGAAATTACGATAAACGGAAAATAGGGCTACCTTTATTTTCCTTAAGAAAAGGAGGAAAAATGACAGAAAAGACCAGTTTTGAAAAGCTATTGTATCGCGGTCAATATTTCCTGGGGCAGAAGAAGATCGAGCTGCCGGACTGGAAGCATTTCCGCGTTGAGGGAAAGGGATGGCTTTCTGCTCATCCGGACCTCAATGTTGTCACACTAAATGAAAATGGATTCTCGGTGATATTGCTGGGTTTCCTTTTGGATCCTGAGCGTCCGCAGGACGATGACAAGGCGATCTTAACTCGTTTATGCCTGGCAGCAGTCAGTGCGGATGAATTCATCCGTTTAACAGATGCTTTAGGTGGTCGCTGGCTGCTCTTCCTTTCCGGGCATGGTGCAGACCTGGTATTCCCGGACGCGGGTGGAACTCTGACCCTGTTCTACCACGTGGATGCCGACAGGCACGTTTGGATGTCCACGCAGCCCGGGCTGCTGGCTGAGCAACTGGGTTTTGTTGAGTCGAAAGAGTCGCTTGAGTACACCAACTCACCGCGGTTCAAGGAACGGCACGAAGCCTGGTGGCCGGGGGAATCCAGCCCGTATGCTGAAGTTAAACAGCTCCTTCCAAACCATCTTTTCGATTTCAAAGCGAATCAGGCGAAACGATTCTGGCCGTATCAAAAACTGGAGAAACAGGATTTTGAGAGTTCGATCCCTGTGGTCGGTAAAATGCTCAAAGGGCTGCTGACCAGCGCTCATAACCGCTTCCGCCTTGCAGTTTCTCTGTCCTCAGGGCTTGATAGTCGCCTGGTATTTTCCGCTTGCAAAGACTTCATTACAGATATTCCGGTCTATTCACTGCTGTATCGCAATCTCACTGAAGACAGCGATGATGTGTTCGTACCGGTGCAAATGGCAAAGAAGATTGGCTTCAAACATACAGTGTATGACTGTCGGTTGCCCGCAGATGAGGACATCCGTGAGCTTTACCAGCGCAATGTGAAAGGATTGAAAGTCGACTGGGTGGATATCGTGGCTGGCAGGATCAAAAATATTCCATCTGATCAGGTCATCCTGAAGGGAACTATATCCGAGATCATGCGCTGCCGCTACTTTGGGGTAGGGATTCATCCACCAAAGGTAACCTTGAAGGATATTGTTGCCCTGATGGCATTAGGCGATGCACCGCTGGTGGTAAACAACCTGCGTACCTGGCTAGAGGAAGCCAAACCCTATGCGGAGAAATACGGTGTCAAACTGCTGGACTTGCTTTCGTGGGAGATCGAGGTTGGTAACTGGTACGACCTGGGGTATGCCGTATTCAACCTCGCGCAGCAGGAATTCACTCTATTCAATTGCCGCAAGTTCTTCACCATCATGCTGGGGATCGACCCTAAATACCGCTCCTATCCCAACCATATTGCCCAGCAGCGCATTACAGCGTATCTATGGCCGGAGCTGGCGGAGTTTCCTTACACCCCGCATAGAAAGCTTCCTACCAGAAAAATCACAGACACCAGGATGTATTATTTTCTGCGTGATATGCGGAATCGCCTGACGGGTAAATAAGTAAACCAAATATTCTGTTATTGATGAGGTTGCCATGGATTGGTCAAAAAAAGTCGTTCTGGTTACGGGTGGAACAGGATCTTTTGGAAAAAAGTTCATCCGCGTCATGCTGGATGAATATCATCCTTCCAAGGTAATTGTTTTCAGCCGTGATGAGCTCAAACAGCATGAAATGCAATCAGCTGGATACAATCATCCGTCTCTGCGTTATTTCATTGGAGATGTCCGCGATAAGGAGCGCTGCAAACGCGCCTTTGATGGGGTGGATGTGGTCATTCACGCCGCTGCCCTCAAGCAGGTGCCTGCCTGTGAATACAACCCCATGGAAGCTATCAAGACCAATATCCTTGGCAGCAGCAATGTCATCGATGCTGCCATTGATTCCGATGTCAGCCGGGTGGTGGCACTCAGCACCGATAAAGCAGTCAACCCGGTGAATCTCTACGGGGCAACAAAACTGGCAGCCGAGAAACTCTTTGTTCAATCCAATGCTTATGCCGGCGGACGCGAGGTGCGATTTGCCTGTGTACGTTACGGCAATGTTGTTGGCAGCCGTGGATCGGTGGTGCCCGTGTTCCTCAAACAGCGCCAGACCGGCAAGGTAACCGTCACCGATAACCGCATGACACGATTTTGGATCAGCCTGGAACAGGGGGTCCGTTTTGTCATCCGTGCCGCTGAAAACATGTACGGCGGAGAGGTGTTTGTCCCCAAGATTCCCAGCTGCACGATTTTTGACCTGGCAAAAGCAATTGCTCCAGATGCACAGATCGACAACATTGGCATACGCCCTGGCGAAAAATTGCATGAAGTGCTCATCTCTGAAGATGAAGCGCGCCAGACCGTGGAAATGCCGGATATGTATGTGGTGCAGCCGGCAGAAACGCTGTGGTTCGGACGGGATTGGGAAGCCAGGGGCAGTTTGCTCAAAGATGGTTTCCGCTATGCCTCCAACACCAATACCCAGTGGCTGAGTGTTGACCAGATCAAGAGCATCATTGCTCCCATTGAAGCTGACTACCTGGCAGGGAAACTCTAATGAGCAGTTTCATGGTCACTGGTGCATCCGGTTTGCTGGGGTTAAATTTTGCCCTGGCAGTGGATGGCCGCCAACACCAGGTGACCGGGGTGGATAACCGCAATCCTTTAAGTTGGATCAACTTCAAGACGCACCAGGCTGACCTGACAGAGACCGGGATCATTGAGAAACTGGTGGAGGAGATCAAGCCGGAAGTTATCCTGCATTGCGCTGCCATGGCCAATGTGGATGATTGCGAAAAACGACCATTGGATGCACAGCGGGTGAACGCGGACCTGCCCGGTGAAATCGCAGAGGTCGCGAAAAAACATGCTATCAAAATGGTCCATATTTCAACGGACGCAGTTTTTGACGGGCAAAAAGGGAATTACGTAGAAACTGATCAACCCAATCCCTTGAGCGTTTATGCCCGGACAAAGCGTGATGGTGAACTCGCAGTCCTCTCCGCAAACCCGCAAGCGCTGGTGGCAAGAGTGAACTTTTACGGCTGGAGCCTCAGCGGTACCCGCAGCCTGGCGGAATTCTTTGTTAACAACCTTTCTGAGGGTAAAGTGGTTAAGGGCTTTACGGATATCCTGTTCTGCCCGATGATGGTGCTCGACCTGGCTGTAACCCTGGTGGAATCTGTCGAAAAAGACCTTTCGGGTCTATATCACATGGTTGGACCAGAAAGCATGTCGAAGTATCAATTTGGCGCGGCGATCGCTCGTCAGTTTGGTTTTGATGATTCACTGGTTCACACTGCTTCTGTTTCAGATGGCGGATTGACTGCCGCGCGTTCACCCAACCTGACGCTTTCAACCGGCAAACTGGCTCAAGCTCTGGGTCATCCGCTGCCGGCATTCGCGCAGGGATTGGAAAAATTCCACAGCCAGTACCGGCACGGCTTTCCGCAAATGATCCGTTCACTCGCCTAGTTTTAGGTAAGGAGGACTTGATGGAAGTAAAAATCGGCAAGCATTTGATCGGCGAAAATCACCCAACCTATTTCATTGCGGATATTTCCGCCAATCATGATGGTGACCTGGAACGCGCCAAATTACTGATCCGCTTGGCAAAAGAAGCCGGCGCGGACGCTGCCAAGTTCCAGAACTTCAGGGCGGCAAAGATTGTTTCCGATTATGGTTTCACTGCCATGAAAGGTCAGGTCTCGCACCAGGCGACCTGGAAAAAATCTGTATTCCAGGTTTACTCCGATGCCTCCATCCCCTTTGATTGGACTCCGGTGTTGAAAGAAGAATGCGACCGGGTGGGCATTGACTATTTCTCCTCTCCTTATGATTTTGAAGCGGTGGACTACCTCGATCCGTTTGTGCCGGCACACAAGATCGGCTCAGGTGATGTGGACTGGCTGGAAATGCTGGAGTACATTGCCCGTAAGGGCAAGCCGGTGATCGTTTCTTCCGGTGCAGCGGAAATTGGCGATGTACAGCGCGCAGTGCACACCCTGCTGGCGATCAATCCGCAGGTGGTGCTGCTGCAGTGCAACACCAATTACACAGCAAGTCCGGTCAATTTTGAGAATATTAATTTGCGGGTATTGAACACCTACCATACCATGTTCCCGCAGGTAAAATTGGGGTTGTCTGACCACACACACGGACATGCCACCGTGCTCGGCGCGATAGCGCTGGGCGCGAGGGTGATCGAAAAACATTTCACCGATGACACCACCCGTACCGGACCGGATCACCCCTTCAGTATGACCCCGCTTACCTGGCGTGAGATGGTGGACCGCACCCGTGAACTTGAAAAAGCATTGGGTTCAGCGGATAAATTCATCACTGCTAATGAGAAGGATACTTCGATCGTGCAACGGCGCTGTGTGCGCGCGGCGCGGGATATCAAAGCAGGGGAGAAGATCACCCGCGAGATGCTGGAAGTGTTGAGACCGGCAACCGCCGGTGCCGTCAAACCGGCAGAGATCAACCAGGTCATTGGCACCCACGCTCTCAAAGATCTTCCATTTGGGAAGGAAATTCGCTGGGCTGACCTGGGCGAATAAGCAGCAAATACGATGCGCATCCTGTACTTGACCAACGGACAAACTTCTCACGACCTGCGATTTGCAGCGTCACTTGCACAAACACCGCACGAAGTGTTTATTTTGTCCTTGCAGGGAATTGTTACCGGGTGGCCAGTGAAAGTTACTCCCGTAAATTGGGAACCGGTTAAAAAAAGTTTGTTCATAATTCAGTTGCAAGCTCCAAAGTTAAAAAAGGTGATCGAATCAATAAAGCCCGATGTCGTTCATGCCGGTCCGGTGCAGGGACCAGCATACCTGGCTGCCGTGAATCTCATACACCCGTTGGTGACCATGTCGTGGGGCTCTGACCTGATGCTGGAGGCTGAGCGCAGCTTTCAGACCCGGCGCATCACTCGCTTTACCCTCTCTCAAACGGATGTGCTGGTGGGCGACTCGAAGTGTATCCTGGAAAAAGCCCGAAAGTATGGCTTTAAAGGTCCGTATTTTCAATTTCCCTGGGGCGTAGACCTGTTTCATTTTTCCCCTGCCGGATCTCGAAATTTGCAGGATGAACTTGGGTGGCAGGAAAACACAGTGCTGCTCTCCATGCGTTCATTCGAGAAACTCTATGACGTGGATTGCATTATTCAGGCATTCACCATCGCTGCCGAAAAACGCCCTGACCTGCGCCTGAAGGTCTTTGGCAAAGGGTCACGGGAAGGGTTATTGCGGAAGTTGGTTGCTGAAGCGGGGCTGTCAGATAAAGTCCATTTTGGCGGAGTTGCAGCCTTAGAGAATCTCCCTGATGTTTACCGAAGCGCTGATCTGTATATCAGCGGATCCCACAGCGATGGGGCTTCAGTCTCCCTGATGGAAGCACTGGCGTGTGGTCTTCCGGCATTGGTGAGCAATATTCCTGGCAATGCTGAGTGGATTGAACAAGGTGTAAACGGATGGCGGTTTACGACCGGGAACGCTGAGGATCTGGCGGGATTCATGGTTAAGTTTGATAAGGATTCCCCTGAGGTTAATGAGATGCGGCAGCGAAACCGGGTATTGGCTGAAGAACGGGCAGATTGGTCAAAGAATTTTCCCGTATTGCTGCAGGCTTACGAGAAGGCGATAGAGTTGCGAAGGGAAAGGGCATGAAGAAGCGCGTTATTGCCATCATCCAGGCACGCATGAGTTCCACGCGGTTGCCCGGCAAAGTGCTGCTGGACCTGGGCGGCTACCCGGTGCTGGAGCGCATGATCGAGCGGGTGAAGCGCTCTGAAACTGTGACGGAGACAGTTGTGGCCACCACAACCGATCCTTCAGATGAGCCAATTGTTGTATTATGCCGCAAATTGGGAACGCCAGTCTTTCGTGGCAGCCTGCCGGATGTGCTTGATCGTTATTTTCAATGCGCATCAGAATACAAAGCGGATTTTGTGGTGCGTCTAACAGGCGATTGCCCGCTGATCGACCCGGAGTTGATTGACCAGGTGGTTAACGTCTTACTCGACTCCCCTGTAGATTTTTCCTGCAACCGGCTGCCTCCCCCCTTTAGGCGCACCTATCCAATCGGGCTGGATGTGGAAGTCTGTACTTTCAAAGCGCTGGAAACCGCGTGGAAGAACGCTACCGCCAAACATGACCGCGAACATGTGATGCCTTATTTGTATGAAGTGCCGGGCCGATTCAAAGTAAAACAATTACAAAACGATGTCGATTACGGCAGCTTGCGCTGGACACTGGATACCCCTGAAGACCTGGCATTGTTGAGGGAAGTTCTTAAACGCATGCAAAACCGCAATGACTTTTCATGGCGCGAAGTATTAGCGCTCTTCCTCCAGGACCCTTCCCTTGCGAAGATTAATTCTTCTGTGGCTCATAAGACCATGTATGACGTGGAAAAGAAATGAAAATCCTCACCCTCTTCACTGCTCCCAAACCATTCACGAATCCGCATATCGCCGTGATCCAGCGTAATGCCATCCGCTCGTGGATCGCGCTAGGGGATGAAGTGGAGATCCTGGTTCTGGGCGATGAGGAGGGACTCGCTGAGAACTCAGCAAAATTGGGGGTTAAGCACATTTCTGCGATAAAAAAGAATGCCAGCGGAACCCCCTTGATCAGTTCGCTTTTTCATACTGCCCGAGAATTCAATGATTCGCCGCTGCTGGCCTACGTGAACGCGGATATCCTACTGCTGCCGGATTTTGTAACCCAGGCGAAACGCGTAATGGCACTGGCTCCACGCTTTTTGCTGGTCGGGCAGCGCTGGGATTTGGATGTACGGGAAGAGTTGGCTTTTTCGGATGGCTGGCAGGAAAGGTTACGCCAGGATTGTGCCTCCCGCGGCAGGCTGCATAAACCCATGGGCAGCGATTATTTCATCTACTCGAGGGACTGTTTTGAACATATCCCGGATTTTGCCATCGGGCGTGCCGGCTGGGATAATTGGATGATCTACGAATCACGGCAGCACGGTTGGACGACCATTGATGCCACGGGTTTAATCCAGGTCATTCACCAGGACCATGATTACAGCCACCTGCCGGAGGGAAAACCACATTATCGTCTGCCGGAAACCGATGAAAATATCCGACTGGCGGGGGGCAATCGTACCAACTTCCGGTTACCTGATGCCAATTACTACCTTTCACCGCGGGGTATCAGTAAAAAGCCGCTCACCGGACGAAGATTTATTCGCGAATTGGAAATCTTCCCAATGATCAAAATGCATTCGTTAAAACTTGCAGAGATTTTCTTTTTATTGTTGCATCCTAAGCAGGTGTATTCGAAATTACGTAAAGCGTTTACAAAAGGTAACCTTTAGAATTGATATTTCCTATAAATTCACTATGAGAAAAAGCATTGTTACAAAAACAAATAATGACATGAAAAATTATCAAAACCCAGTAGAATCCCTCGCTTCTATAACTACCCCAGAACGTATTACTGTTTGCGTTTTAAACTTCATTCCTTTCTTGAGTGGTTTCTATTCTGAGACTTTAGAAGTATTAAAAATCAATCTTGACTCCATAAAGAAAAACACACAAATCCCTGTCGACCTTATGGTTTTCGATAATGGCTCTTGTAAAGAGGTTCAAGATTGGTTGTTAATGCAGCATCGAAATGAGAAGATCCAGTATTTATTTCTTTCTAAAAAGAATTTAGGAAAAGGAGGTGCTTGGAATTTGATCTTTACGAGTGCTCCTGGTGAAATTATTGTTTATTCAGATAGCGATGTGCTTTTTCACTCCGGATGGCTTGAGCGAACGATGGAAATTCTTGAAACCTATCCGTCCACGGGGATGGTTACTGCAAGACCATTTCGAACTCGGGGAAATTTATATGCAAGCACCTTGAAATGGGCGACAAATAATCCAGAGGTTACAGTAAAGACAGGGCAATTTATTCCTTGGCATACTTTCCTTGAATTTAATTTGAGCTTAGGTGTTCCCGAAACTGAAATTCGCCAAAGATATGAAACAACCAATGATATTAGGTTAACTTATAAGGGTGTAACAGCACAAGTGGGAGCTTCTCATTGGCAATTTGCCACTCGAAAGGATATCATATCTAAGTTCTTACCTTTTAAAATGGATCGACCTATGGGGCAGGTGCTTCAATTAGATGAGTTAATGGACAAGGCAGGATTCTTACGTTTAATGGTTCCGGAACCTTTTGCAATGAACATGAGTAATAAAGTGCCGAATAAATTCAGTGTAAAAAGTAAACCAACGAATCATGGCTGGAAGTATTTATTTAGGAAAATTTTAGATTCCTACTTAATAAAAGGTTTTTTGATGAAAGTTTATAATCAAATCTTTCATTGGTACAATAATTAACCATAAAACCGCCCAAAAGGAAAAGAATTGAAAACAATATTAGTCTATTCAGATCATGGTTTAATGCTCGGTTATTATTTACACACAGACCTAGCCAGGATATTAACTAAAAATGGGATTCAAATAATTTTCTTAGTCCAATCCGAATTAGTAAATCTATTGGAGAAAGAATATAGCCAGTTTAAGAATATCTCCTTTATATCTTCAAGGGAGGACTTAACAAATCATTATCGGTTGACTCATCATGCGAGGACTCAGGAGATTTTCGAGTATTTACGTGGGTCGAGTATGTCTAGTGCAATTCCATTGTCTTATGTTGATATTCACAGGAAAAGGAAGGAGTTTGAGGCAAAAGGTCGTTGGAAGTTGTTGCTCTTTTCTATGCGTCCATTCATTTGGGTACTTCGGCATTCTCATTTGGCCAGAAAACTATTCCGGAAAATTCAAAATAAATTGTTTACCACTGATTTTTTCTCCGATGTTTTTGAAAAGTACCACCCCGACCTGGTTATTTCTCCCACTTCCGGATGGCGCCTGGACCGGTATTTTTTACGGGAGGCTAAAAAAAATGGAATCACATCACTTATGACAGTTATTGGTTGGGATAACCCGGTTTCTCATGGTATTCTCGGAGCCGATGTCGATTATGCCATTGTATGGTCACAGATTCATGTAAATGAATTATCTTCAGGATTGGATTGGCCAATAGAGAAAATAAAAATTGGCGGTATGCCTCTTTATGATGGCTATATTAACAATACCTGGCTGCTCCCGCGGGAGGAATATTATCTTGAACATGATTTGGACCCTGGGAAAAAGCTAATCACGTATATTTCCACAGCGCTTAGTATTTCACCGAATTATCATAATATCGAAGTGATCGTTGATTTGATTAAGGAAAAGAAACTAAATAAACCTGCGCAACTATTAATTCGATTACATCCAAACCATTTCAAATCACAAAAACACTATCAGGATGAGTGTCGTCGAATTATGGAACTAGCGAAAACCTGTCCTGATGTACATGTAGTTGCGCCGAAAGCCGTCGGTGGAGGTGTGCCAAGGTATTCCGGTGAAGATTTCCCAGAAAAAGCCTCGATGCTAGCATATAGCGATGTTATTGTTACTATTTACTCAACCATGGTATTGGAGGCGGCGATTAAGAATCGCCCTATTATTAGTTGTTGTATTGATACCACAGAAGGTTGGGCTGAAAACTTTTGGATGCCTTTACATGACGTTCCTGATTTACCAACTGCAAAACGTGTAGTAAAAGCGAATGCAGCTGTAAATGTGTTCACGGTTGAAGAGTTGATAAAAACACTTGATTGTTACTTACAAAACCCCGACCTTCATAGTGAAAATCGATTGAAATTTGCAGAACAGGAATTGACTTTTTTGAACGGTGAGGCGACCAAGAGAACCGCAGAATTATTATTGTCTCTTCTTAATTAATAGTTTATATCCGAATTGAGGTTAGAAAGCCGTGAGAGACTATTTTTATTCGATGATAAGAAGAACTCAACACTCTGGAAGACTTGTTTGTTATTCTAATTCATCCCAGGAAATTAAATGATTTGCTGGAATATCTTTTTTTGCAATTCTGCCAATCACCTTGTCCATTAATTTGGCCGGGATGCCAGTTCCTGGTCTTTTTGTCCAAACTAATTCAGGCGACACAACACTACCTTTAGGAATATCTTTCAACGAGACCACACTTCGATGTGCCCATGCCCGGATCGGACGTTCGAGATCATTGATACTTTTATTATTTCCTAAGGCTTCTTCGATTCGCCTGATTCCTTGCGTTAATTGGTACAGCTCGTAAGGTTCAATCGAAACACTCTGATCTGGACCAGGTTGCCTTCTATCAAGAATCAGGTGTTTTTCTATAAGTTTCGCGCCTAATGCAACAGCTCCAAAACAGGTGTAAATATCCGGTGAGTGATCAGAATGACCAACGATCAACTTAAACTTATCGTGAAGTTGTTTGATTACACCAAGGTTGATATCTGAGTACTTAGGTGGATATTCTGAAGTGCAATTCATTAGGATTACTTGATCATTGATCGGAATAATTGCCTGAAGTGTTTCCTCAATTTCGTGCACTTCTGACATTCCTGTAGAAAGTATCATAGGCTTTCCATAGGAAGCAATTACTTTTAATGTGGGGATATCAGTTAATTCCCCAGACCCAATTTTAAAGGCACTTAAACCCATTTTGTTAAGTTCTTCAGCGGCTTTTCGACTAAAGGGTGTGCATAGATAGATTATTCCTATCTTTTTACAATATTCGAGCAACTGATAATGTTGTTCTAAAGTTAACGCATATTTTTGAAGAAATTCATACAAAGGCATATTAAAATTTGCTGACATTGGAACGCCTTCTCGAAGCATTTCTTCGTCAGGTAAATGGTGTTGAAATTTCACTGCATCGGCACCACATAGCTTAGCCTGTAACGCCATTTCCTTTGCTTTAGCTAAATCACCCAAATGATTGTCACACGCTTCAGCAATAATGAAACAAGGTTCATTGTCACCAATCCAATGGTTTGAAATATTTATACGGGCCATTTTTTCTCTCCTTCGTGGTTATTGCTTAACACGTTAATTTTATGTTCTGCAAGAATGAGATCTGATGGGTTGTCGATATCCAGGAAATAACTCCAATCGACGATCATCGGGGAACATTTCTTACCATAAAGACTTCTTTTTTCCAGCAACCTATCTATGCGAAATGCGTACACCAACCCATTTTGTGCGTAGTAAGGTTTCTGGCTCTGCCGCGGCAGGCGATTGTCCATCGTTCTTTTCTTATTAAAAGGTATAAGAAACTGATCTTTAATTGTTAAAATTTCTTCTGGATTAAAAACATGGGGGATTTCTGATACTGAAACAACTGAATCGGCATCAGATGACCTTAATATCTCAATTGCTTTTGAAATCTGTTCTGAAGTTCTTAACGGCGCAGTAGGTTCCAATAGAACTCCAAATTGAAGTTGCGAGCCAAATTGCTTCTTTGCCCACTCTACTGAATGAATTACAACATCAATTGAAGGAGTATCGTCTTGTGCTAAATGTGCGGGTCGTAACCAGGGGACATCAGCCCCATAAACGCGTGCAATATTAGCAATTTCTTCATCGTCAGTTGATATTAGCACCTCTGAAATCGAAGAAACCAATTTTGCAACTTCAATCGCATATCCTATAAGTGGTTTTCCCTTTACAACCGCTATATTCTTTTTAACAATCCGTTTGGAACCTCCCCTTGCTGGAATTATAGCGATTACGTCCGCGGATGTAATAGTCTCACGTAATTGCTCAGTTTTGATAACCTCAATTTCTTCTTTATTCTGGATTACAGCGGCGATAACTTGTCCCAAATCGTTTACAACCGGTATTGCAATGTGATTCGTCTTATTGATAAGTGCTTTTCCGCTTTCTATAGATGTTGTGGTTATGGGATCTAAATTCATGTATGAACTGATAGAGGATAATAACAAAGCATTATTTAAAAGAGCTCGTCGAATATCTCCATCTGAAATCACCCCAATCAGGTGTTCATTCTCATCGCAAACAAAGAGAAGGCCCTTCTTATTTACGGTCATTCGCTCGAGTGCAGTTTGTAAGGATCTTTCAGGAGCAATAATTAGATCAAAAAGACTTATCATGTTAATCTCCTCAATAAGCCATTTCTTTTTGCATAAGTTTTTCATTAATTTCAATATTTTGTAGGATCTCAACAATTCTTGGCGATGCCATTCCATCTCCATAAGGATTGATCGATTTATGCGCGATCTTTATGAACTCAGGAGATACAGCTTTTCGTATTGCATCAACTATTTCTTGTGTATCGTAATTCACATTAATTACATTGGAAGCCTGTAATCTATTATGTTGCCTTCTCCCTATATTAACTGCAGGTGTCGAAAAAGAAGGTGCCTCCATTACTCCGCTGCTGGAATTTCCAACCATGACATCAGCAATTCTGAGTAATCCCAAGTAGTCTTGCCTTGGTAAATTCCTAAATAATCGAATATTTGGTTTCTTGAGTTTGGATAATTTATTTCGAATTAACTCACTTCCCGCGTCTGCATTTGGATAGATAAAAACTGCGGGCCAACCTATTTCAATTAATGCCTCAATGGTTTTTTCTACTTGATCTCCTGCAAAATCCTCTTCTTCTGTAACGGGGTGTTGTACAGCCAGCACAAATAAGTCTTCCTTGTTGATCCGATACTTCAACCTGACTTCGCTTTCAGAGGTGTATTTGCCATTGACTATTTCGTCAACCAAAGGGGCTCCAGTTGTAAAGATCCTAAAATCCTCTTCCCCGAGTTTTCTAACCCTTTCTGCAAATTCATCATTTGCTGCAAAATGAATATGCGCCAATTTTGTTATGGCATGCCTGATAATTCCATCAACATTTCCTGAAAGTTCTCCAGACTGAATATGAGCAACAGGTATCCCTAAATGAACACCAACTATCGCACCAATGAGCTGTTCCCCCCGATCGCCTGCAAGCAGGATGATATCGGGTTTTAATCGATTAATAGTTGTCGGTAATTCCATCAACAAACTTCCAAGCGATTTCGCCATTGTAATGGAAGTATAGCCATCATAAGTCATATAAATTTTCTCGGCAACGTTGAAACCATCTTGTTCGATTTCATTTACCGAATAACCAAATTGGGGTAGCACATGCATATTTGTGGCAATTATTTGATAATCCATGTTAGGATTATTTTCAATTATCTTGATGATTGGTCTTATATACCCCCATTCACCTCTCGATCCAGTAATAAACGCTATTCGACGCATAATATTCGTGACCTTTTACCTAGATATGGAAAAAATAGTTTCACAAACAAAATTCCTTAACAGGATTAAAAATTTTATCATCAAATCAATTTTACCAAATTGGCTAGTAAAAGGGAAAAGGAGATTTATCGGTAGTAATTTCTAAAAATTTTTTCATATGAAAAAAGAACCATTTTTAGGGTTCTTTAAAAGAATTGACTGTAACTTGAGTTTTCACTTTGCATATTGATTGTGACTCATTTGCAATTTGGAAGGAAAAAGTCTTGGTATAACCACAGGTCTTTTACAGAACGAAAAACGTAGGAGCTACTAGCCAAAAAATGAGTAAGAAAAATAGTATTCATGTAATTCGCCCAGGGGGTATACTTATTAGTTAGAATCATCTGGCACGAGGTTTTAAGGATTTTACTTTTTCGATTTCGCCGTCTTATAAATTATTTATGGCACTGACATGAAAACGCTCATTTGTGGTTTTGGTTCGATTGGCCGCCGCCACTTAAATAATCTGCGCGCATTGGGGGAGACCGATTTCGTTTTGCTGCGCTCTCACCACTCCACCTTGCCTGAAGCAGACATCAATGGAATTCCGGATGAAACCGAGATTTACGCTGCTCTGGCGCATCAACCGGATGCAGTCGTTGTTTCCAACCCGACCGCGCTGCATTTAGATGTTGCCATCCCGGCGGCGAAGGCTGGTTGTGCCATCCTGATGGAAAAACCGATCTCTCACGACATGAACCGGGTAGAGGAGTTGCAGCGCGCTCTCGAAGAGCACAGCAGCCCCATGCTTGTTGGTTTCCAATTCCG
The DNA here is from genome assembly GCA_964483135.1 of uncultured Anaerolinea sp. GTDB lineage: Bacteria > Chloroflexota > Anaerolineae > Anaerolineales > Anaerolineaceae > UBA6107. Next base: position 45,853 of record CAZAAJ010000002.1, on the reverse strand, counting down.
ATTTCACCCGGTGTTAAGCAAGGTGCGCGAAATGGTACAGGCGTATGCGATTGGCAAGCCGGTTTCCTTCAGGGCGCACTGGGGTGAATACTTGCCCGGCTGGCACCCCTGGGAGGATTACCGCCAGAGTTACAGCGCCCGCCCTGAATTGGGCGGGGGAGTGGTGAATACTTTAAGTCATCCGCTGGATTATTTACGCTGGATGTTCGGTAATGTCGATTCGGTGTGGGCTTACACTTCATCGGCTGGTCTCGGATTGGACGTTGAAGACACCGCCGAGATTGGGCTGCAATTCAAGAGCAGCCTGGCTGGCACGGTTCACCTGGATTATGTGCAGCAGCCTGGAAAACACACGCTCGAGATCATTGGCGAAAATGGGACGATCTTTTTTGATAACGCCACTGCCTCAGCAAAGGTTTTCCGGGCAGGCAGACCCGAACCGGAGGAAATCCTTCCACCGGCTGGTTTCGAGCGCAATCATCTTTTCCTGGCAGAAATGCAGCATTTCATTCATGTTGCCAATGGGAAAGAAATCCCCGCATGTGATATCCATGATGGCATCGCAGCATTAAAATTAACCCTGGCAGTGCATCAATCCTCACATTTTGGCAAACTGGTTAAACTTGATTAAGGAGCAGCATGGCTACCATCTTCGATAAATTTTCTTTACAAGGGAAGACTTCGGTTGTGACCGGGGGAGGAGGACTGCTGGGTAAAGAATTCGTCAAAACTCTGGCAGAAGCCGGCTCGACTGTTTTTTTAGCTGATGTAAATCCCACCCTGGTCGAAAGTTGCACACGCGATTTGCAGGGATTGCCCGGCACAGTATATGGGCTTGAACTGGATGTGACCAGCCCGGCATCTGTCAGCGCCGCAATGGATAAAGTAATTGCCATGACAGGCCGCCTGGATGTGCTCGTGAACAGCGCTGCGCTTGACCCGAAGTTCGACCCTGATCACCCGCAAACCAGCAACAATGCATTTGAGGATTACCCCCTGCAGTTCTGGCAGGATGGTTTGAACGTCAACCTTACTGGTGCTTTTTTGGCATCCCAGGCTGCCAGCAGGGTGATGGTAAAACAGGGCAGCGGTTCGATCATCAATATTTGCTCCACTTATGGGCTGGTCGGCCCTGACCAGCGCATCTATGATTTTGCCGGCAAGAAAAAGGTATTCAAACCTGTTTTTTACTCTGTGACCAAATCCGGCATTATGGGGCTCACGCGATACCTGGCTGCCTATTACATGGGCACGAAAATTCGCGTGAACGCGCTCACACCGGGTGGCGTTTTCAATAATAATCCGGAAGAATTTGTAAAAAACTACTCTTCACGGGCAATCCTTGGACGTATGGCAAGGAAAGATGAAATGAACGGTGCTCTTTTGTTCCTGGCGTCTGACGCTTCTTCCTATATGACAGGTTCCAACGTGGTGGTGGATGGAGGATGGACAGCATGGTAAAAAAACCCGAAATACTGGCGGTAATTCCGGCACGCGGCGGGTCCAAGGGAATCCCCCGCAAGAACATCAGGGACTTTGGCGGATATCCCCTGATTGCTTACAGTATCTTGGCGGGGCTTCGGGCCAACCTTGTTACACGCACCATCGTCTCAACCGACGATGAGGAAATTGCCGCGGTGGCTCGCGAGTGGGGGGCTGAGACGCCTTTTTTGCGCCCTGACGAGTTTGCGCGGGATAACACCACTGACCTGCCCGTCTACAAGCATGCACTTGAGTGGTTGTTTGAACACGAGGGTTACCGACCTGAAGTAGTGGTCCAGCTGCGACCGACTTCTCCCATCCGCCCATTAACCTGCGTGGATGAGGCAGTGGGGCTGCTTTTGGCAAACCCGACCGCCGACTCAGTGAGGGGTGTGGTGTTGGCAGGGCAAAACCCTTATAAGATGTGGAAGATCGAACCCGAAGGACGCATGATCCCGATCGTGGGGGTTCCCGGTATATCTGAACCATTCAATGCTCCCCGCCAAATCCTGCCGGAAGTCTACTGGCAGACCGGGCATATTGACGCCATCCGGCCGCATGTGATCCTCGAAAAACAATCCATGAGTGGAAGGGTGATCCTGCCGCTTATTATTGACCCCAAATATACCGTGGACCTGGACAAACCATCCGATTGGCGTGCTGCGGAAACCCTGATCCGCGATGGTGGGCTGACATTTGTTGACCCGGCTAACCAGCGCCGTCCGCTGCCGCGTAAGGTGAAACTGCTGGTATTGGATTTCGACGGTGTCTTAACTGATAATCGGGTTTGGGTAAGTCAAAATGGCGACGAGGCAATCGCTGCCAACCGCAGCGACAGCCTTGGATTGGCAATTTTGAAAGAGCAGAAAAAAATTTCCGCGCTGGTCATCTCCAAGGAGCGTAACCCGGTTGTCGAAGCCAGGTGCAGGAAGATAAATGTCCCCGTATTGCAGGGGATCGATGATAAAGCAGCGGCCCTGAAAGAATACCTGACTGAAATGAAGATCGACCCCGGCGAAGTGATTTACATCGGTAACGATACCAATGACCTGCCATGTTTCCCGGTGGCGGCCTTCGCATTTGCTCCCGCAGATGCCCTCCCCGAAGTACAACGCAAGGCAGATTGGGTACTTGAGAACCAGGGTGGTCGCGGCGCAGTGAGGGAGCTTTGTGATATCCTCTTAACTCGGTTAAAATAGATACTCCTTACATCAATTCAAAAATAATTCTCAAATAGGAGAAAAAATGACACGTGAAGTAACGATCGGTAATCGCTTGGTAGGGGATGGACATCCTGCTTATATCATCGCTGAAGCCGGGATCAACCATAATGGAGATATTGAAATCGCAAAACAACTGATCCAGGCTGCCAAACACGCCGGGGTGGATGCGGTCAAGTTCCAAAAACGCACTCCGGAATTATGCGTCCCCCCTGAGCAGCGCAACCAGATGCGTGAAACCCCATGGGGATACATCACCTACATGGCATACCGTGAGAAGACGGAATTTGGTAAAAAAGAATATGACGAGATTGCCCGTTTTTGCAAGCAGGTTGGCATTGACTGGTTTGTTTCCGTATGGGATGAGGAAGCCGTCAACTTCATGGAGCAGTATGACCCCATTTGCTACAAGATCCCATCCGCATCTCTAACCGATCACAAGTTACTGACGCATTTGCGAAGTACCGGTCGTCCTTTGATCCTTTCAACCGGCATGTCCACTTTGGAACAGATTAAAACTTCAGTAAGCCTGGTCGGTCAGGAGAACCTGGTTCTCACGCATGCCACCAGCACCTATCCTTGCGACCCTCATGAATTGAATTTGCGAATGATCGACACACTTCGTAAAACGTTTTCCTGCCCCATTGGATATTCCGGGCATGAGGTTGGGCTGGTCACCTCTGCAGTGGCGGTAGGGTTGGGCGCCTGCATGGTGGAACGGCACATTACCCTCGACCGTGCCATGTGGGGTTCTGACCAGGCAGCCTCGGTTGAACCGGGTGGTTTCGAAAAACTGGTTAAATACATCCGCGTTACCGAACAATCTGTCGGTGACGGCATAAAAAAGGTATACGACAGCGAGCTTCCGTCATTGAAGAAGCTGCGCAGGATCTAGACAATTGACAGGTTACTCACCGGTAAAAATCAAGAACGCCATTGGTCAGCGTTGGTCGCATTATTCCAGCAACCAGCGCTGGAATGGGTTGGTCCGTCAAACCAGTTCTCTGCCAACACCAGCGGAGGACTTTCGACCGGTTATCTTCTTTAACGCTTCCACCCGGCTGCAGAGTATGAGCCAGAACGCAGCCTATTCGCTGCTGGCTAGCCTTGGCCTGCGGGCAAATGGTGTTCCGGTGAATTATTTCATTTGCAATGCCGGCATGGAGCGCTGCATCCTGGGCAGTAATCGCGATGATGTCTATCAATCCCCTCCATGTGACGTGTGTATCCGGCAAAGCCGCCAGGTATTTACGGGCGCTCCAGTCACCTGGCTGGTACAGCGGAAATACCCTGAATTAAAAACCGGGTTACAGCCCCTGACTCTTGATGGATTAATTGGCTTTACAAAAGACGATTTACCACTCGGATTTTGGGCGGTGAACTCGCTGCGATGGGTTCTGCGACGCCATAACCTGGTTGAGGATGAGCCAACCCTGACCTTCATGCGTGCCTTCATTCTCTCTGCATGGAATGTCTATCAACAGTTTTCTACAATGATCGACAGGTTGAATCCGCAGGCGGTGGTGGTCTTCAATGGCATGTTCTACCCCGAAGCTGCCGCACGCCAGGCTTGCCTGGATAAAAAAGTACGTGTGATCACCCATGAGGTGGGGATTCAACCATTAACAGCTTTCTTCACTGATGGTGAAGCCACCGCTTATCCGCTGGAGATTCCTGCTGATTTCGAACTTAATGATGCGATGAATAACCGGCTGGATGATTACATGGGCAAACGGTTCAAAGGCAATTTCACTATGGCTGGCATCAAGTTCTGGCCGCAGATCGAACAGCTTGATGAAACCCTCATGCAAAAAATGACGAGTTATAAGAAAATCATTCCGGTCTTTACCAATGTCATTTTCGATACCAGCCAGGTACACGCCAACACTATTTTCCCGACCATGTTTGACTGGCTGAACGTTGTTCACCAGGCAGCCAGGGAACATCCAGAGATTCTCTTTATCTTGCGGGCGCACCCGGATGAGGGTCGAAAAGGTAAAGAAAGCCGCGAAAGCGTGGCTAATTGGGTGGAGCAATCTTCAATCGACTTACTTACAAACGTGGTCTTCATCGATACGGATGAAATGGTCAGTTCGTATGAGCTTATCCAGCGCTCCCATTTTGTGATGGTCTATAACTCCACCATTGGTCTGGAAGCGATCCTGTTGGGAAAAAATGTGCTTACTGCGGCAAAGGCACGCTACACCCAGATCCCCATCACGATTCACCCGTTCTCCCAGGCTGATTACAAAAAGAAGTTGGATTCCCTTTTGCTTGCGGATGCACAGCCGGTACCTCCTGAATTCACCCGGAATGCAAGAAGATTCTTATATAAGCAATTGTTCATGTTCTCGCTTCCTTTCGACCAATTCCTGGATACAGATCTGTACTGGAAGGGGTATGTAACACTAAAAAAGAACGTAACGTGCCCAGACCTGTCTTCTGACAACTCTGAAACTATGCAGGTGATTTTGGATGGTATCAGCCATCAAACGCCATTTGAACTTAAGCCATGACAGCTAAACCTGACTGTTCGATAATCATCCGCGCTTACAACGAGGAATCTCACATTCGCCGGCTGCTGCTGGGAATCTTTGAACAGTCGCTCAAAAATGTACAGGTGATCCTGGTGGATTCCGGTTCGACTGATGGTACAGTCGCGGCAGCCAGTGAATTCGCCGTAGACGTCGTCCACATCTCTCCTGAAAAGTTTACTTTTGGACGTTCATTGAATAAGGGAATTGCTGCAGCAGGTGCTAACCTGGTAGTGATGGCCAGTGCGCATGTTTACCCGGTCTACCCGGATTGGCTTGACCAGTTATTGGCACCGTTTGCTGATGAAAAGATAGGGTTAACATATGGCAAACAGCGCGGTACCAGCCATTCTCATTTTTCCGAACAGCAGATTTTCAAACACTGGTACCCTGATGATTCTGAACCGTTACAGGAATATCCTTTCTGCAATAATGCCAATGCCGCCATTCGGCGAAAATTGTGGGAGCTGCACCCCTATGATGAAACCCTGCCGGGGTTGGAAGACCTAGAATGGGCAAAATGGCTCCACAGCACAGGCTTTGGGATCTCCTATGTCGCCGAAGCTGAGATTATCCATGTGCACCACGAAAAGCCAAAAAGAATTTTTAACCGTTACCTTCGTGAAGGGATGGCTTTTAAGCGGATCTTCCCCCAGGAACGCTTTGGCAGGGCAGACCTGGTGCGTCTCTTTTATCACAACTCGGTGGATGATTTGAAATCTGCCAGGAGACAGGGTGTTTTTTGGCGCAACTTCTTCCCGGTTATTCGCTTCCGGTGGGCACAATTCTATGGAACTTACTGCGGATACCGCCAACCCGGGCAGCTCACCTGGGGGCTGCGGCAGACATTCTATTATCCACGGACTGCTGAAAGCGGTCACAGCAAGAGCAACCGTCCGGTTGAGCCGATCCAGTATAGTAAAATAAAAGATTGAATCTCAGTAATCCACAGGTATCAATCGGTGGAGGTTAACAGGTGAAGGTTAAGGTCGAGTTCTCAGGGATTGCGAAGGAGCTTGCTGAAATAGATGAACTCACCCTGTCGCTTCCGGAGGGAACGCGTTATCGTCAAATCGTTAAGGAATTAGCTTTGCGTTATCCTGCCATGGTGAATATCCTGATAACTCCTGGCGGCGATGAATTCCTCAGTTCTGTCATGTTTGTAATTGATGGCAACCTGGAAAATCCAGTCATGCTGATGGACGAATCTCCACATGAAGGCGAGTGTATCCACCTGATGTCGGTCATCACAGGCGGTTAGCCTGTTCGAAAGAGGTCTACCATGCAAATTACTGCACTCATCCCCATGCGCCACCATTCACAACGGGTACCCGGCAAGAATTACCGCCTGCTGGATGGGAAACCCCTTTACCAGCACATCCTGCTTACTTTGCAGCATTGCCCCGAAGTCACCCGCATCGCAGTGGATACCGACAGCGAAGAGATAATCGATGGCCTTCATCGTTCGTTCCCGGGTGTTATCGTAATCCCGCGTCCTGACGCGTTGAAGGCCGATAACATCCCAATGAATCAGATCCTCCTTTATGACATTTCACAAGTTCCGGGCGATCTATATCTGCAGACGCATTCCACCAATCCGCTGCTGACCTCGAAAACCATCTCCAGGGCTATTCACTCCCTGTTAAGCGCCATGCCGGCAAAAGATTCATTATTCTCGGTTACCAGGCTGCAAACGCGCCTTTATGATGCGCGGGGGAAAGCCATCAACCACGACCCGAGGGTTCTGCTGCAAACCCAGGACCTGCTGCCCGTGTATGAGGAAAATTCCTGTATTTACCTTTTTTCAGCAGAAAGTCTGAAAAAGAATGGAACGCGCATCGGCACGTCGCCTATCCTGTTTGAGACTGCCCCCGAAGAATCGTGGGATATTGATGAAGAGGTCGATTTCAAAATGGTCGAGCTGATGCTCAAAGCGAAACCGGAGTATGGAAATGTTTAGCTGGACCAAAAAGCATTCCATTGGATTGATTGAGTGGTTCCTGCTTCTGGCCGGGCTTGCCGGGGGTGTTTATGTTTCCCTTGCACCAGCCAACAGCCTGATGCGCTGGTACAACATTGATGATGCCTTCTATTACTACAAGGTTGCGCAAAATGTCCTCAGCGGACATGGGTTCACCTTTGACCAGATCCACCTGACCAATGGGTTTCATCCGCTGTGGATGGGGGTCTGCCTCGGCGTTTTTTGGCTTTCACGGTTTAACCTGATCCTCCCCTTGCGAGTGCTTGTGCTGGTAAGTGCACTTTTCAATGGGCTCACTGGGGTTTTTCTTTTCAAATTGTTTAAGATAGCGCTGAAAACCTGGCCAGCCTTCATCGGTGCATTAACCTGGATCCTGCTGCCGGCAGTGTATTCAAATACGATCGTGCATGGCATGGAAGCGGCAATAAGCGCTTTCTTTATGGTTTTGTTTCTATTCAAGACCGCAACGATCCTGGCATCCGCAGGTCTTAAACACCTGAAATGGACGCAGTTTGTTTTCCTTGGCTTGCTGGGAGCAATGACCATACTTTCGCGCCTGGACAACCTGTTCGTGGTGCTTGTGGTCATTGTATTTGTACTCCTTCGTGTGAAGCAGATCAAGCTGGTGGTTTTTATTGACCTGGTGTTGATCGCTTTTTCCGGGTTTATCGTCTGGCTCATCCGGCTCGGTTTGCCGGCGTATGAGATCGAATCCAGGTCTATCTATCCCATGGTCGCGGCTGGCTTGCTGGTTAAACCCATCGCGTATTACTTCCTTAGCCTTTACAGTTCTGCTTCGGGTAAAAGAATTACCGGTTTGCTTCTGCGTTTGGTGGTTGCTTCCGTTGCTGCCCTGGTGGTCGAATTTGGGTTCCTGTTGCTTTTAAACCATTTGAAAGTGGTTCCAACCGTGTCAAAATCGATACTCCTCATCGATGCCCTGTTAAGTTTCGGGTTGGTCTTCATCCATCATCTGGTTGCGCGTAAAAAAATTGATGAAAACCAAAAATCCCCACAGGCGGCTTTAACTGAATGGATGACACTGAATTGGCGCCGCATTATTGCCGAAGGTTTTTTGATTGGACTTCCGATTGCAGTGTTGATCAGTACGTACATGATCCTCAACAAGGTGTTTTTTGGTACCTTCACTCCCGTCAGCGGGCAGATCAAGACCTGGTGGAGTACCCTTCCAAATACCATTTATGGACATAAGGTTACCCTGTTGACAGTGCTGGGGTTGTACCCGGATGGCAACTACGGGGCGTGGTCGCTCGTGACCAACCAGTTTTTTACTTTTGCCGACACACTCACCCGCTGGTTTAAGATGGCAAACCCCCGCGCATCAGCGTCAATATTTGGCATTTCGTTTACCGTGGTCAGCATCCTGGTGTTGATGCTAATGAATTACAAGCACGGCAATCTTGCCAGGAAATCGTTTTCGCTTTTTATCCCGGCTCTGATGCTGGGAGCCACTCTGCAGTTCATGTACTATACAACAGTTGGGTACCAACATACCCGGGCCTGGTACTGGATTGCCCAGATGCTCTCGATGGTGTTGTTGGGGTCGGTGCTGCTTGAAGGATTCACCATTTGGATGAAAAAGGGACGCGTTCGGTCAATAATCTCACTGATTGTTTTTATGGGATTGTTCGTCTATATTTCGACTCTCCATATCCGTTACATCGTCAACCTGGCGCCACAAGAGGTGTCTTTGGAAAACCAGGATGATTACCTGTCGGAAGTTACCCAACTTGAGGCACTTACTGAAGAGGCGTCGCTTATTGGCATGACAGGAGGGGGAAGTACCGCCTATTTCATCCAAAACCGCACGGTGGTCAACCTCGATGGATTGATCAACAGTGCTGATTATTTTCAGGCAATAAAAACAGGAAACGGGCAAAAATGGCTGGATGCCCTGCCGCTCGATTATGTCTTTGGAAAGGAATATACTCTAACAATCTCAGACCCATATAACGCGATCTTTGTGAACAGGCTGCAGGAAGTTGAACGGATCGATAGTCCGGAGCAGTTTATTTTGTATAAATATGTCATCAAGGAATAGGTGTTTGTGAATTGAAGGGTGAATGATATGATGATTGGAGAAGAGTTCGGTGCAAGAGGTAAAAATGTATGACGTGTTATTGACTGCCCCTTATATGCTCCCTTTCATGGAAAGATTCGCTCCTGTTTTCAAGCACTACGGGATCAACCTTATCCTCCCCCATGTGAATGAACGCCTGGAAGAGGATGCCCTGTTAACCTACGCCGGGAAGTTTGATGGGACAATCTGCGGGGATGACCGATATACCCGCAAGGTGATTGAGGCTTGTATTCCGCGCTTGAAGGTGATCGCCAAATGGGGTACGGGCATCGATTCTATCGACAAGGAAGCCTGCGCAACCTATTCGGTCAAATTGCTCAACACTCTTAACGCGTTCACCCTGCCGGTAGCCGACAGCGTGATGGGCTATATCCTGGCATTCGCACGCCAGCAGCCGTGGATGGATTCTGCGGTAAAATCTGGTGTCTGGCAAAAGATCCCTGGCCGCTCCCTCTCGGAGTGTACGCTTGGAGTGATCGGAGTTGGCAACATAGGCAAGGCGGTTCTGCGGCGTGCACGTGGTTTTGGCATGCGCCTGTTGGGAAATGATATCCTGCCCATCCCGCGTGATTTTTTGCTGGAGAACAATGTGACCTCCGTTGATCTTGCCACTCTGCTGAAGGAAGCTGATTTCGTTAGCGTTAATTGCGATCTCAACCCGGGTTCATTGCACCTTATCAACGAAGAAACACTGGGAAAGATGAAACATACCGCAATCCTGGTGAATACTGCGCGGGGACCGATCGTTGATGAAACAGCGCTGATAACTGCTTTAGCAAATAATGTGATCGCCGGCGCAGCACTCGATGTTTTTGAACATGAACCATTACCACAAAGGTCACCTTTGCTTAAAATGAAAAATGTGATGCTGGCGCCGCATAACTCCAACTCAAGCCCGGCTGCCTGGGAAAATGTGCATTGGAATACGATCCGTAATTTGCTCATTGGATTGGAAATTGACCACGAGGATTTATATGACCAACAAAAAATTATTACAAGGTGAAGAGGCGGTTAAGGGGTACAAGCGTATCGTCCTGGTAACAGGCAGTGCCGGTGGTATTGGAAGGGCTACTGTGAAGATGTTTGCCAGCCGCGGGTGGTCGGTGATTGGTGTTGACCGACAGCCTTTCGGCGAAGGCTTCCCTATGGATGGATTGTTCATCCAGGCGGATATTTCAGAGGCTAAACAATTCCCGTTAATCTTTGACAAGGTCAAATTGTTCACCTCTTCTCTGAATGCTGTTGTTAACAATGCAGCCCTGCAAATTTCAAAACCCCTGGTGGAAACCACGGTAGCCGAGTGGGATCAGGTGATTGCCACCAACTTGCGACCGGTATTCATCGGAGCCAGGTTTGAACATCCATTATTGTGCATGGCAGGCGGAGGAGCGATCGTTAATGTTTCTTCCGTGCATGCGATACAGACTTCTGCAAATATTGCTGCCTACGCAGCCAGCAAGGGAGGAATCCTTGCGCTCACCCGGGCAATGGCGATTGAATTCGCTCCGAATAATATTCGCGTAAATGCTGTTCTGCCGGGCGCTGTGGATACCCCTATGCTGCGAAGTGGTCTTGCGCGCGGACATTTGTCAGGCGGCTCTATCGGTGAGCGCCTGGATAACCTGGCCCGCAAGACCGTCAATGGACGCATCGGCACCCCGGAAGAGATCGCAAACGCCATTTTTTTCCTCGCGGATGGCAGCCAATCCTCTTTCATGACCGGGCAAGCCCTGGTTGTTGATGGCGGTGCGACCGCCCGCCTGAGCACGGAGTAAGCATGGCATCGAAATTGCTCGAAAACCTGCCTGAGCCGCTGGTTAATTCTCTGCGAACTGGCAAACATAGACTGCAAGCTGCCCTGGACTGGCCGCAGGCGCAATTTCACCCCTGGAGGCAGGAGTCGATCAAAAAACTACGCCAACTCAAGGACACACACAAAGGGGAGCGTTGTTTCATCATCGGCAATGGACCGAGCCTCAAAAATACCAACTTGCAGAAACTTCGAACTGAATTCACTATCGGGATGAACCGCTTTTACATGGCATTTTCCGAACTTGGTTTTTCGACCTCCTGTCTTCTTACCGTTAATGACTTGGTGATCGAGCAGTGCGCACAGGACTTACGCCAGCTCACCATCCCAACGTTCGTCTCATGGCGGGGACGGAAATGGATCACCCCATCGCCAAATTTGCATTATCTTTACACATCATATGACCTTCCGAGGTTTTCAGGAAATGCGACTGGCCGGTTATGGGAAGGTTCTACGGTTACATTTGTCGCCATGCAGCTCGCATTTTATATGGGGTTTAGACAGGTGGTCCTAATTGGTGTAGATCATTTTTACACCACCACTGGAACACCCAATACAACGGTTACGTCGACCGGCGATGACCCCAATCATTTTCATCCGGGGTATTTCGGCAAGGGTTTCCGCTGGCAACTTGCAGACCTTAAGGGAAATGAGATCGGTTATGCAATGGCGCGCGAAGCTTACGCACGTGACGGCCGCGAAATCCTCGATGCCACAGTCGGCGGCAAGCTTACAATTTTCCCAAAAGTGGATTACGAAAGCCTCTTTTAATGTCTTCAACCCCTTTGGTCAGTATTATCACCCCCTCTTTTAACCAGGCTGCCTTCCTGGAAAAGACAATACGCTCTGTGCTTGATCAGGATTACCCTGCCATTGATTACATGGTGGTAGATGGCGGGTCAAAAGACGGCAGTGTTGATATCATCAACAAGTATGCTGCCCGGTTAACCTGGTGGGTTTCGGAAAAGGATTCCGGGCAAGCCGAGGCGATCAACAAGGGGCTGGTGCGTTCCAAAGGCGAGTTTATTGCCTGGTTGAATTCAGACGATTACCTCTTGCCCGGTACAGTGGCATCCGCGGTAAAAGCCCTGCAGGAGCATCCTCAGGCTAGTTTCGTTTACGGTAATGTCCGGGTGGTCACCCTGGATGGCAAGGTCCTGAACACGTTGACCTATAGGAATTGGCAGCTTTCCGACCTGATGTCTTTCCACATCATCGGGCAGCCAGCGGTTTTCATGCGGCGTACTGCTCTTGAAAAAACAGGATTCCTGGATACCAGCTATCACTTCCTCCTTGACCATCACCTGTGGATCCGCCTGGCAGCGGTCGGGGAGGTGCAGTACATTCCCCGGCTTTGGGCTTGCGCGCACTACCACGAAGATTGCAAAAACTTGAAGCAGGCCGCAGCATTTGGACAAGAGGCATTGCGCATAGTGGAATGGATGCCGGCCCAGCCGAATTTATCTGGAGAATTTTACCGGCATCGTAAAGATATCATCGCCGGGGCAAACCGCCTGAATGGTTTTTACCTTTTGGATGCGAAGGATTACCGCGGGTCATTTAAAACCTATTGGAAGAGCTTTTGCCTCAATCCCCGTGGTTTGGGCAGAGAATGGTACCGTATGGTTTTCGCTTTCTTTGCTCCCTTGGGGTTGGAAAACTTTAGGTCATGGTTTATCCGCAGGCGGGTAAAACGACAAAACCCACACACATCCGAGGACTGTAATGATGCAGACAGATAACAGCCATACAGCGCTCTTCCTTAGACCCAATAAGATCATCCAGTGGATCCTGGTCACTATTTTATTGCTGGGTGGTTTCGCTGTTCGTTTTTTTGATTTTTCCGATTTGCAATTGGATTTTGCTGCAACACGGCAACTTCATTCCCTGCTGATGGCGAGGGGTATTTATTACAAGATGGATATCCCTCAAATGAATACCCTGGATCCGGATATCAGGCGAATAGGCATTACTGCCGGTGAAGGCCAGTCTGCAATTGAACCACCGATCATGGAACACCTTGCTGCATATACCTATGCTTTGCTGGGCAGGGAATGGCCAAATGCCGGACGATTCTTCTCCATCCTGTTTTGGGTGATCGGAGGAATCCCGCTATTCCTGCTCACCAGGAGATTGATCTCTGTCAATGGTGCCTTGGCAGCGCTGGCTTTCTACCTGTTTGTTCCGTTTGGTGTTTATGCCAGCCGGTCTTTTCAACCTGACCCATTAATGATTTCGTGCATACTGTGGGCTATATATTTTCAATATAAATGGTTCAAGGACAGCACTTTAAAAAATTCAATCCTGGCGGGGCTCCTCACAGGGCTGGCAGTTTTTGTTAAAGCTCCTTCGGTGTTTTTTGTCGGATTGCCACTTGCATGCATGGTGTTAATGAAAGGATTCAAGAATTGGATCAGGGATTGGCACGTCTACCTGATGGCGGTCCTTGCCCTGGTTCCAGCAATCCTTTTCAACGTGATTAGTGCTACCGTTGGTGGTAATGAAGGCTCGATCTTCGGCTCGCGCTTTTTTCCTGCATTGTATATGGATCCCAGCTGGTATCACCACTGGTTCACCATGGCCAAATCGATTGTTGGATATTTCCCGCTTTTCCTGGCAATTCTGGCTTTTTTTCTCATCAGGCAAAAGGATTTCCGAATTATCTACCTTTTATTATGGATAGGTTACATAATTTTTGGGTTTACCTTTGCTTATCATATTTATACCCATAACTATTACAGCCTGCCGCTGGTTTTCATTGTTGCCATCGGTTTTGGGATTATTGCTGACGTGATATTCCAGAAACTGGAATCGCTTGAGCTTTCGAAACTATTTCGCGTTCTTGTTGTACTCATCCTTTTCGCAGGAATGGTGCTTGCAGCCCTGGTGACTCGTAACAATCTTCAACTTGCCAGTTACCGTCATGAAGCCGCTTACTGGAAGACGTTGGGAGAGAAAATTGGCTTAAACAAGCAGGTGATCGGTTTAACCCATGATTACGGCTACCGTTTGCAGTACTGGGGGTTCGTCCTGCCAAAGGACTGGCCAACTCGCGGAGATATGGTGGTGCGTGAGCTCGGTGGGGTATCATCCCCGGAATTTGTGGAGTATTTTAGATCCAGTACTGATGGGATGGATTACTTTTTGGTGACCCTCATCGGGGATTTTGAAGCACAAACTGAGCTGCATAACTATCTTTTCGCCAATTACCCTTATGAACAGGGAGATGGATATTACCTGTTCGACCTGCGCCACCCGTTAGGAACAATCAAATAATGTCTGCCATTGGTAAAAAACCGCTGGTTTCTATCGTCACCCCGTCTTTCAACCAAGGACGATTCCTGGAACAGACGATGCGCTCAGTCCTTGAGCAGGACTATCCACGTATCGAGTACATTGTGATCGATGGCGGTTCATCGGATAACAGCGTTGCTGTGATCGAAAAGTATACTGACAGACTTGCCTATTGGATTTCAGAACGAGATAAAGGCCAAACCGATGCCTTGAACAAAGGGTTTTCAAAGGCGCATGGTGAAATCCTCGCGTGGGTGAATTCTGACGACGCCTATACCCCGGGTGCTGTTTCAGCTGCAGTTGCATACCTTCAGGAACATCCAGAAATTGGCATGGTTTACGGCGATCTGGATTTCATTGACGAGAATGATAAGGTTATCGGCAGGTTCAACGCAGCGCAAACCGATCTTGCCCGGCTGCGCCGCGGGTTTGTTCACATTCCGCAGCCGGCAGCTTTCTTCCGGGCTGAACACTGGCGCAAAACAGGTCCATTGGATCCGAGTTTTTTCTTCGCCATGGATTACGACCTGTGGGTGCGGCTGGCAAAGGTTACACAGTTGAAGTATCTGCCTGGTACTCCGTGGGCAAAATTCCGCCTGCATTCCGGCGCAAAAACAGTAAGTGCCGATGACCGCTGCTGGCCGGAAATGCTGCGGGTGCATTACCGCGATGGCGGCAGCTGGTTTGCGCCAATCGTATTCAAATATTACCTGCGGAAAATTGTTTCTCCGTTGATCAATTCGAAACGTAAACGCATGTTTACATAAAAGAGAAGACCCGTGAGGTCCTCTCTTTTTTTATTAATCCAGTTACTTCACCAGTCCAAGTTTCCGGCCAACTTTTTGGAAAGCAGCCAGCCCCTGGTCGAGATCCTGGCGGGTGTGGGCTGCGGAGATCATTACCCGGATGCGCGCCTTTCCTTTTGGTACAGTGGGAAATCCAAGCGGCATCGCAAAAACGGATTCTTCGAAGAGTTCACGGCTGAACTGCTGCGCAGTGGCGGCTTCGCCCAGCATGACCGGGGTGATCGGTGTGGCGCTGACGCCTGTGTCGAACCCCATGTCCTTCATGGCGGCTTTGAAGTAGCGCGCATTCTCCCATAACCGGTCAACCAGTTCGGATGACTTTTCCAAAATATCGACTGCGGCAATGCAGGCAGCAGTATCTGCCGGTGTGGCAGCTGAGCTAAAGAGGAAGGGTCGTCCGCGCTGGCGGATCCAGTCGACGACCAGCTGGTTGCCGGCGCAAACCCCGCCCATCACACCGAACGCTTTGGAGAAAGTGCCGATCTCAAGGTCAACCTTTCCGTGCAGATCGAAATGATCGACAATCCCGCGTCCGTTGCGCCCGATAACCCCCTCACCGTGGGCGTCATCCACTGCCAGCATCACTTCATATTTACTGGTGATCTCGTAAATCTTGTCCAGTGGGGCGATATCGCCATCCATACTAAAAACACCATCCGTGATGCAAAGAGCGCGGCGGTAAGTGCCGGCATTCTCCTTGATTACCCGTTCCAGGTCAACGGGGTCTGTATGCAGGTACTTTACAATACGGGCGCCGGAAAGGCGGCAGCCGTCAATAATGCTGGCGTGGTTAAGTTCATCGGTGAAAAGGACATCCTCTTTTTGCACCATCGCCGGGATGGCTGCCAGGTTGGCAGAAAAGCCGGATTGAAGGGCAATGGCAGCATCCACACCTTTAAATTCAGCGATCCGTTTTTCCAGGTCCAGGTGGATCTGCATGGTTCCAGCGATGGAACGCACTGCACCCGGTCCGACCCCGTATTTATTCAACGCGTCGGTTGCGGCTTTCACCAGGCGGGGATCATTTGCCAACCCGAGGTAATTATTTGAACAGAAATTGAGCACTTTTTTACCGTCCACAACCAGCCAGGCGCCCTGTGGAGATCCGAGCGTACGGATGCGGTTGAATAAACCGGCTTCCTGAAGGGTGTGGAGTTCATCCTGTATCCAGTTCAAGCGATTAGTCATAGCACCTCATAGATTGATTATTTTTGAGCGGATTTATTATACATCCAGTTCAATTTGAGAAAGAATACCCGCTTCGAGCAGGACTTTTTTTACCAGTTCCATGCCGGCAGGCTCAAGGGTGATGATTTTCTCAGTCAGGGTTTCACGAATCAGGCGGGCAGTACGCGGATTATCCATCAGGATCTTGATCACTTCGGGATCCTCGACCCGCAGCAGGGTGGCTTTTTCCATCTTCACTTCGATCCGGCGCTGATCCCAGCGCTCGGCGAGTTTTTTATACGAGGCAGGTAGCGGGAGTTTGACCTGTTTTTCCAGCAATTGCAGTAACTGGTCTACCTTGAGTCCATGCTTCTCTGCAGTGGTGAGGGAATCCGTGCTGATCTGGAATCGTGTTTCGCTAGAGGAATTGCTGATGATCTTCGTAAACCTGCCAACCTGGTAACGCAGCAGCCTTGAGGAATTGACCGGCATCACGATCGTAAGGTCAGAAAGCAATTTTGGCGCAGCTTCAGGTGCCATAACAGGCACAGGGAATTCCGGTTTTAGCAGGTAGCCTGCAATGGGTGAAATTCGGAAGGCAACAGGTGCCGGTTCGGTGGAATCGTAAGCCAGGTCAACCAACCCCAGCCAATGCAGCGGTCCGGCGAACAGGTATTGAATATAAGCGCCTTCCACATCATCCCAATGCTCACGCCCGCTCAGGTATTCTTTTGTGCCTTTTTTACGGATGGACCAGCTGTCAAAATCACCCGCGGGGCGCAGGAAATCAGCGGATTCCGTCTTTATCCTTGAAATTAATGAGGATAAGCTGAACCAGGTTTGTAGGTCAAAATTGACCACCTGCTGAAGGATCACCTGCCGCGAAAAAACCGGATCATACCGCCAGGTCCCTTCGAATATCAGTCCGGGTATCATCAGCAGGTCGTTGACCGCTTCGCTTGATTTCCAAAGCTGGAATAATTCCCTGAGAGTGATTAACCGGTCCGCTTGGAGGAAATTTCCGATCTTCTCTGGAGATAATTCCAGCCTGGCTGAAACCAGTTTAATACTGGCAGCCGTGGCTTCCACAAACTGCTGGCTGACCTGTGCTTTTTCAAAATAACCGGGTTCCAGTTTTTGATCCATGCGCAATTGTGCCAGCCAGTCGGTCATATGGTCTAGCAGACGCGTATTCCCTGACTGGTGGCGCTTGATCTCGGATGGGGGAACCGGTCGGACCCCGGATGTTGCTGGAGGCGAAGTTGTGTAATGGAACAAGGAGGCAATCTCATCCGGTATAAATGCGAATTCCCGGGGCTCTGGCGATGTGTCCATGAAGGCACGGGCAATCAACCCGCGATAATACAGGTATTCCGTAATATTTATCGGGTGCTGGTCGGGGTTTTCCCGTTCACGTGCTGCAGGACCTAATTCACGTATCGAGCCGAACTGATGACTGAATTCGCTCCAGGGTATCCGGTTGGATTTTGCGAGCAGCGCATTCCAGGCAGGTTTTGCGTCAGGAGGCAGGATATCAAGCATTTCCTCAACCTTTAGCCTGTTAGACATCGCGGCGGCAAGGTCAGATTCGATTTTCTTCAGGTCACCAGACTCAACTTCGACCTCCCAATGATAGGCAATCCTGTACAACAGGTCGTGGTCAATTGATGAAAGGTATTTGGAGAGTGATGGCATTATTTAAATTCCGTTATCCGGTTTATTATACCCAAGGTCGAATTTGACGCATCCCAACCTTGACTGTATAATTTCAGAATCAATTAAATCGTTAATAGGAAATCATGGCCCTTAAAGGCAATATTCGGGATTTCTCAATCTTACAGTTGCTCAACCTGATCAACCTGGCTACCAAAACAGGCGGTCTTTACGTTGAAGGCCCGGGGAACAATGCCCGGGTCATTTTCCGTGATGGAAAATTGAGTTTCGCTGAATTTGAGAATAGCACAAAACAACTGCTGCAGGAACTGGTGGAGCAGGAAGTGCTCACTGCATCCCAGGCCACCCCGATCGCTGCCAAACATGCAACCCCCAATGACAAGGAAATGGGGATTTACCTGATGAATGCGGGATATCTAAGCCAGGAACAGATACTTTCAACCCTGGAATCCATCTATTCTGATGTTGTACGGCAGTTATTCTCGTGGGCTGAGGGTTTCTTCCATTTTGAGACCGGTGAATTGACCCCGGTTGAAAAGATCCCGGTAAAGTTGGACCTGGAAAACCTGATCATTGAAGGCGCCAGGCAAACCCAGGAATTGGAGGAACTTAAGAGCGAACTGCCGAGCCTTGAAATGGCGCTCAAGTTCACCGATCGCCCGGGCATGAATATCCGCGATGTAAATTTATCGGTTGAAGAATGGCGCGTTGTCAATTACGTGAATCCCAAGAACACCATTCAGCAAATCGCCAAAGCCACTCAATTGAATGACCTTGAAATTCGCCGCATTGTTTATGCGCTGCTGCAGGCGGGGCTGGTGGAACTGGTACGCCCGAGCGGCACCCAGGTTGTTCTGCCGCAAAAAATGTTCCCCACCAAGGATCCGGTGGAACAAAAATCACTGGTCAACCGATTGATCAACAAAATTCGGTCAATATAACGAAGGACCCGATCTATGCAAACTCAGACCGTCAAAATAGTTGTTACAGGACCTTTCAACTCGGGGAAAACCGAACTTATCCGTTCGGTTAGCGAGATTGAAGTAGTTTCGACGGAGAAAAAGGTTTCCTCTAAAGGGGAAATGGTGAAGGAAAGCACAACCGTTGCCATGGATTTTGGACGCATCACGGTTGATGATGACCTGGTGCTCTTCCTGTTCGGCACCCCAGGGCAAAAACGGTTTGACTTTATGTGGGAGATCCTTTCGGAAGGAATGCTCGGGTTTATTGTGATGATCGACAGCACCCGGCCTGAAACATTTAAAGAAGCCCGCAGCATCCTGGAAACATTCCATGCATACGCGCCGACGCCCTACCTGGTGGCTGCCAATAAGCAGGACTTGCCGGACGCGTGGGATATTGAAGATATTCGCCTGGCGCTACGCCTGGATAAGAACATTAAGATTCTTCCCTGTATCGCAAAGAAAAAGAGCTCTGTTAAAACCGTGCTTTTAGAGCTACTTTACAGCATCCTCGAAGAAATGGATAAAAATCATTGAGCCAAAAATCACTCACCCCAACAAAAAAATATTTATATGAAGGACTCGCTGAAGTGCTGGGGGATGGAAGCGAAATAGGGAATTCAGGCCCGGACAGCGATCCTGAAACTCGTATTTTTACCTGCGTTGAAAAGTTCGGCGTTGACTGCACGCGGGGAATGGTGCAGCGGGCAGGCCGCGCCGGTTTGCATTACTGGCTGCGGGATCACGCTGAGGCGCATGGCTGGCAGCATCCTGAGTACCGCCTGTTGTCATTCAGGCAGAAGGTTACCCGCGGGATTGGGGATATAACCACCTGGCTGGAAAAAAATACTGCTTATAAATTCCATGTAAAAACTGCAAATGATAAACTGATGATCCAATACACCAGCGAACATCAGTCCAACCCAATGGATTGCGCTTTCTATTTGGGGTTGTTCCAGGAATTCCTGAGTTGGACCGCCAGCGGAAAATTCTTCCAGGCTGCCGAGGTGTCGTGTCCGCAAGACGCGCAGGGATCACACGTGTTCGAATTCAGGCTGAGCCCGCTGGATTGAGAACCTGAAAATCCAAACCTGAAAATCCAATTTCTTGACAATCGAACCTGCACAGGGTAGAATAGGCATCACTGCCGAGGTAGCTCAGTTGGTAGAGCACACGACTGAAAATTGTGGGGTCACCAGTCCGATCCTGGTCCTCGGCACACGACACTCCCGGAAGGGAGTGTTTTTTTATCCTGGTAGATGGGGTATCATTGGCGGTATGCAAAAAAAAGTAAGCCACTTGATTCAGGATAAGAAAACCGTGATCACTGTTCTCCTGCTGGTGCTGCTGGTCGCCGCGGTGATTATCTTCTCAGTCCTCAAGGGTGAAGGAAAGACAACGGCGCCGGTAAACGCTGTTTCAACCGAACACGCGTTCACAAGCACACCCCGGCTGGCGTACTTTTCCACATCAACGATCGAACCCCCAACATCCGCTACTGCAGCGGTGATCGCCACCGCGACACTGGCCCCGACTGTGCTCCCAACGATTACGCCTCTTCCTACTTCAATTCCTGACAGCACATACCTTAAGATAAGTGCCAATCCTAAGTTTTTCTACCTCGGATGCGAAGCTGCCGCAGCCGTTGACCTGGCTGGATATTACGGCGTTCTGCTTTACCAGTACGACTTCCAGCACGCATTGCCAATTTCGGATAACCCCGACCTGGGATTCGTCGGCGACGCCAATGGTCCCTGGGGACAGGTGCCGCCTTATGCTTATGGCGTACATGCGGCCCCCGTTGCTGCGCTGCTGCAAAAATACGGTGTGGATGCTGAAGGCGGGAAGGGATATACCCTGGAGCAAATTAAAGAAAAGATCGCTGCCGGCCATCCGGTCATCGTTTGGGTCATCGGCAATATGGTCGGAGGCGTGCCGGCGGAATACACTGATTCCAAGGGGAATACCACCATTGTCGCCGCCTATGAGCATGTGGCCATCCTCACCGGGTATGACAGCGACTCTGTCCGTTATGTGAACAATGGTAACGTTTTTGAAGTCCCCAACGAGGTATTCCTCAATTCATGGGGCGTGCTGGGAAACATGGCGGTTTTCCACAGGTAAAAGCAAATGACTCAAAAGACTTTTTTTGCCACATTCATGGGAAAAATGGCTGCCGAAGCGCTGCAACTGCATCGCGCGGGAACAGTGAGGGGACTGACCTCCAAGGGGATCTTCCTACAATGCCGCGAGTACATTCTATTCATCACCGATGCGCCTTATAAAAGCCCCTTCAACATCTATGTTCCGGGTTATGATCGGCTGATGAACGAATTGGCGGTCAATACCGAATTCGATGTAACAGCAGACGCGCTTGTTTTTGGTAATAGCGAAATCAGGATCATCACTGAGAACGCAGAGATATGGACGCCGGATGCACCAGTTCAAATGATGACCAAACATATCGACCGTACTAATAGGATGGATTCAATTCTCAACAGGATTTCGGAGATAGACCCCGGCAAGGGGTGGATGTT
This sequence comes from uncultured Anaerolinea sp., assembly GCA_964483135.1. GTDB lineage: Bacteria > Chloroflexota > Anaerolineae > Anaerolineales > Anaerolineaceae > UBA6107. The sequence continues at coordinate 24,285 of CAZAAJ010000002.1, read as the reverse complement.
CCTTTTCAATCATCACCAGACCCTGCCGGAAGACCTGGCGGACAGGATTTCAAACAACACCCGGCTTTTTACAAAAGCTTACATTGACCGCAACTTGGATGCCTGCCTTGAGTCAGCGAGTCATTTGCTCGGGCTTGGCGGAGGGTTGACTCCTTCAGGCGATGACTGGTTGGCGGGGTTCGTCTTATACCAATCCTGTTATCAACAGGCAGTTGACGAACCAGCACCATTTCTGGCAGCATTAGCACAAGAATTACTGGATCTGGCGAAAGGAAAGACCACCACCATCTCTGCCAACCGGATGCTGGCAGCCAGCCGGGGTTGGTCTGAAGAGCCCTTTCTCCAGGTGATCGATGCGCTTTTTACGGGAAAACCTATTTCCACCGACCTGGTGGAATTACTGACCCATTTCGGGCATTCCTCAGGTGTAGATACAACACTTGGCATTGCCGCATCCGTGGAAAGTGAATAAAAAAAGAGAGCCATCACGGCTCTCTTTTTTAACGACAGCGTAAAACTAGACGAGGATCTCTTCGGGAACGATCAGGTTCTCGTTGGCTTTGCGGACCGCGTCAGACACATTGAAGTCCAGGTCAGCGCCAGCCATTTCGCGAACGTAATTCTTGATCATCTGATCCCAGTATTTCTTGGTGACATAGTAAACACGGGCGCCGCCAAGTTCATGCTGAACATCCGGCCACGGGTAAGAAGGCTGAGCCATACCAAGACCCCAGCGCATCCAGCCATTGTAGGATTCGTAGGTAGCCCACCATTCGGTATTCTTGATCATTTCGAAGGCGTAGTAAGCCTTGGCGTAGTACATGACTGCGCCGATACGTCCGCCGCGGGAAAGAGCCATGGTGTGCAGGCTGATGTTGATGTCTTCATTCATTACACGTCCATTGGCGAAGCCCACCCACATCCCATCGATCAAACCGACGAGAGTATAGGGATCTTTTAAACGATGGCGGTACCAGCCGAGGATTTCGGAATAGACACGGGCGCCGACGATATCGTAGAAGTCATGGTCCACGTCCATTAACCGCTTGACATATTCCATCATTTTGGGGGCTTCTTCGAGGCGTGCTTCGCGGATGTAGAGGAGGCGGCCATCTTTTAATTTAACCTGGGCGCCGGGCCACTTGGGAAGCTGCATGGCAGGACCCTGCAGGAGGGCTTCCACTTCGCGGGCATCGATCGAAAGGATGGGTTCAGTTGCTTTTTCTGGAAGATCGAATTTCACTTTAATTCTCCTTGATAAATTTTAAAAAATTTAAGCCATATTGGCTTTGCTTAACTTATTCAGACTTTCAACGTGCTTGATTTCGTAAACATCACCGAATTTTGTTTTCGGCATCGTGGCAGCTTTTTTCATCAGGTCATCGTATTCCTTATCTTCGAGGAAAGCGACTGCGCGACCAATGGAGGCTTCACCATCAACGAAGCGCCATGGGAAGAAGCCCACCTGGATGCGGCGGTTGAGGATGAGGTCGATCATGCCGCCAAAGCATTCGGCGTGGATGATCTGCTTGGGAAACAGGTCGATGTGCATGAGCTGGTATTTCTCTTCGGTGAAGAACTCTTCAAGGGATTTGCCGAATTTCTTCTTGAACACGTATTCAGCCTGTTTGGTCTGGCGGGGCATCCACTGGCGGATGATGGTATTCATCGGGTGATCGGCAGAACCGCAGTCAACGGCGATCCAGCGCAGTTCCATTTTCTTTGCCCAGTCCGCAAATTCCTGGTCGGGACCCGGGTGTTTGACCATGTAGCGGATCTCGTCCGCGGTGGGCTGATCCCAGCCAAAGTGGTGATAGCCGGTATGGATGACGAGGATATCGCCCTTTTTCACTTCGACGCGATCCGTGATCATCTTGGAAGTATAGACGTCGTAATCACCGCAAACATCACTCAGGTCAACAACGGCGGCATCGTGCACCAGGTAATCCAGGGGCAATTGTGCTATATCACGGCCGGGGGTGTAGAAGTGAATTTCGCCGTCAAGGTGAGTGCCAAGGTGATTTGAGTGGGTCAACAGTTGCCCATTAGCGCCGTTCGGTGCAAGACGCTTGAAGTATTTCACCTGGAGAGGTTCATAGGTCGGCCAGGGGGGAGTTCCAATTCCCAACGGGATGGTTAGATCAAGTAGTTTCATTTTCATTCTCCTTTTTAAGATGATATTCGAAAACTTTAACTTATATCCAGTATTTTAACTGGATTACAACACACCAGCCATGATCGCCAGGACGACACCACCTGCGATAACGCTGCCCAGCTGACCGGCAGCATTGGAACCCATTGCGTGCATCAGCAGGAAATTGTTTGTATCATATTCCTGACCGAAACGCTGAACGATACGGGCGGACATGGGGAAAGCGCTGATCCCTGCAGCCCCGATGAGCGGATTGAATTTACCGCCGGAGAAGAAGTTCATCAATTTTCCAAGTAAAATGCCGCCAACTGTGTCCATCACGAAAGCAAAGAGACCTAACACGAGGATTAACAAGGTAGTGGGTTGAATAAAATTGACACCTTCCATCGTCGAGCCAATCACCAGCCCCAGGAACAGGGTGGTCAGGTTGGCTAGTTCATTCTGAGCGGCATGGTTCAATCGTTCAACAGCACCGGATTCTCTGATGAGATTACCGAACATGAGTGAAGCGATCAACGGTGATGCTTTTGGCGCAAGCAGTGAAACCACCACGGTGACCACAATTGGGAAGAGGATTCGCGTTGCCCGCGAGACTTCCTTGATCGTGTAAGGCATGTGGATGGTTTTTTCCTTATGCGTGGTCATCAACCGCATTACGGGGGGTTGGATGATAGGCACCAGTGACATGTAGCTGTAAGCGCAAACAGTAATCGGACCAAGCAGATGAGGGGCGAGTTTGGATGATACGTAAATGGCGGTCGGTCCGTCAATGGCGCCGATGATGCCGATGCTGGCGGCTTCATTGAGGGTGAACATTCCGGTGGCAAGCGCCAGCAGAAGTGTAATAAAGATACCAAACTGCCCGGCTGCGCCTAACAGCGCCATCTTTGGGTTTTCAAGCAGTGGGCCAAAATCAGTCATGGCTCCAATGGCGATGAAAACAAAGAGCGGGAATAACTCGGTTGCAATCCCGGCATCAAAAAGGATTTTCAACCAGCCGCCGGCTTCAGTGGCGCCGGTGAGTGGCAGGTTGGCCAGAATAGCGCCAAACCCGATGGGCAGCAGCAGGGTTGGCTCATAGTCCTTAAGGATGGCAAGGGCGATCAGTACACCGCCGATCCCGATCATCACCAGGTTTTGCCATTGCAGTTGTTTGAAAGCGTCTAGTAAGACGAGTAGTCTCGAAAGATCCATATCAACCTCACGCGAACCGGATGATCACTGCGCCAAAGGGGACTCTCTGTCCTTCGTTGACTTCGACGGAACCCACTGTTCCTTCACGGGTTGACCGGATCATGTTCTTCATTTTCATAGCTTCCAGTGCGCATACAATGTCACCAACGGCAATCTTATCGCCTGGTTTAAATGCGATGTCCATAATCACGCCGGGCATGGGGGCGCTGATGACATCCGTAGCGCCGGCAGCAGCGATTGCCACAGATCCTGTAGCCGGAGCGGCAGTGGTGGCGGCAGGTGCCGCGGCTTTCGCCGGGGCTGCTGCCGGAGCTTTTACGACAGGGGCGGCTAGAACACCACCTGTTTCTTCGATCTCAATTGCATATTGAGTGCCGTTGACGGTCACATCCGCTGAACCGCCTGAAAAATCACTGACCTCGACCTCAAAGGATTTGCCGTTCACTTTTACTTGTAGCTTTTTACTCATTTTATTCTCCTACGATTCCAGTATTATCGTGATTTTGAGATCAATGGGAAGTCCGGTAAGGTCCGGGACCGGTGAGGAGCGATGCTCCAAGTTGGCCGGCACGTTGCGAACGCAAATAGGATACAGCAGCCAGGGCGGCGGCAATCTCATCAGCGCTGGAAGATTCAGCAGTGATCTCGGCGGGTTTAACTTCTTCAATGACCTGTTTTTCCACCTCTTTTTTTACAGGAAATAGTTTTTGCAGTAGAACCATCACCCCGATGAAAATTGCCAGGGCAGTAAAGGTCACCACAAGTCCAACCGCGCTGATCAACAGACCTGTTTGAAAATCAGTCAAAATAACACCTCCTCATTTCAGCAGGATTACAGGGGCATGCAGCCATGTTTTTTGGCTGGGGCATGTGATTTTTTATCGCGCAGCAATTCCAATGCAGCGATCAGGCGCGGGCGGGTTTCGTGGGGCAGAATGACATCGTCAACGAAACCGGCAGTGGCGGCTTTGTATGGATTGGAGAATTTCTCGCGGAATTCAGCCACCAGGCGCTTGCGTTCTTCACCGCCATCGTTCCTTTCGGCAAGTTCCTTGCGGTAGAGGATGGCAACTGCGCCTTCAGCGCCCATGACAGCAATTTCAGCACCCGGCCAGGCGAAGACCATGTCTGAATGAATGTGTTTGCTGCTCATAACAATGTAGGCACCACCATAACCCTTGCGGGTGATGACGGTCAGCAGAGGAACTGTGGCTTCGGAGAAAGCGTAGACGATCTTGGCGCCGTGACGGATGATGCCGCCATGTTCCTGGGATACACCGGGCAGGAAACCGGGTGAATCGGAGAAGGTGACAATGGGAAGGTTGAAAGCATCGCAGAAGCGGATAAAGCGCGCCATTTTGTCGGCAGCATCAATATCAATTGAACCAGCCATGAAGAGCGGCTGCTGGGCAACGATTCCCACTGATTGTCCATGCAGGCGGGCAAAACCGATAACGGAGTTCTGGGCAAAATTTCCCATTACTTCAAAGAAAGAGCCGCGGTCGCAGACCCGTTCGATGATCTCTTTCATGTCGTAACCAACCGAAGGATCGGCCGGGACAATGGAATCCAGCTCCTTGTCCATGCGCCAGGGATCATCGGTGACTTCGACAGCCGGAGCGGTTTCGGAGTTGTTGGAGGGGAGGTAGCTGAGGATCGAGCGTACAAAAGCGAAAGCCTGTTTTTCATCTTCGGCGGCAAAGTGGGCGACACCGCTGGTGGAGGAGTGAGTCACAGCGCCGCCAAGGGTTTCAACGTCCACCACTTCGTGGGTAACGGTCTTGATGACTTCAGGTCCGGTGATGAACATATTGCTGATATTTTTCGTCATCACTACAAAGTCGGTGAGGGCGGGAGAATAGACCGCGCCGCCAGCGCAGGGTCCAAGAATGACGGAGATCTGCGGAACGACACCGGAAGCCTGTGTATTGCGATAGAAAAGTTCACCGTAGGCATAAAGAGAGAAAATGCCTTCCTGGATACGTGCGCCACCGCCATCGTTCAATCCGATGACCGGAACGCCGGCATCCATAGCCAGGTCCATCACATGGCAGACCTTTTGACCGGCAATTTCACCGAAGGAGCCGCCCATCACGGTAAAATCCTGGGCATAAACACAAACGCGGCGGCCGTTGATCTTTCCAAAACCAGCCACCACGCCGTCACCAGGGGTCTTTTCCTTTTCCATGCCGAAATCGGTATGGCGGTTGACCATCAGACCATTGATCTCCTGGAATGAACCTTCGTCAAGCAGGGCATCAATACGTTCACGTGCAGTTAACTTACCCTTGGCATGCTGGGCTTCAATGCGTTTCTCGCCGCCGCCTGCCTTGCTCTGTTTGCGAAGATCCTTTAGGTGTTCCATAAAGGCTTCTTGAGCGCTGTCAGCTTTTGGTTGAGCCATTACTACCTCCGATTATTTTGATTAATAATTTCCAAACAATACCATTTTAGGAACACTTTCCTTTCTGTTCAAGTGATAGTTATAGGTTTGTAAGCGGTTGATTGTCACATTCTTAAAAAGGGCAGGAAAGAATAAAAAAGGCGTAAGAATTGCTCCTTACGCCTTTTTGGATCATTCCCGTTTATAGGGTTTCAGCATTGCTGCCGGGTACGAGGCATTTCTGCCCGCCAGCGTGAGGGCGATGATCGTTACTATATATGGCAGGGCGAGGAAAAGTTCATAAGGCAGTTTCAGGCCGGTAAGCTGTAAGCGTGACTGTAATGCCTGGACACCTCCAAAGAGCAAAGCTCCCCACAGTACCTTGACCGGGTGCCAGTTGCCAAAAATGATGAGAGCGATGCATACCCAACCGCGACCTTCGATGATACCGAAGGTAAATTTCCCAAGCTGGGCAATGGATAAGAATGCTCCGCCAATGGCCATTAACGCGCTGCCAATGACCAACGCAGAAGTCCGAAGACGATAGACGTCGATTCCTGCAGCATCTGTGGCTTCAGGGTTGTCCCCAACAGAACGGATCCTGAGTCCATAATTGGTTCTAAAAATGATGAACCAGACGACAGGAACAATCGCGATTGCGATATACGTCAGCAGGTACTGAGAAAAGATTTCATGCAGGATCGGGTTATTTGAAAAAAGCTCCAGTTGTTTAAAAGGAATGATCGAGGGAAGGTTTTGATTTTCGCCAAAAATTACACGAAATGAAAACAGCGAGAGTGCTGTGGCCAGCAGGGTTATTCCTAACCCCGAAACATGTTGGTTAACCCCCAGCCTGACTGCAAAAAGGCTCATCAAAAAGCCTGCAAGAATTCCACTGATAATCGCTCCGAGTAATCCAACCCAGACTGAACCCGTTAATGAGGCAACGGTAAAGCCAGCAAAAGCACCAAGGAACATCGTTCCTTCGATACCGAGATTGAGGATTCCAGCCCGCTCACAAAAAAGTTCTCCAAGGGTCGCGAAAATCAAAGGGGTAGCAACCCTTAAAGTTGCTGCTATCAAGCCGACTAAAAATTCATCCATAGTTATACCCTCTTGATCCGGTAATTTTGTAAAAGGAGCATGGCAAGAGTCACCAGCAATAATGTAGATTGGACTACATCACCAAGGTAAACAGGAACATGAAGCGCCATGCTTACGTTGAAAGCTCCGGTTCCTATTAACCCAATAAATAATGCAGCAACCAACACGCCAATGGGGTTCAATCCTCCAAGTGTCGCCGCTATGATGCCTGTGTAACCATACCCGTTTGAAAGTTCATTGATCAGGTGGTAGTGAATTCCTGCAATTTCACCGACACCGGCAATACCTGCAATCCCGCCGCTGATCAAGGCGGAAATCAACATGGTTCGGCTGACATTGATCCCCGCAAATTGCGCACCAACCTTGCTGGCTCCAACAGCGCGCATTTTAAGTCCCAAAGGTGTCTTCTTAATCAAAATGTAGATGATGACGACAACCACCAGGGCGATGATGAAACCCAGGTGCAAACGGGATTTTGGTACCAGCCTGATGTACCTGGCGGCTGCAAAAAATTCGGGTGATTGTTGGGCGCCAGTTTCAGGGTTCCTCCATACACCGTTCAATAACCAGGATACAACATATACCATGACAGAGTTCATTAACAAGGTGGTAACCACCTCGTCCACTTTAAGCTTGATCTTGAGAATGGCTGGGATCAATGCCCACAGGATACCTGCCAGAAAACCGAGTACCAGCATGAGGGGTATGGCAGCAATTGCCGGTAAAGAGGTAAGGTTTGCACCAACCCAGGCTGCGGCAATGGCACCTGCGTAAAGCTGTCCTTCTGCGCCAATGTTATAGTATCCTGAATTAAAAGCTACTGCTACGGCAATTCCTGTCAGGATTAACGGTGTGGATTTAACCAATACCTCAAGCAGAGAAAACTTGGATGACAACGGAGCAATCAATAAATGGTAATATGCCGCAAACGGATTTGCTTTCGCAAGGATTATGAGTATGGATGTGACAAGAAAGGTTACCAATACAGCAGCCACTGGAATGACTGTTTTAACCCAAAGTGGAGCGGCGGCGCGTTCGATTTTAAATTTAGCCACTATTAATTCTCCTTTTTCAGATCGATGCTTTACCAGCGCCGGCCATCATTAACCCGATTTTTTCAGGAGTAGCCTGTGCAGAAGGAACGATTCCCTGGATCTTTCCCTCGTAGATCACGGCGATTCTGTCAGAAAGCGCCAGCACCTCATCGAGGTCTTCCGAAAGCAGTACGACTGCGGTGCCGCGTCCCTTTTCCTCGAGGAGACGTTTACGCACATATTCGGTTGCACCAACATCAAGACCGCGGGTTGGCTGCGATGCGATCAGAACCTTTGGATTACGCGCAAGTGCCCTGGCGAGTACAACTTTTTGCATATTACCGCCTGAAAGTTTTCGCAATTGGTCGTTCGGAGAAGCTTTAATTTGAAATTCCTTAATCTTCTCCCTGGCGGATTCGACCACTTTTTTCTGGTCAACAAATCCATTCCGGCAGAATTGCGACAGGTTTTCAATTGCCAGGTTTTCAGCTACGGTCAAATCCCCGATCGTACCTTCATAGCGGTCTTCAGGAGTTCTGCCAATTCCAGAATTTGAAATTTCTCCTGGAGTAAGGTGTGAAATTTCCTTGCCATCAATTTTGATGGATCCGCTGGATGCCCTGGTCAAGCCGGTAAGTACGTGAGTTAATTCTCCCTGCCCGTTGCCTGAAACGCCTGCAATTCCGAGAATCTCGCCTTTGTTCAAACTAAAAGAAATATCGGTCAGAATTCTCTTGCCATGATTTCCTTCAAGGGTGATCCCGGAAACTTCATAGACCGGTTCGCCAACGTTTACTGAGGGTTCACGTTTTACTCCGAATGTTTCCCTGCCCACCATCATTTTTGCCAATTCAACCTGGTTCGTTTCCGATTTATTGACTGTACTTGTTACCTTTCCATCCCGTAAAACAGTAATGCGATCACAAACAGCCATCACTTCGACAAGTTTATGGCTGATAAAAATCACTGAAAGGCCTGATTTTACCAGGCGGACGAGCGATTCAAATAATACATCCACTTCCTGTGGAACAAGTACGGCAGTGGGTTCATCCATGATCAGGATCTTTGCATCGCGATAAAGCGCTTTTAAGATCTCCACCCTCTGCCGCTCGCCGACCGAGAGATTCTTAACCAATATGGCCGGATCCACTTCAACGCCGTACTTTTTCGATGCCTCGCCAACGCTTTTTTCGATGTCCTTCTGCGATAGCAGAATATCGTTGGAATACCCCAGAACGATATTCTCCGCGACAGTCAATGTAGGGACGAGTGTAAAATGCTGGGTAACCATGCCGATGCCGGCTCGAATTGCTTCTTTTGGAGATTCGATAGCTACCTTTTGCCCATTGATGAAAATTTCCCCTTCGTCCGCCCTGTAAAGACCATAGAGGATCCTCATCAAGGTTGTCTTGCCGGCGCCGTTTTCTCCAAGCAGGGCATGAATTTCACCTTGTTCAAGGGAAAAATCAACCCCCTGGTTGGCTTTGACTGCACCAAAGGTTTTGTAAACACCTTTCATTTCGACAGCGAACATAAATCATCCTTCTTCCCTGCCTGGTCTCAGGCGGGTGTATTATTTTTAGGGCGGCAGTGGAGTTTCGCTGCCGCCCTTAGAAGTAAGATACTAATTCACAGCCTGGGGTTGAGCCTCATCGATGGGTACACGGAACATACCGGATTTAATGGCTGCTTCCTTGGCTTTCACTGCGGCGAGAACTTCAGCCGGGACCTTGCTGTCATTTCCATGGAAGTCTGCGAGGGAGGCGCCGCCCATTGCCATCATGCAGAAGTCCTTGAGATCGATGGGTGAAAAGGTTCCAGCTTTAACCTGGGCGATGACGTACTCAACGGTTGGGGTCATATTCCAGACGGGGCCGGTGACTACCCAGTCAGGAGCGATTGAGTTCTGATCGCTCATGTTGCCGAAGACATACACACCCTTTTCAGCAGCGGCTTCGATAACGCCAGCGCGTTCGGCATAAAGAACATCGGCGCCAGCGCTGATGTGAGCTAATGCCTGCTCTTTGGCGGTTGCGGGATCAAAGAAGGATCCAATGAAGGAAACAAGAACCTTTACATTGGGATTGGTCTCTTTGGCACCAGCAATGAAGGCGTTGACGAGACGATTAACTTCCGGGATGGGAACTGCCGCAACAATACCGATGGTATTGGTCTTGGTCATTCCACCGGCAAGCATACCGGACAGATAGGCAGGTTCGTGGATCCAGTTATCAAAAACTGCCAGGTTTGGCGCCGTTGGTCCTAACTCGGAACCAAATGCGAATGCGATTTTTGGATAATCAGCAGCAACGCGGCGTACAGCTTCTTCGTTTACAAATGCATCACCTACGATCAGGTCAGGTTTTTGTTCTTCAGCGATCTGGCGAAGAACGCGTTCCATATCACCAGAATATCCAATATTTTCGGTGTAGTTGTATTCAATTAGTCCATCGGTGGCTGCTTTTTGAAGAGCAACATGGATCACACCATCCCAGGGTTCTTCAATTGGGGTGGCATAGGCACCGTATACCTGAAGCTTGCCGCTATTGGTTGTTGCACCACCAGCGCAGCCGGCGATCAACGTGAGGACCATAAGTGCTGCAATGACGATTGAAATCTTCTTGAACATATTCTCCTCTTTTCTAATTATTGATTGGTTTTCCCGACCGATCAGATACTGTTTTAAATCACCTCCTTTGTTAATTATTGAAATCAATAACTTGACTATTGACTTGAGAATCAATACTGTGCCTTCATCGATATAAGTCCAATCGGTGAGGAATAGATAATTTTGTCAATTTCCTGTATACAATATCATAGAGAAATTTCCAAAAATTGTCAATAAAAATTCACTCTCTTGGTAAGAAAAGCACATGTGAAGGTGATTAATGTAACCAAAACCACGGAGTCACTTTTCCCCGCGGTTTTGGTTATTTATTTTCCTCGTAGATCTTGTCCATGGCTGCCTGGTCGACTAGTTTTCCGTGGCTGATCACGTAAACCGGTTTTTCATGGAAACGCAGCGCTTCCAGCACATTAGGTTGATCGAGTACCACCAGGTTCGCCGGGGCACCTTCTTTGATCTCATGGTTTTCAATGCCGATGCATTTGGCGGCATTTTTAGTTACCATGTTATACAGAATTTCCATGTCATCACGGGTGGTAAACCACAGAAGATGAGAGTTAAGGAAAGCCACTTCGAGCATGTTATTGCGCCCATACGGGTAATAGGCATCGGAAATATCATCCTGCCCGAGGCTGACCAGCACGTTCTCTTCGAGCAATTCGCGCACCCGTGCATGCAGAGGACCAGTATGCGGGTCACTGACTACACCCATTTGGGCTTTTTTGAGCAGCGCGGTCAGTTTCTGCAGGTACGGCTTGGGATACATGGACATGGCGCGGGCGTGATGTGCCAGTGATCTTCCCTGCCAGCCGTTTTTTATCGTTTCCAGCGCCATCACCTCGATCGAGCGTAATCCGGGATCACCGGCATCGTCTACCAGCATGGAGACGGGTTTATTGAATTCCCGTGCCAGTTTGAAACAAAACCGCACATGCTCGGCAGTATCGGCATCAGTGTATTCGATCCAGGGGATACCGCCGACCACATCAGCGCCCATTTTCATGGCTTCGCGCATCAGTTTTTCGGTGCCGGGTTCACGAACCACGCCATCCTGGGCGAAGGCAACCACCTGCACATCCACGATCCCTTTGAATTCCTCACGGGCTTTGATCAGAGCTTTAACGCCTTCCAGTTTTCCCTTGGAGTCCACATCAGCAAACGCGCGGATGTGGGTGCATCCGTACCGGCCAGCCAGCGCCAGCACGCGGCGTACATTCTTGATGATCCACTTCTCGTCATATTTTTCTTTGACCCTGGCTGCCAGTTCGATGGCGGTCATGGCTTTACCCATGTCTGCGCCCTGGTAATCCTTGAGCGCGGCTTCGTCCATCATCATCAGGGTGTAGACTTTGCATAGATGCAAATGGGTGTTGACAAAGGATTCTGTCACCAGGTTGCCGCGGGCGTCCAACTCTTTGCCGGCTTTGCCTTCGAGCTTGTTTCCTAATTTAGCAATCTTTCCATCCCGGAGGGCGATGTCGGTAGTCTTGGTAGCATCCCTTAACAGGGCATTGCGAACGATCAAGTCATAATTCTCAGTCATAACGTATTCCTTTGGTCATGAAAAAAGAGTATAAAAATGCCGGAACAGCAAATCCGGCATTTTCCTATATAACACGATTATTTTACGATCCCGGCGTCGAGCATTGCCAGGTAGATCTTTTCGGCAGAGTAGGGGGGACCCTGCAGGCGGATACCGGTGGCGGCGTAAATGGCATTGCCAAGCGCTGCGATAGTAGGCACCATTGGGTGTTCACCGACTCCGCGCGCACCCCACGGACCGTCATCCTGCGGCACCTCAACATACGGGGTTTCCAGCGGGAAGTTCACGTCCGGGGCGGTGGCGATGCGGTAATCTACAAAGGAGGGATTGGTCATGACTCCCTGCTTTAATTTGATCTCCTCAAACATGGCGGAACTTAGTCCTTGCACGAAACCGCCTTCGATCTGTCCTTTGACCAGCTCAGGGTTGATGGCTTTACCGACATCGAACGCCGCTGCAGCCTTAAGCACATGGATCTGCCCGGTACTCTTATCGATTTCGATATCCAGACCTTCGCAGCCGACGGTGTAGTGCACCACAGCGCGGGCACCCTGACCGGTCTCGGCATCCAGGTTGGTCACGTACTTGGGCATGAAGGAGCCGCGCCCGATGATGGGACCGCCCATCCAACCTTCGTCATTTTTCTTGGGCATGCCATAGATGACGATATCGGTCAACGGAATTTCCTGTTCACTCTTGTAAGAGACGACTACACCGTTGACGATATCCAGGTCTTCAGTTTTTTCTTTCCAGGCCTCAGCAACCATCTCGAGGATCTGGCGGCGCGCATCCGAAGCAGCAGCCCGGACGGCGTTCCCCATGCTCCAGGTAAGGCGGCTGGCAACGGTTTGCCATTCATAGGGGCTGTATTGAGTATCCACAGGTCCGGCAATGCGTACCTTTTCGTAGGGCACACCCAGGGCGGAGGCTGCCATTTGAGCCATCACAGTGAAAGTACCCTGTCCGATTTCCTGACCGCCCAGACCAACAGTGATATTGCCATCTTCGGCAAGTTCAACCCATGCGCTGGAGCCAGCGTTCGGGGGCATGGCGGGGGCTTTCCACATGACGGCGATACCTTTACCACGCAGCCGGTCGGGAGAGGAGGGTTTGGATTTTTCATTGAAATTAAGTGATTTGGCAACATTGTCGATGCATTGCTGGATGCCGTTGGCGTGCATGATCATGCCGGTAACAAGGGTGTCGCCTTCCTGTACTGCGTTCTTCTTAAGGAAAGTTATCTTATCAAGGCCTACTTTTTCAGCGAGTTCATCCATCGCCTGGTCAAGCCCGGTATGCAGCTCGGACATACCAAAGCCGCGGTAGGCACCGCCGATGGGATGGTTGGTGTAAACGCAGATGCTGTCGGTAGAAACATTGGGGATGTCGTAAGGACCGGAGCTGGAATAACCGCCGGCGCGGGTGACATTGGTGCCGTATTCTGTAGAAGCGCCGCCGTCCCAGTACATCATGTTCTTGAGCGCAACAAGGTTGCCTTCTTTATCGCAGCCGACCTTTACATGGATCGAAAGACCCTGGCGGACGAAGTTGGTGAAGAACTCTTCCTCGCGGGTGAGGATCATTTTTACCGGCCAACCCTTGCATTTGGTGGCGAGCGCTACCGGGATTGCTTCCATGGTAACGCCGGCTTTGGAACCGAATCCGCCGCCGACCAGCGGTGCGATCACACGTAGGTCACTCTGAGAAATATGCAGGGCTTTGGCGATGAGGTTACGCTGGGCAAAGGGGGACTGCGAAGAAGCCCACAGGGTTACTTTACCCTTCTCGTCCATTTGGGCGATGGCGATATGGGTTTCGATGGGTACGTGCTGAATGTGAGGAATAACAAAATGGCGTTCAACGATGTGGGCGCAGTCTTTCCAAGCTTTTTCCACATCCCCCTTACGAATCTTGAAATGGTTGGCGATATTGGTTCCCGGTTCAGGGAAAATGAAATTCGGATAGACGTATTCGCCCAGTTGGGGGTGGATAAGCGGAGCTTCTTTTGAAGCGCCATATTCAGGATCGAAAACACCTTCCAGCGGCTCATATTCCACTTCCACCAATTCACATGCCTTCATGGCAATCTCATCGGAGATGGCTGCCACGGCTGCCACCGGGTCGCCCAGGTAACGTACCCTGTCAATTGCGAAAATGGTCTTATCCTGCAGGTATAAACCCATGCGGTTGGGGAAGTCTTTGCCGGTAACCACTGCTTTAACCCCGGGTAGTTTTTCGGCTTTAGTGGTGTCAACCCGCTTGATCAACGCATGCGGGTAAGGGCTGCGGACTGCGCGGGCGTGGAGTAATTTGTTCCCGAACTGGATATCATCGGCGTAAACCGCGGTACCGGTCACCTTTTCGTAAACGTCATTGCGCGGTACTGATGCGCCGATCGGATTGGATACTTTTTCTTTGGTTTTTACGTTTGCCATAATTTGGCTCCTTGGAAGATCTGGTTGTTACCGCGCTTATTTCGCAGTCTGCTTGATCGCGTCCACAATGCGGACGTATCCGGTGCAGCGGCAGAGGTTGCCAACGATCGCTTCGCGGATCTCGACTTCGGTGGGGTGAGGATTGCGTTTCAACAGGGCAGTCGCCGAAATGAGCATACCGGGGGTGCAGAAACCACATTGCACGCCACCGGATTTGATGATCGCTTCCTGAAGCTGGGTGAGTTTTCCACCTTTAGCCAATCCTTCAACCGTGGTGATGACTGCACCGTCACATTCAGCAGCCAAGACCATGCAGCTGTTCACGGGTTCGCCATTTATCAACACTGTGCAAGCGCCGCATTCTCCGGCTGAACAACCGTTCTTCGTGCCGGTAAGGGATAACTTCTCGCGGATCATTTGCAGCAGGGTCATGTTTTGGGGGACATCCACCGTTTCAACCAGGTCATTGACGGTGAGGGTAATTGTTGAATAATTCATTTTTCTTGCCTCCTGACTTTATAGGTCAAATCGTCACGGTGGACTATTTGCTTAGTTTTTTCCAGACTTCGGTTAATGCTTCACGGGTAAGGTTGCGTACCATGAACTTGCGGTATCGGGCTGAACCGCGGACATCATCGATGGGAGTGACTGATTCCATGGCAGCTTCAGCAGCCCTGGTGATCGATTCATCGGTGATCTTTTTCTCGCTGAGGACAGCCTCGGCTTTAAGCGCTTCAAATGGAACGGGAGCAACGGAAGCCAGCGCGATGCGGAACTGGAATCCGGAGGGACTTTCTTTCGAGGGATATCCCAATACAGCAACACCAACGATCGAAAGATCACCGATGGCATTTCTCCCGAGTTTTTTATAGGTTCCAACAAATCCTTTGGGGGGCAGGGGCAGGGTGATGGCTACTACCACATCCCCTGGTTTTAACACAGTGCGTCCTGGAGCTAAAAAGAAAGAGCTTAGCGAAACATCACGAAAACCCTCAAGACCATGCACTTTGAGCACACCATCCAGGATCATGCAAGTGCCGATGGTGTCACCCGCGGGCGAGGCATTGCAAATGTTGCCAATGATCGTGGCGCGGTTACGCAGCTGGTAGCTGGCAACGGATTGGGCAGCCTGGGCAAGGTTGGGATAATGCTTGATGACGTCCGCATAGGCGGCAACTTTGTTCATTGTCACGGCAGCGCCGATGGTTAACCCATTTTTAGCATCAAAGGAAAGCTCGTGCACGCCCTCCAGTCCTTTTACGTCCACCAGGTAATCCAGTTTCAGTACGCCATCACGCAAGCGGACAAAATTATCGGTTCCACCGGCGAATGGACGGGCGATTCCATCGTGATCTGCCAGGAATTTGCTGGCTTCGGCAAGGGAGTTTGGTTTTACATATTGCAGTTCGGGTAGTCCAGGATGAGGATTAATCATATTATGTCCTGTCTTTGGAATTTTCCAGCAAAGCTGGTGATTTCATAAGGTTAATTTCGCAAACATTCACAATCACCGGGTTTGTTTTCAAGATTTTATCGATTGGGGGAAAAATCACCTCTCATTCTTTAATGGGATTGATCTATTAAAAATAAATGAAACCGGGACACTCTGGCTATTTAGAAATAATAGCATGTTTAAAATCGCTTTACAAGAATAATATCCCGATTGTCTGACAAAATGTGATGAATGTAACCAATCAATAATTGAATAGGGTGGTTAATCTTTTGCACTTTGAGAATCTGAATGCTGCAGCCTTTCGGATGCACTGCGGGAAAGCAGTAGAAAGCCCAGTGTGGCTATTGCAGCAAGGATGCCGCAAGCGTACCAAACCCAGCGTGGGTCGTAATTATCCATAATAAAGCCAGCGAACAGAGGACCTATGGCTGATGGGATGATCCAGCTGAATCCGGAAACCGCCATGTAGCGACCGCGCATATCCAATGGCGCAAGGCGAGCCACCAGCGCTGTGGAGGTTGGCGAAACGATCATCTCGCCTATGGTGATGATCACCATTGCGAACAAGAACAACGGATATGTGGTGGTAAAGCCGTACATGGTGAAACCAACCAGGTAGAACAGTGTTCCAAATGTCATCAATACCATCGGTGCGTATTTTGAGATCTTACGCGTTACCCAGAATTGAAAAACCACCACCATCGCCGCGTTCAGGCTGAGGATGTACCCGAACTGCTGGGTTGTGATTTGATGTACGTCCCGAAGATATACCGATAGCGTGGTATTCATCTGCATGTAAACAATGACACTGATGGCGGAAACGCCAAGGAATGCCATGAAGATGCTGTCCTTGATCGCTACTGAATACCCCTTGAATGTTTGGAAGATCGTTTCGTGAGGTTGATCAGCACGTTTTTCAGGCTTGGTTTCGGGCATGGTGAGGTAAACGATGAGGGCAGTGATCGAAGAGGCAACAGCATCGATGATGAAAAGCGCGAAGAAAGATTTGGACGCGATCAAACCTCCAATGGCTGGTCCAATGGTAACCGCCAGGTTGGCAACCACTCGCAGGATGCCAAATCCCTCAATTCGTTTCGCTTCAGGCAGGATATCGGTCAACATAGCCTGACTGGCAGGGTGCCCCATATCGGCAAATGCGCCGACGATCACGGAAAAGACGAAGAAGGTGTGAAAATCCTTTGACAACCCCATGATGAGAGCAGAAAAAGCGCTGGAAATTAATCCGAAGATCATCAACGAGCGGCGGCCAAAGCGGTCAGTAAGCGCGCCGCCAATGAGTGAACCGATAAAGCTGGAAACCGCATAGAACGCAAACAGGGTGCCAACCTGGGTCATCCCGACGCCGAACTTTTCGGTGATGTAAAGCGAGAAGAATGGGAAAATCAACGCTCCGCCGAGGCGGTCTATGAATAGAGACCCGATGAGGATCCAGAAATTCCGGGGATATTTACGAACAGTTGAGCGAATTTTATCAATCATATTAATGAAGCCTTTATGCGCGGCTTTGTAAACAGGATGAATTACTATTTTATCAGGATAAATTCTGTTGTAAAAATCTATCAATAGTCATACACATGTTCACATGAATTTTTTTATAATCAGGCAAAATATTATTGAAGGTGTCCAGATGACAAAAGAAAAAATTGCGATAATTACCGATAGTACGAATGATCTTCCCTTGTCCTTGCGGGAACAATACGGGTTATTGGTGGTTCCACTGACCATTGTTTGGGGGAAGTCGCAGTACCTGGATGGGGTTGAGCTTTCCGGTTTGGAGTTCTACGAAAAGCTTAAAGAAAACCCGATTCATCCAACCACTTCACAGCCTACCCCGGGGAATTTCCTGGAGGCGTTTGAAACAGCAAAATCCCGCGGAGCCAACCAGATCATGGTTTGCGTCATCAGCAGTGCCATGAGCGGGACGATCGAATCAGCCCGGCTGGCTGCAGAGGGGTACTCTCTCCCCGTTTCGATCTGGGATTCGAAAAGCAATTCGATGAGCCTCGGATGGCAGGTGCTGGCGATGGCGCGAACCCGCGAAGAGGGAGGCGGAATCGAGGAGATGAGGCAAAGTGCGGAAAAAGTACGCGCAAACCTTCATTTTCATATCGTCCTGGATACGCTCGATTATCTTATCCGCGGCGGACGCATTGGCAGCGCTGCCCGCCTGATCGGCAATGTTCTAAAGATAAAGCCACAGATAAGGGTGAATCATCAGTCCGGTTCTGTTGAACCCGGGGACATTTCCACAACACGTAAAAAAGCCATTGAATCCTTGTACTCCAGCTTTTTCAAGAAGGTTGATACAACCAAACCGATGCATATTGCTGTCTTGCACAACGGTGTCGAGGATGATGCCAGGGCTTTAACGGAACGCGTAAAAATTGAATTTAATCCTATAGAGTTGATCACCGGGATCGTATCGCCGGTATTGGGAGCACACACCGGTCCGGGTGCGATTGCGCTGTGTGGATACTCTGAATCTTAGCCAATATCCCGTTTTTATACGTTTTTTAAGATAAAAAAAGGCAGGATATCTTGCCTTTTATTTTTAATTGGTATATGATTAAAAAGCGTTTTGGAGAAAACGCGAATCTTGTTTTACTAATCCTATAGGAGGAGAAAAGTGAAAAAGAGTTTGTTTGTACTGTTTTCCGTTTTGGTTGTCAGCATCATGGTCCTCAGCGCTTGCGCTAATCCCACTACTGCCCCAACCGCTGCCCCAACAAAGGCTCCCACTGCTGTTCCACCGACCGCGGCACCCACCGAAGCCCCGAAACCCCTCGGCTCCGCTGATAACCCGATCATCATTGCCCTGGCCCCATCTGCCACTGCTGAGCAGTTGACCGTTGGCGGCGAAGCCATCGCCAAGAAACTCAATGAGCTAACAGGATTGACCTTCACTGTGATCGTCCCCAACAGCTACACTGCGTTGATCGAAGCCATGGCTTCCAGCAATGCCCATGTTGGTTTCATGCCCACCTTTGCTTATTTGTTAGCCAAGCAAAAGGGAGCAGCTGAAGTGCAATTGGTTGTCGTCCGCAGCGGCTCTGATTTTTATGGCTCCCAATTTGTTGCCGGCACCAAGGACATCAAATCAGATACCAATCCTGATGCCCCCTTCACATCTTATTTTGATCCTGCGACAAACACCAACACAGCAGATGCCGCCACTGCCCTCAAGCAATTTGATGGCAAACGACCCTGCTTCACTGACAGCCTGTCCGTTTCCGGTTACATCATCCCCGGTGGTCTACTTGCCCAATACGGTGCAGTTGTCAAGACCCCGGCCCAGGTAATGGGGCACCCCGCTGTGATCTCCGCCCTGTATGTTGGAGGTATCTGCGATTTCGGCGCCACCTATATTGACGCCCGCACCAGTGTTGCCAAGACCTATCCCGATGTTAACGACAAAGTTGCAATCATTTGGCGCACCGATGCCATTATCCCCAACGATAATGTATCCTTCTCCACCGCCATGGATGCCGACACCGGCGCTAAGGTGAAACAGGCTCTCCTTGATATGGCTGCTTCTCCTGATGGTCTCGAAATCCTCAAGACTGCTGGCTATGAGATCCAGGGATTCAAGGTCTCTGAAGATTCATTCTATGATGCCTTCCGCGCTGCACTTGAAGCCTCCGGAGTTGATATCACTACGATGGTGAAATAAGTAATTCGCTCTCCTTTGGAGGGGGGAAAATCCCCCCTCCAAAATTTTTCCCGCATTCAATCTCAAATCTAAGGAATAAACCGTGCTTAAAGTCGAACACTTAACTAAGGTTTACCCGGGCGGAACAATTGCGCTCAAAGATCTAAGTTTTGAAGTTCAGGATGGCGAATTCCTGGTGATCATCGGTTTGTCCGGTTCGGGCAAATCCACCCTATTGCGCTGCATCAACCGCCTGATCGACCCCACCGAAGGCAAGATCACCATGGATGGGATCGATATCACTGCTGCCAAAGGAGCTGAGTTGCGTCATATCCGGCGCCACATTGGCATGATCTTTCAGCATTTCAACCTTGTAAAACGCTCAACAGTAATGACCAATGTAATGAATGGACGGCTTGGTTACTTAAATCCATGGACAAGTACATTGGGGATTTTTCCATCACTCGAAAAAGACCGTGCGCACCAGGCGCTTGCCCGGCTTGGTTTGGACGATAAATTGGATAGCCGGGCTGACGCCCTTTCAGGCGGGCAGCAGCAGCGCGTGGGCATTGCCCGCACGCTCATGCAGGAACCCAAGCTCATCCTGGCGGATGAGCCGGTTGCCAGCCTTGACCCGGTGTTGGCGCATTCGATCATGCAATACCTGGAACAACTCAATAAAGACGACAAGGTTACTGTCATCTGCAGCCTGCATTATCTCGATTTGATTCAGCGTTATGCCACGCGGGTAATTGGCCTCAAGGATGGTGTCAAAGTGTTTGAAGGGCTACCTACCGCAATCGACCGCATCAAATTCAAGGAAATCTATGGCGAAGAAGCGCAGGACATTCGCGCCACAGCGCTTGAATAATCGACTATGACAACCAGGAAAGAACTTCCAAAGCCGATATCCATTATATTGTCCGTTTTGCTCCCCGGTTTGGGTCACATCTCTCAACGACGCATCAGGGGGGGAATTTATACCTTTGTTGCGTTCGCTTCCGCAACCGCAGTGATCGCCTGGTATGGGAAACCTGCCTGGTTCATCGTCCCGGGATTGATCTGGCTGTGGAATATTTGGGATGTTATCAACTATCCTAAAAAAGTGACAGCACTCATTCCGTTGGCTCTCTGGCTGGTGATGGCATATGCCATAGGCAGCCAGGTGACCGATTTTAACATCAAAGCCCTGTTCGAAAATGGTTCGCGGTCAAAGGAAATAGTTCAGCAAATGTTCAAGCTGGACTTCACCCAACCGAAGGCTGAAAAGTTTGAAGGATTCGTTGATATTCAATCCCCATGTTCTGAAACACCTCCAGTACCTGATAACACGGTGGATGGGCTGCGTTTATATGTCAACCAACCGTGTGCCTTGGTCGGCGATTTAATTAGTGTAACTGGCGAGGGGTTTTGGCCGGACTATGCAGTAAAGCTTTACTGGCAGAACCCGATCGGCGGCACTGCCATGCAAGCTGATACGACGACGGATAAGGACGGAAAATTTGTTTATCAATGGGAAGTATTATCCATTGTGCATTCAACTGCCCAGGATCCTTCCGTTCCGCAGATTCATCGCATTTATGCCGAACAATCCAGACCGATTGGCGGGATAGAGTTATCTAATGTTGGACGCTATATCGTGCAGGGCATCTATGAGACTATTGCCCTGGCATTCCTTTCTACTATCATCGGCGCAATCGTTGCCATCCCATTCGGGTTCCTTGCGGCCCGTAACTTGATGACGGGTAATCCGGTCACCGCGGTGATCTATGTCATCATCCGCACCATCCTCAATTTCACCCGCTCGATCGAAGCACTCATCATGGCGATCATTTTTGTGATCATTGTCGGATTGGGTCCATTCCCAGGTATGATCGCGCTTACCATCCACACCACGGCTGCGCTTGGCAAGCTCTATTCGGAGGTGGTGGAAGGGATCGACCCGGGACCAATCGAAGCCATCAAGGCTACCGGAGCCAATTGGTTCCAGATCGTAAGATACGCGGTCATCCCGCAGATCGTACCGCCATTTACTGCCCTTACCATCTACCGCTGGGATATCAATGTGCGTTCCTCAACCATCATCGGTTTTGTGGGAGGCGGCGGTATCGGGTTCTTCCTTTGGCAATGGATAATTCTGCAGGATTTCAGGGCAGTCGGAACTTCCTTTGTGGCAATCGCGGTGGTGGTGATCATTCTTGACTTCTTCAGCGCCCGCATTCGCGAGAGGTTGGTGTAACATGAAAACCTTCAAAGCGCTCTTAAAATCTCTTGCAAAGGTGCTGGGAATTTTCTTATTCATTGCCCTGATCGTTCTCAGTATTAAAGTCACAAAACCGGATATTGGCAAGCTTATTTCAAGTGGGGGCAAGGCAAAAGATATATTGGGTCAACTTTTCACTCCCACCACCTTCGTTAAGGAAGTGGAGAAAGTTACTGTTTCCCAGATCGTTCCGGTGCCTTGTGGAGTGGTGGAAAACCCTGCAAGTCTTGAAGTAGGTCCGAGGATAATTGTGGATCCACCCTGCGGGTCACCAAAGGATAAAGTGACGCTGCGTGGCTATGACCTGCCGCCAAATGCGCAGATCTCGCTGCGCTGGATCTTGCCGACAGGCGGCACGATGAGCATCAAACAAATACAAGCCGATGAAAATGGTGAGATCAACATGCAGCTTGAGATCAGGCCAATCTCTGCAGCCGTGGATGGAGTAGCCTCGCAGATCTCATTTGAAGTTTCGGAGCCAACTGGAAAAATCGTCGAATCGCCAGCATTAAAAGAGGTGCTGGATGCCATGTTCGTTACAATATTTATGGCATTGATCGCAACCTCTCTTGGAACACTGCTGGCAATTCCGTTGAGTTTTTTGGCGGCTTCCAACATCACCAAAAAAGGGTGGGCTGGCACGGTGGTGTATTATATTGTGCGCAGTTTTCTGAATATAATCCGGTCTTACGAGCCAATGGTGCTGGCAACAATCTTTGCCATGATTGTTGGCTTTGGCAGCCCATTTGCCGGCGTGATCGCTCTCTCCATTACCACCGCGGCATCGTTGGGGAAAATGTATTCCGAGGCAGTTGAAGGGATCGATAACGGTCCAATCGAAGCTGTTACAGCCACAGGCGCCAATAAATTGCAGGTGGTACGATACGCAGTCATCCCTCAGATCATTCCTGATTTTCTTTCGTTCACCATCTACCACTGGGACATCAATGTACGTATTTCCACCATCATCGGGTTTGTCGGTGGCGGCGGTATCGGTTATTTCCTCTCTCAACGTATCAATACCCTGCAATACCACCAGGCGGGTACTGCGCTGCTGGCCATCATTATTGTTGTGTGGATACTGGATTTCCTCAGTTCTGAAGTACGTAAACAATTGATTTAAATCAAAAAGAGCCGAAAGGCTCTTTTTTCTAACACCGGGTCATTGACTCAATATCAATGTGTAATATAAAATTCCAAAATATTCTTTGAGTGATTTTGTCAGGGTGGACAAGTTGGTATACGCAGGGACAAGGTTGATAAAGAATTCTTCAATATTGGGATGCCAAAGGTGCTGCCACGCTGCTTCAGTAATGGTGTAATCAGTCGGAGCCGGGATCACTGTGCAGCCGGCTTTCTCAAACATCATCATCGAACGCGGCATATGCATGGCAGAGGTGACCAGCAAAACTCGCGAAAACCCATTTTCACCGATCACCTTGCAAGTTAATTGGGCATCTTCAAAGGTATTCTGGCTGTTTCCCTGTAGAAGGATGCGATCCTGAGGAATTCCCATCAACGCGAGCAGGGAAGCCATATCCTGCGCGGGTGTGGAAGGCGCGATGTCAAGAAAATCAATATCGCCGCCACTGACGATCACCATCGCCCGGGGGAATTGCCTGGCCAGGATGGCGCCGTAGATCACGCGGTCACCGGCAGCATTCACTTCCACTGACTGCCGCGGGTTGATGGCGGGTTCGGTGCCTCCGCCCAGGATGACAATGGCATCTGCCTGGAGGGTGAGATCAGGAGAGGGAAAACGCCATTCAAGCGAGCGTGCCACTGCTGATGATAAATAGCGATTGCCGCCGAGATACAGAATGACCAATGCAAGAATGACCACAGACTTTGCGAGCCGCTGTTTTTTCCAAAAGAGGAGTACGAACACCAGCAGCAGGCTGGCGAATCCGAGCGGATAGATGAAGAGCGGAAGAAACTTGGATAGGAATGTAGTCATAATTAACTTGTAAATCGGATAAATATCATCATATTATTTGACTTTTTGAGAATTTAAGCTACACTTTATAAATACTTAAAAAGGAGATGACTGATGGATTATAACAACGGTTTTGGTGCTGGAATAGGTATTGTTGGCTGGCTCTTTTATATGGCAATTTTAGTTTTTTCAATCCTCGTGCAGTGGAAGATTTTTACAAAGGCAGGAAAACCAGGTTGGGCGAGCATTATTCCGATTTATAACCTGCTTGTTTTGCTTGAAATTGTTGGCAAGCCGTGGTGGTATTTGCTTCTGCTCCTTGTTCCAGTGGCGAATATCGTCATTTTGATCATGGTCATGATCGCCCTTGCCAAAGTTTTTGGTAAAGATGGCGGTTTCGCTGTAGGGCTGATCTTTCTTTCGATCATTTTTATGGCGATTATAGCTTTAGGAGATGCAAAGTACCTGGGTCCGCAGGCTGCAGCCTAAATT
>CAZAAJ010000001.1:0-80365 GCA_964483135.1 uncultured Anaerolinea sp. | reverse complement strand
ACCATTACCAACAAAGTGCGGACCGAGTCGCATGTACGGGTATAAATTTAGGCCTGTGACGCAGGCGTAATTAGATTTTCGATTATGGAGCCACCGATTTTGGGTGGCTTTCTTGTTCCATTGGGTTAATTCATTTGTATACTAAGAAGGTATTGTAGATCCTTGGAGTTTTTACAACATGATTATGAGATGCCTAAAAGAATTATGAAAAACAAACCTCTTCTTTTTACAATTATTGCAATAGTTATTCTTATTTCAATTTTTCTGGCAACATTATCTAAAAATGACCGGGCAGAAAAAAATCAACTAAACCAACGCAATCAATTGATTGTCGACCTGGATAGGCTTGTAGAATTGTATAAAAATGGCAAAGTGGATGCAATTGACATCTCAACTATTACTCCTTTTGAATGGGAAAAACTATATTTGTTTAGTCCTTACTCAACTGCTGAACAGATATTCAAAACCCTGGGATTCTCAGACGACATCAAATCATTCATTTCCTACGACGATGGGATTATTTTATTTGTTTTTGTAAAAGGCAACAAAGTTGTGCAATACTTGGATTACCCAAGAAATCCTGATTTCAATTCGGTGGCACGAGAGTCGGGGTACAGCCCATCAGAAGCAGTGTTTGTTTTGGATGATGAAGGCAGGGTTGCAAGAAAATCACAGTGACCAATAATTTAGTGGCGTATTACCGATTGCATTAATATCCCATACATATCCAAGCCCCAATTTAACAGACATGAACCAGTGAATTCCAAGAAGCATATACTACTAAATGGCCGAACTCTTTTGTTATAATAACATTATGGATAATATTTATCTTATTATTGAGTAACTGAGGAATTTTAAATGAAAAACATCAATCACAGTGAAATGCATTTATCACCAGATCAGAGTGAAGTTTTGCTCGGAGTACTGAAAACCCGATTTGAGAAGAATAGGACCCGCCACGCAGCTCTTGAGTGGACTAAAGTTGCGACAAAGCTGGAAGCCAATCCTGAAAAATTGTGGTCGCTCAATGAAATGGAAAGAACCGGCGGCGAACCGGATGTAGCAGGTTATGATGAAAAAACAGGTGAAATCATCTTTTTTGACTGTTCTGCCGAAACCCCTTCAGGGCGCAGAAATTTGTGTTACGACCGCCAGGCGCTGGACGAGCGGAAAGAACACAAGCCTGCCAATTCTGCCCTGGATATGGCGAATGAAATTGGCATCGAGATCTTAACGGAAGACCAATTCCGCTTTCTGCAAACCCTTGGAAAGTTCGATACAAAAACGTCGAGTTGGTTGAAAACCCCGCCTGAGATCAGAAAACTCGGAGGCGCTATTTTTGGCGACCGGCGCTATGACCATGTCTTCATTTATCACAATGGTGCCGATTCCTATTATGGCGTCAGGGGATTTCGCGGTTCACTAAGAGTATAAAATGATGGGTAAATTGTTGAACAGATCCACGCTCCCCTGGTTGTGGAGAAAACAATGGATTAGAAAAACCCAAAAGTCGATGAATTCATCAGCACAGGCAAACAATGGCAACTATTCGTAAAGGGAATAAATCAGCCCTCATGGTCGTGGATGTACAGGTGGGCGTGATCGAGAACGCTTGGGATCCGGAACACATCGTCAGCAATATCTGCATCGCAGTTGAAAAAGCCCGCAGCCAGGGAGTTCCCGTCATCTGGGTGCAGCACTCCGATGAGGAATTGAAATATCAAAGCCCTGAATGGGAGCTGGCTCCGGAATTAACTCCCCTGGTCAGCGAAACTCGGATATTCAAACACTTTAATTCAACTTTCGAAGAGACGCAACTGGAAGAAATCTTATCCGGGCTGGATGTTTCACACATCGTCCTGGCTGGTGCTGCCACCAACTGGTGCATCCGCGCCACCGCCTACGGCGCACTGGACCGGGGCTACGACCTCACCCTCATCAAGGATGCCCACACCACTAAGAATATGGATATTGAGGATGGCGTGCAGGTCAAAGCCGAGCATATCATCCGCGACCTCAATGTAGCCATGGAATGGCTCAGCTACCCGGGTCGGGTCAACCGCGCGGTTGCAGCCAAAGACCTCGATTTTTCAATCCCGGCTGCAGTTTCATAAACCTCTCTGGTGGAATTTAACAATCAATTGCGTACGAAAATGTAAGAGTCCTTGTCCATGTAGACCAGCCGCCAGTCAGGCGAAATGGCCAATGCGCCAATTAATTTCGGGTCTTTCATTGCACTGGCGAGAACCAGGTTGATGCGATATTTTTCCAACACGGTTTCCCAGCCATACTCAGCCGCGGTGATGGTGTCATTATCCTCGAACTGCTCCGCCATAAAATCCTCAAAGCGGTTGGTCATGAATAGTTTTCGTTCAGGCAGTCCGTAGGTCAGGTAGGTGGAGTAATTAAAGTCGCTCCACATTTCACCGGGAAGCTGCGGGTTTTGTTTTAGCCACTCAGCAGCTTTCATCGGAGTCGTATCCTGGTAGACCGAAGTGGCATTCCCCCACCACAATCCCCGCAGCCCGGGCAGGAAAGCAAATGGGATCACCAGCAACAGCACCCCCAGCGTTGTATTGATCGCGCGGTTCTGAAAGAATGATCCTCGCGATAACAGGGGATCAAGAACAGGTCCGACCATCAATGCCAGCAGGAGCACTTCCACCGCGATAAACCAGAAATCGTAGCGGATCGCGGAAAGCGACATCCAGCCAAACCCAAGGAACCAGATCCAGTTGAGCAGCGGAATTTTCGGTTTTATTAAAGCGGTAAGAAACGGGATGGCTAACAAGAGGGCAAAATAGACGTTCTTTTGCCAACCTTCGTTCACCGAGCGCTGCCATTCGATGCTGTACTGGTTGATGGATTGACTGTTAACCATTGCGAACATCTGCCGCCACAGGTCGAAACCGTAATAATTGACGAGGGTTGCCCCGAGTGCGAGCGCGGTGGCGATCATCAAGTATTTCTTGTTGCCGCTGCCAAACAGGATGGCCGGAACCGCTAAAAGAAATACGATGATGAATGATGCATGAAAATTCGTCCAGATCAGAGTTGCCACGGGTAAAACCCAAAGCATCTTGTTGTTGCCTTTTTGCCATTTGGTGATACACAACAATACCAAACCAAACAGAGGAAAGATCAGCGTCTGCGGTCTGATCGACCAGGCCTCGATGCTGATGATGATCGAAAACAACAATAACGCTGCGGAGGTCAGGTAACCGGTTTTGTACTCACGCAGGCATCGCCATAGCAAAAAATAGAAAGAAGCGATGCAAAGTGACGAAAGCACGGTGATCAGTGTTGGACCGCCGAGCTTGAAAATGCCCAGGAAAATAAGCGACGGCAGCCAGAACAGGTAAACTGCCGGTTGACCGAACCGGGTGAAGGTCATAAACTCGGTGGTCGGAATGGTATGTGTCCTGAGGATTTCTTCGCCGATGCGCATGTACGGCCACAGGTCATTCGGGTAGATTGGTACCACGATGTCGATTAAAAGGATGACCATCAACACCAGGCTTAAAACAAGAAAGCCCTGACGTTTCGGGTCTTCATGAATATCCTGCGCGGTAATTTCTTTATTCACCATTGATCAATAACCCAATTTATTATAGATGAATTTCCCGTCGTTAATTGATGAAATATTCGGCTCCTCATCTATCCCCAAGCTACAGGTTACCGGGGGTTGCTTTATGGCATAATATCAGCACATAGCGAGGCACTGTCAGCCAGATGAATACGATTATTGCACTTTTCGGGGGAATCAACGTCGGCGGGAAATCCACCCTTCCGATGCGTGATCTGGTGACTCTGTTCGAAGAACTTGGATGCGGAAATATCCGCACTTACATCCAGAGCGGCAATGTCGTTTTTGAAACAAACGGGAAATCCAGGGAGGAACTGGCCAAACGGATCAGCGAAAAAGTCGATGACAAGTTCGGATTCACGCCTTATATCCTGCTCCTTACTGCGGAAGAACTCGAACAAGCCATGGCCCGTAACCCTTTTGCCCAGGCGGTTGACACCCCCCAGTCCCTGCATTTGGGATTTCTCGCTTCAGCCCCGGTGAACCCGGACCTCGCCAGGCTTGAGAGATTAAAAAGCGAGAGTGAAAGTTATCAATTGATTGGAAAAGTATTTTATCTTTATGCGCCTGACGGCGTTGGCAGATCAAAACTTGCAGCGGGTGCAGAACACGCATTGGGAGTTCCAATGACTGACCGCAACTGGCATACAATCTGTAAAATCGCTGAGATCGCCAAAACGGAGATCGCCCCATGAAGACAATCCTGATTCTTTATCTTTGTTCCGGAGGGTTACTCACCGCATTATCCCTCCCCCTGATCTTCCGTAAGGTCAAACCCAATCCGCTCTACGGTTTTCGCGTGTCTCAGACATTGGACAATCCTGAAGTATGGTATGAAGTTAATGCGTATTCCGGTGTGCGATTGTTGGTTACAGGTTTACTCACCATCCTGTCAGCGATTGGTTTCTATCTTATTCCCGGCATCAGCCTGGACACTTACGCGCTAATCTGCCTGGGAGTGGTCGGGTTTTTCCTGATCGGGGGGCTCATTCAGTGTTTGCTTTATTTAAAGAAGATATCCGCTCACGATGTCAACAACTGAGCGGGTTTAAATTCTAGCCATTAAGGATCACTCATGCCGCGCGATCTTCGCAAGTACTCTTCCAACACCGCTGTCCAGTTAGCCTTTGGCGGGATCATCCTGCTCCTGGTCGTCGGACTGGGATTGATTGCGCTCTTCTATGGCTCACGGGCTGCCCTGATGGGACTCATCTGCATCCTGGGCGGGCTGGGAATCGTCGGTCTCGTCACTCTTTCAGTGTTCGCCCTCGATTATTTTCTTAAACGATCAAACAAAGATAAATAAAACCGTCACTCATATCTTCTTATCCCCAGAAGCACTATAATTGTTTCATGCCTGATTTGAAGACAAAAATAGCGGCTCGCTTAAATAGGTTTTACTTAATATCGTTCAATACCACATGGCTCGAGATCCTGCTCATCCTATTGTGGGTGCTTTGGGTAGGCAGAGCA
Source organism: uncultured Anaerolinea sp. (assembly GCA_964483135.1). GTDB lineage: Bacteria > Chloroflexota > Anaerolineae > Anaerolineales > Anaerolineaceae > UBA6107. Next base: position 75,306 of record CAZAAJ010000001.1, on the reverse strand, counting down.
TATCTCAATTTTGACCCCACGCGTTGGCCTTATGGCCTGGAATATGGGCTTTCGGTAAGATCTCACTATATCTGGCGGACTCTTCTCGATTGCGGCAGCTGCGTTTTCTGGAACGGCACCGTGCGAGGTGGAGTGCCCTCATTCGCCGAACTGCAGGGAGGGATTCTCAACCCCGTAGTAATTTTGTCCACTTTGATCGCGGGGGTGGTGAACGGGTCGAAACTAATTCTGCTTTCAAGCCTGTTTGTCGCTGGGTTGGCACAGTGGTGGCTGGCAAAGCGTCTTGAGGTTGGGTGGATAGCACGCCTTTGGAGCGCCAGCATGGCAGTGGTTGGCGGTCACCTTGCCGGCCGCATGGAGCTCGGACTGGTTGGCATCATTCTTTCAACGGCTTTCTGCAGCCTGGCAATTGCCGCCGCGGTTGACGTTGGTCTGACCGGAAAACGCCGCTCCGCAGTGCTGCTTGGGATCATCCTGGCACTGGCGATCGTCTCCGGTCAGGGCTATATGCAAATTTCCTTCCTCATCGGCATCGTCCCGACGCTTGTATTCTTCCTGTTTGACCGCGACTGGCATATCAAACCCGTCTGGAAAGAGTTCCTGTTGGCCGCGGTCCTGGCTGTTCTCCTTTCTGGCGTATTCCTGGTACCCCTGCTGCACTTCATGCCCAATCTTAGCAAGCCAAGTGATGTCGCATTCGGGGCTTCACAATCTCTGAGAAACATTCCCCTGAACTTGGTAGTGAGTGATGTATCCTTTTACTTCACTGAGGTTTTAAAACCTACCCCTTACCCAAATCTCTATATCGTCTACCTGGGATGGATTCCCATCCTATTAGCGGTTTTTGGAATCAAATTCATTCCCCGCAAATTGAATCATATGCTTCTTTTTATCCTGACTGCTATTGGCTTGATCTACCTTGCGTCCAGCGCTTTACCGTTCAAGTGGCTCGTCAAGCTGATTCCGGGTCTTGGTTTGATCCGCTTCACCTCATTCTTTTCCGGGCTTGCCAACCCCCTCATTTTATGTCTCTCCGCATTGGGACTACAGGGATTACTCAAGCTCAAAGTACCACGCCTGGCAGTGATCAATCCGGATACTGAAAACAACCCGAGATCAAGAATCATCATGAATATCCTGGGGATTGGGTTGATCTTTTGTTTGGTCTTGTCGCTTATTTCCGCTTACCAGTTTGGTCAAAACTGGCTTTATCTCATTCGCAATAACCCTTCGATCTGGCAAATTTCATATGCCCTGCGTACGGATTCAACCCAATGGATCAGTGTTCCATTTGGAGAGCATTATTGGAATATTCCCGCATTAAATGATGGTCTGAAAATCAATAACGATTTTTCTGCCCAGGAATGGAAGGGTCGAGAACTGCCCCCGGCGTACCTCGAAGCCACTTGGGACCCGGTAGACCCCGCCAACCCCGACCTCGTGACAACCATCGATACAATTAACATTTTGCGTCACCCTGAAAACAATTACGCATTTATCACGGACGCAAACGCAAACATTATCCCGTGTTCTGCACAGGCGATTGGCGGAAAGATCGATGTGACCTGCCCCGAGGCTTCCGCAGGTGTTTTGACGGTAATGGAACATTACTGGACAGGGTGGAAAGCCTGGCAGGAAGGAGTAAAAACCTCTTTAATCCCCGCGGAATGGCTGACTGTAGAAACCACTGCGGGAACTCATGTTTATTCCTTCCGTTATCGCCCCTGGGATGTCTGGGTGGGGATAACCCTTACTCTGATTGGGATTGCCGGATGTATCTATTTTTGGCGAAAACCTTCAAACAAGAACAGCATCTCAACCACAAGCACTGACATCTAACCATTCAATATCTATCTCAACTTCCCTTTTTCTAAAGGGTTTTTTGAGTTAAATAATTCTTCTCGGCATTTTCTCTTAATGTCATTACTGATGGGTCAGATGAAAAAGAGAATTGCCAGAACAATCTCGGTGGTCAGGCTGTAGAAATTTGAACGCTCAAATGACCGGTCACTGACAATTGATATTCCCCTGGTTACAGCAATGGCAGCAAAAACAATTCCCAACACTTGGTAAACGACCGGAATCGGGTAAACCAGGGCGGCAATACCGAGCCAGGTAAGCGTTCCCCCAATCGAAGCGCGTATCTCGGTCACCCCCCGCGTGGTTGCCGCTGCCAACCCTTTATTCCGCTCGATTCACCTGGGCTGGAAGATGGGATAGACCCCAGTCGTGAGTGTGATCAAAACTGCAAAGAGCTTGAATATTTGTGGGAACTCCATACCTATTCTTACCATTTCTAAATTAAAACCATATTATCGAAAAACCTCCCAATTAGCTGCCTGGAAAAGAAATTGCACTCCACAGCCACGGTTACCTATATAATAGTTTTGTCACTGTTACAACCAATTCTGAAATTGACTGCATTTGAAAGCACAATTCAATAGATTATTTCATAAGCGAGGATGACCAGATGCCATTAGATATCGTGATCGGTGCACAATGGGGAGATGAGGGGAAAGGCCGGGTGGTTGACCTGCTTTCGGAAAACTCACACCTGGTAGCCCGCTATAACGGCGGTGACAATGCCGGCCATACGGTGACCGTCGACGACAGGATCTATAAATTACACCTGGTTCCTTCCGGGATCATTCATACCAATGTGATCGGTGTGCTTGGCAACGGGATGGTCTTGAATCCTCAAACCCTGGTGGAAGAGATCAATATGCTAAAAGAAGCTTCCATCTCCATCACCCCTGAACGATTATGGATCGCGGATGGAGTCCAATTGATCACCCCTGCCCACCGGCTTTTGGACCGGGCACAGGAAGCCAGCCTGGGCAAGTCCCAGATCGGCACCACCGGACGGGGAATCGGACCGGCGTACGTGGACAAGGTATCCCGCCGCGGGCTGCGTTCCGGAGAGATCCTTGATGCAGAATCATTCAGGTCTCGTTTACGGGTACATTTCACTGAGGTCAACCATCTGCTTACCGATTGGCATCATGTGCCGGGGATTGATATTGAGAAATCGATCGATGAATACCTGCATTTCACTGACCAGATCAAGCCTTTCATCCGCCGGGTCGGACCCCTCATTCAAAAAGCCCTCAATGATGGAGAAACCATTCTCGCTGAAGGTGCGCAGGGGACGCTCCTCGACCTGGAACAGGGTTCCTATCCTTTCGTAACAAGTTCTTGCACCACCTCAGCCGGAGTGTTTTCAGGGTTGGGCCTCGGCGTCCAGCCGGTACACAAGGTGGTCGGGGTCACCAAGGCTTTCCAGACCCGAGTGGGTTCCGGACCCTTCCCCACAGAGTTGGATGGGGAGATGGCTAATTTCCTGCGGGGTTCCGGAAGCAATCCATGGGATGAATACGGCACCACCACTGGCCGGCCGCGCCGGGTCGGATGGCTGGATCTGGTGCTTCTAAACTATGCCCGGGAGATCAACGCAATTAGCGAGCTCTTTTTAACTAAACTGGATATTCTCTCCGGGCTGGACGCCGTCCCTGTTTGCGTAGCGTACGAACATAATGGGAAAACCCTGCAGACCCTCGACTTTTCCGGAGACGCGCGATTATTGGCGCAATGCATGCCAATCTACGAGACTTTACCCGGCTGGCAGGACAATCTCACCCGTTGTCGGAACTGGAATGATTTGCCAGAAAATGCGCGCGCCTACGTGAATTTTATCGAAGAAAGTACCAGTATCCCCGTGTTGAATATCTCGGTCGGTCCCGAGCGGTCAGCAAGGATTAACAGGAGTTAGCCATGACAGATTTTGATAACTACCAAAGTCCATTCAGCTGGCGCTATGGTTCACCGCAAATGCGCCGGGTCTGGGGAGAAAAGAATAAACGCCTGACCTGGCGCAAGCTATGGGTAACCATGGCAAAAGCCCAGGTGGAAATGAAACTGGTGACCCGTGAGCAGGTTCAAGACCTGGAAAACCACGCGCTGGATGAGGACGTGCCCCGCGCTTTGGAAATAGAAAAGACCAATCACCACGACCTGATGGCAGAGCTCAAGGTGTTTGCGGAGCAGTGTTCAGTTGGCGGGCCGATTTTGCACCTCGGCGCTACCTCCATGGATATCAAGGACAACACTGAGGTTCTGCAAATCAGGGAATCCCTGGTGCTTGTGGTTCAAAAGCTGGCCGGAGTATTGCATACCCTCACGAAAAATATTGACCAGTATGCGGATCTGCCGGTGATGGCATTCACCCACCTGCAGCCTGCTGAACCCACCACGCTTGGGTATCGGCTTGCTGGTTACGCCCAGGATTTGCTGAAGGATTATGAAAACCTCGCATCCATACAAAAGAATTTAAAGGGGAAAGGGTTCAAAGGTGCAGTGGGGAATGCCGCCTCTTACGTCATGCTTTACGGCATGGAGGGATATTCAAAATTTGAAGCCGCGATCAGCCAGGAGCTGAAGCTTCCCTTTTTCGAGGTCACTTCTCAAACCTATACCCGTAAACAGGATTACGAGGTGATGTGTGCCCTGGCGGGGCTGGCAGCCACCCTCCATAAATTCGCGTTCGACCTGCGTATTCTGCAATCCGAGGTGATCGGCGAAATGGCTGAACCCTTTGGCGAGGAACAGGTTGGCTCGTCTGCCATGCCCTTCAAGCGCAACCCGGTGGAATGTGAAAAGATTGACTCACTTGCACGCGCAGTCTCAGCAGCCCCGTTGACAGCGTGGAGCAATTACGCGAATTCACTCCTTGAGCGCACCCTGGATGACAGCGCCAACCGCCGTACCCTCTTCCCGGAAACTTTCCTGGCAATAGATGAAATGCTGATGAGTTTTTCCGCTATCCTGGAGGGATTAAGAGTCAATACCGTGAGTATCGGAGAGAACCTCAAGAAATTTGGACCTTTTTCCGCAGTGGAGAGGATCCTGATGGCCATGGTGAAAAAGGGGGCAGACCGGCAGGAATCCCACGAAATACTCCGCCAGCTTAGTATGTCCTCCTGGCAGGAGATCCAAAAGGGGAATGCAAACCCACTGGTTAATCTCGTGAAGGGAGATTCGCGCATCACCCGTTGGGTGAAAGGCGAGGAATTAAGTACCCTTTTTGCAGTTGAAGGTTATACCGGAATTGCCGCGTCCCGCGCGCGCGCAACCGCCAAAAGGATGATGACTGTGCTTTCCTGACAAACGGAAAGAGGTAGCCATGGAATATGACAAGGAGAAAGTCGACGAAATGATCCTTGCGCTGCTGTATCTCACCAGTTCCACCGATCAGTTTGGAACGCGCGCCTGGAAAGCCTTTGACTGGCAGTCGATAGACAGGTTGTATAAAAAGGGGTACATCAGCAATCCGCATGAAAAAGGTCCTTCGCTAACATTTTCAAAAACCGGCGCTGAATTATCCAGACAGTTGTTTGAAAAGTTTTTTAGCAAGGATTCAGAATGAGTTTGGTCAGGAGCTAATGAAATTATGATCGAGGTTCCTGAAGCGCAAGTGATATCCACACAGATCAATAAATTCATACCGGAAAAATCATCTCCAAGGTCATTGCAGCGCAGGCCCCGCATAAATTCGCCTGGTTTTCGGGTGATCCTGCCAGTTACCAGGGAATTTTTGAACGTCAAAACAATGGGAACCTCTATTCCCCGCGGCGATATGGTGGAGATAACCGTTGAGGATGTCACTTTGCTTTTCACGGATGGCATCAACCTCCGCTATCATTCGAACGCTGAGGAAATTCCCACAAAGCATCAACTGCTCTTCGGTTTCCAACAATGTCGGAGAACCATTTGAAGCCTGGGATGGATATATCCAGGGAAAGAACCTCGAACTGGAACCTCCCCGGCGAATCCTCCAATTGTGGCGAACCAGTGAATTCTCAGAGAAAGAAGAGGAGTCAAGGCTCGAAATACTTTTTAAACCTGAAGGAACTGGAACTCGTGTGACCTTCCGCCATTCCAACCTTCCGCCGCACGGAATGCAATACAAGCAGGGATGGATCGATTCTTATTTCGAACCCATGAAAATATTTCTCCTCGAAGTCTGGATAAAATCGGTTTTAACATCACAAGGAGAACTTCTGGCACAAAGCCAGATGTGATCCTTGTTTTTAAGTGAATTTAATGGACATAATGGATATATAATCTCGAATATAAATGTTTGAAAGGAGAAATTATGACTGCAGAAACGATTTTGAAAAAATTAAGAGTGTTCTTGTTGGGTTTTAGCATTTTCATTTTTGCCGGCGCATTGTTTGAACTTGCTTTCCTCAATCATCTGCGTGAGGAATTGCAGTTCGTGCCTTTCATCCTTGGTCCGCTTGGGATCATTCTTGCCGCCCTCGTACTCATTAAACCGTCCTCAAAGATGATTAGAGTCGTCCGTATCGGCATGTGGGTGATTCTCGTCGGCGGCGTGGTGGGGATGATCGTGCATGTTGCGGGCAATCTCGAATTCCTTGAAGGTGGACGCAGCGCTACATTTGGAGAGATCGTCAAAAATGCTTTCGGCGGACGCAATCCACTCCTTGCTCCGGGCATTCTCTCCATGTCGGCTGCCATCGCCCTCGCTGCCCTTTATAAACATCCGGCAGAAAAGTAGTCACACAGTACGATCATGTCCAACAAAAATGAGGATGGTAATTCCTTATGTATTTAACGTCCAAAAAAGGCTTCTAAAAATTAGGGGTAAAAATGCAAATTAAGTTTTTGAGTGTGATGGTGAAGGAACAGGAAACCGCCCTTGCGTTTTAAACCAATGTTCTTGGTTTTAAAAAGATGGCAGACATTCCGATGGGCGAGTACCGCTGGCTGACCGTGGTCTCTCCAGATGGTGTGGAAGGCGCGGAACTGGTGCTGGAGCCCATGGCATTCGCACCGGCACGGGAGTATCAAAAAGCGCTTTTTACGTCAGGCATCCCGGCACTCGCGCTCATCACTCATGATATCAAGAGCGATTACACCCGGCTAAAAGACCTGGGGGTGGTGTTCAGGGGAAAACCAGTGAACGCAGGTGTCATTATGACCGTTCTCTTTGAAGATACCTGCGGGAACCTGATCAACCTGGTGCAGCCTGCTGGTTAGCAGAGACAATGCGAAAATTCCTGTACGCTCTTGCAGTCATAATTGGTCTGGTCATTGCCTATGTAGACTCCAACCCCGGGTGGGATGATACTGGTATCACTGCAGGGTTGCTTTTACTCAGTTCGACTATATTGGGTTACCTGCTGCCCCGTCATCCCTGGCTTATCGCCCTGGCAGTCGGGATTTGGATCCCCCTGGTCTCAATTTTTATTACCCATAATTATGGCGGGTTTATTGCTCTCATTTTTTCATTCGTTGGCGCATATTCAGGAAACCTCATCCATCACCTGGTTAAGAAGAGATAGAATTATTGTGCAAGGTTTTATTATTCTGGCTATTTCATAAGTAAAAAGGTTACGATGAAAACTATCGGTTTGATCGGCGGGATGAGCTGGGAATCCTCGATCGAATACTACCGCATCATTAACCAGGAGATTCGTAAGAAACTTGGCGGCACCCACTCAGCCAAGAGCGTGATGATCTCTGTTGATTTTGCCGAAATCGAGAAATTACAGCACGAAGGTCGTTGGGGAGAAGCCACCGGAATTCTGGTTTCAACTGCCAAAAACCTCGAGTCAGCCGGGGCTGATTTTGTGGTTCTTTGTACCAACACCATGCACAAAATGGCTGACACAATTATAGAAAACACGCATATCCCATTCCTCCATATCGCCGATGCCACTGCTGAAAAGGTCAAAGCAGCCGGTATTACAACAGTCGGACTGCTCGGAACGCGTTTTACCATGGAAGAGGATTTTTATAAGCAGAGGCTCATTGATAAGTATGGTCTGGATGTCCTGGTGCCCGGTGAGAAAGACCGCAACTACATTCACCACGTTATCTATGATGAGCTGGTTCAGGGGAGGATCCTCTCCGAATCCAAAAATGGATTCCTATCCATCATCGCAAAGCTTATCGCTAACGGCGCGCAGGGTATCATCCTTGGCTGCACGGAAATCGGATTGCTGGTGGCAGAAAAGGATTGTCCCGTACAGGTTTTTGACACGACGCGCATCCACGCAGAAGCAGCCGTTGATTTTGCTTTGCGTTAAAAAGTAAACCATTAGGTTTTACTGAGGAGAATATGAGACAGGAGATCATCCATATTGCGCTGGTGGTAAGGGATTATAACGAGGCTATCGAGTTCTTCACCGGAAAACTGCATTTCACCCTCGTCCAGGATGAATATCAGCCAGCTCAGGATAAACGGTGGGTGCTGGTGGCGCCACCCGGCAGCACGGGGTTTACCCTCTTGTTGGCAAAAGCCTCCAAACCGGAACAAGTCCCTTTTATCGGCAACCAGGCTGGCGGGAGAGTATTCCTGTTTCTCAATACAGATGATTTCTGGCGCGATTATATCGAGATGACGCGGAATGGCATCCATTTTGTGCGCGAACCCAGGGAAGAACCCTACGGAACCGTTGCGGTTTTTGAAGATTTATATGGTAACTTGTGGGACCTGGTTCAACGCAAAGTATAGTGATATCCAACGACCAGGAGTTGAGATGGAAACGAAAATGAAAACTACCAATACCATCGATGAGCATATCGCTCAATTCCCTATAACCACCCAAAAGAAACTGCAGGAGATACGCGAACTCATCCGATCCCTGGCTCCGCGGGCAACCGAAGCCATCAGCTATGGAATTCCCACCTTTAAATTGAGTGGAAACCTTGTGCATTTCGCAGGGTACGCAAACCATATCGGTTTTTATCCCGGATCTGAAGCCATCGAAGTCTTTAAAAAAGAACTCGCAGGATTTAATACGTCGAAGGGGACGATACAATTTCCATTGGACCAACCCCTCCCACTGGAGTTAATCAGGAAGATTACCCTGTTTCGAATTGAAAAGAATTCAAAAAAGTAAAATGGTTAACTCGATGCACAGATCGGGATATCCTATTTAATTTTTTTGGATAAATATTATCTTATTTAGTATAATAATTGTTAAAGAATTTATTTTTCATAAAAAGGAGAACTATGAAAACCAAAATATTTGTAAACCTGCCGGTAAAGAATCTGCAAAAGAGTATGGCGTTTTTCACAAGCCTGGGATTTACTATTAATAAACAATTTACCGATGAAAATGCCGCCTGCCTGGTGATCAGCGATGATATTTATGCCATGCTGTTAACTGAAAATTTTTTCAAGACCTTCATGAAAAAAGAGATTACCGATACAACCAAATCCGTTGAAGTGATCAATTCCCTCATGTTGGACAACCGCGCGGCTGTTGAAGAACTGGCAGAGAAAGCCTTCAAGGCCGGCGCAGGTAAACTGCGCGAACCGGAAGAGATGGGCTTTATGTATGGTCGAAGTTTCATCGACATTGATGGTCATCATTGGGAGATCGGCTGGATGGACCCTGCCCATGTGCAGTAATAAAAATCGGAGCTGCTAAGTATTTTTATATAATATTTAGCAGTTTATCCATAGGAGTAACATGTCAACAATTACGACCTTTTTATGGTTTGATAACCAGGCGAAACAAGCGGCTTTCTTCTATACTTCGCTATTTAAAGATGCAAATTATGTCGATGCTGATTCTCTATGATCTGAGTGTGATTGGTCTTGTCGTGCTGGGTGGGATGCTGATCTCAAGAGTCTTTTCAGCAACAAAATAAAACGTGATCCTTGGAATTTTTAACCTTCCATTAAGCTGCGGAAGGTACTTTGATATTGATTGATCCACCGCAAGGAGGAAAATATGAAAATAGTCTTCAGCAAAATCGTTATCGCGTCCATGCTGCTTTTCATTCTGCCAGGCTGCACCCCGGTAAAGGCCCCGGCGAATACCTCCTCGCAGGTGGATACCTGGTTTGCACAATGGGATGACCGCTCTGTCTACAGCTCAGGCTTGATTTCGGTTGAACAGGAAACACTGAAAGGTCTTCCGGGTGCAACCATTTACCACATCGACCTGAAAATTGCTGATGACCTGGCGTCCCTGTCAGGGACAGAAACTGTACGATATACGAACCGTGAATCTACCCCGCTTGATTCGCTCGCATTCCAGCTTTATCCCAATCAACTTGGAGGGAGCGTTACCCTTTCAAATGTAAAGGTAAACGATCTGGCAGCAGACACGAAGTACCTCGAAGGAAACAGCGCGGTGGTAGTCAAACTTCCTGTTCTACTGCAGCCAGGGGAACCCACACATGTCAAAATAGACTTCTCCGTGGTTCTGCCCACCGAAGGCGGCGGGAATTACGGGATCTTTGGCTTCATCGATAACATCCTGGTGCTGGATGGTTTTTACCCGGGTATCCCGGTATACGATAGTGCAGGCTGGCACGCTGGTCCCTTGCCGGCAAATGCGGATACCACCTTCAACGATGCTGCGTTTTTCCTGGTTCGCGTAACCGCACCCACTGACCTGATTCTGATCACATCCGGCATCGAGGTGGACAAGTCGACTGAAGGTAAACAACAGGTGACAACCTTTGCTGCCGGACCAGCGCGGGATTTTTATATCGCAGGCAGCACTGAATTCATCAAAGTGAGTAAAACCATTGGCGAGACGGTAGTCAACAGTTATGGTCTCCCCGATTTCCACAAGGGAATTGAACTGGCATTGAACACGTCCGTTGAGGCATTGCAGGATTTTAGCGCGAGATACAGCGCTTACCCCTATACCGAGTTTGACGTTGTCAGCACCCCCATGCAAGGCGCGACCGGGATCGAATACCCCGGCGTGGTAGGGATCAATAAATTGGTCTATGACCCCAATCAAACCATCAGCGGCGCGCCAGAGTTTGTGATTCTCGAGACCACCGTCGCCCACGAGGTGGGTCATCAATGGTTTTACAACATGGTCGGCAACGACCAGGCAAACGAGCCTTGGGTGGATGAATCACTGACCCAGTATGTGACCAGTATGTATTTCCTTGATGAGTATGGACAAAATGGCATGGACCAGTATCGTGAAACCTGGACCAGCCGCTGGAAGCGGGTTAATGAGGAAAATATTCCTATCGGCATGCCGGCTGCTGATTACCGGGGAGCAGAATACAGCGCAATCATCTATGGCCGTGGACCTGTCTTCTTTCAAACCCTGGCAGAGACAATGGGACAGGAGAAATTCAATAAATTCCTGCTGGATTATGTCAAAAAATATGAGTGGCAGATCAGCAGCACCGATGAAATCAAAACATTGGCTGAAGTCCACTGTCAGTGTGATCTATCCCCTCTTTTTACTGAGTGGATTGACGGAAAATAAAGGATAATTGTCTTTTTCAAAAATAGAGTAAATGTTTTGGGCTTTTCCTTCTTTTAAAGTGACCTTAAAATTTTTGGGGTATTTTAAAAGCTCTTGAAACCAGACCTTTATGTTATATAATGAATTTAATTCTTCTAAAGACTAATTAGAGTTAGGGAAAGGAAATGATATGGCATTCTTCCAGGATATTTTAACCAAGTTGGGGTTTAAGAAACCCGCAGCTGCAACCCCCGCTCCTGTAGTGAAACCCGGAGCTCCCAATGTTCGCCCGGTCGGTGACCTCCTCGGGAACCTCACCAAAGCCGCACCGGTAAAACCTGCTGCGGTAGAAATGGTGGATGTCGTCGCCAAATTGACGACACTTGCCAAAGCCAACCCGGAAAAATTGGATTGGAAAGTATCAATCGTAGATCTGCTCAAACTTTTGGGCATCGACAGCAGCCTCACCTCCCGCAAGGAACTTGCCAAGGAACTCGGCTGCCCATCCGAATTGATGAGTGGTGATTATTCCAAAATGAATGTCTGGTTGCACAAAGCAGTTCTCGCCAGGATCGCACAGAACGGCGGAAACGTACCCGCTAACCTGCTCGACTAGTAATAATCACAATTGAAAAATGTAACCAAAAGCGCCCTCACGGGCGCTTTTCATTGCAGGTACCTGCAAGAAATATATCAAATTTGACTATAATTTGTCTAACACTATAAATAAAAAGAGGTGCTTATGTTTCGCAGACCTGCCCGCCGTGCAGTTCGATTGATGACCAGAAACGCGATCAACCAGAATGAATTCTTTCGAGCCAACCAGTTATTCCAGTTGGGGCAGTTCGAAAATGCCGCATTGGAATTTATTCAATTAGCTCATCGAATGGAAAGAACAGGCAAGCCGCGCCAGGCAGCCAACCTGCACGCCCAGGCAGCCCTGGCTTGGGCAAAAGCCGGCATCGAACCGCGTGCAATGAACCAGGCTAACATCGCTTTCTCCCAGTTCACCCTGCTTGGAATGAAACAAAGAATCACCGAATTCAAAACACAGTTAGATCAGGCGCTTCATCCGGAGTCCATCCTAAAAAATGATGCTGTCAGGGACGAGCCCCGGAAAACCGCTCAAACAGCTGCGGTTTTTCCGCCTATCATTAACCAGCGCGGCAAGCTGCCTGCGGTTTGCAGCCAGTGCGGGGCTCCTGTCCGCTCGGACGAGGTGGAGTGGATCGATGATGCGAGCGCAGAATGTGATTTCTGCGGCGCAGTTCTACAGGCGGAATGAGCATTGATGCGTGAATCTGAGTATTCACAATCGACCAATGAGAAGCGGCAGGCACGTGAAATGCACCTGGTGTCAAACCCGCGCAACTGGTTTTCACTGGTAGGTCTCTTCCCGCTTTTTGAAGGCAAGAACTTACTGGGAGGAGATTCCCAAAACAGTATCAACATCCCGGGAATAAACTCTTCTCAATGTGCCACTTTGGCGTTATCCAAAGGCAAAGTTGCCCTTATCGAAGCGTCCGGTATCCTGTTGTTGAATGATAAACCGGCAACATCCCGCATAATCCAATCCGACCATGACCCTGAACCAGACCGGCTGAGCATTGGTCCGATCCAGATCATGCTTCTCCAGCGCGGTGAACGGTTTTTCCTGCGGGCATGGCATACGCAATCCGAACAAGTAAAAAATTTTGCGGGGCTGAATTACTTCAAGGTTGACCCTTCTTTCCGCATCAATGCCCGTTACACCCCTTTCGATGAACCACATACCCTGCCCATTGAAGATGCCATCGGCACAAAATACCCGGTGAATTTCACCGGTCGGGCGGATTTCGTGATTGCCGGCACCTCCTGTAGCCTGATTGCCGAGGAAGATGAGGACGGGTTCTTGTTCAGTTTCAAAGATATCACCAGCCGGGATTCCACCTACCCGGCCGGCAGGTATGTTCTGACACAACCTCCCGAAGGCAACCAGGTGATCATCGATTTCAACCTGGCAAACAACTGGCCCTGCGCTTACACCCCTTACGCAACCTGCCCCCTGCCGCCATCGGAGAATCACCTTCAAGTGCGTATCAAAGCAGGCGAAAAACGATATCCGTAGTGTAAATCAATCGGCATTACCGCCAAATGCCGCCACATGCTGATGCAGTAATTCCTTTTCCTCGTCAATGACCATGTGCAGGGTCGTTTCTTTCTCCGAAGTTAATTGCTGCCTTGATAGCGGCTTCCCGAACGAAACGAAAGGGGACAAATAATACTTGCCGGGGTGAAGCAGCTGCGAGATCACCTGCCCGAATTCCGACAGGCGTTGCTGGTCGATCTGCTTGCGCCGGATGCGCGGCAGCCAGTGTTCTGCCCAATGCTGGCTTACCACCCCGCTGATCACAACCGGCAGCACGGTTAATTCCGGAACATGCTTGAAGAACGTGTCAAAAATATCCAGCCACCCGTCCATGGATTTCAACGCGCCGTGGTACACACCGGGATCGGGGTCGCGGTGCCCGGCGGCAAAATACACCAGCACTCCCCCGTTTTTCAGATGCTGAATGGCATTGCGCAGTACTACCATGCGGTTGCGCGAATCTTCGCGGGATGCAAAAAGCACATGACTTTCCAGGTTTGGCAGCAGTCGAAAGAACGGGATCTCAGTCGAAATCCACTTGATGTCCTTACGCGGCAGGTTGGAAAAAACGGTCAACCCGTCATACGCTCCCGGGTGGTTGGTGGTCACCAGCAGCGGACCGTTTAACGGAATATTCTCAACGCCGCTGACCTGAAGGTCTTTACAGAATAGAGAAAGGCAGTATTCGCAGGCTTTCGGGAGTCCGTCGGATTCAACGATTCCTTCAAAGGTCGCACCGATATTGGCAAACCTGTCAGTGATCTTGCGGAATAAGCGCCACCCCAGCCAATGGTTAAAGCGGGTCCTGGGCAGTCCAACAGACCCGACCACTTCATCAATCAGGCTGTCGCTGAGTTTTTTGATGTTTTGGTAGTCTTCGGTCATGGTGAAGTCCCTTTCTGTATCCTATTAAACCCCATTTCTCTAAGAAGTTTTCGCTGAAATTAGAACTTTTTGATTTACCAAAAAAGAAATCCGTTCGTTGCTATAATGAAACTCGTCCGTCTTTTACCCGAAAGGAGCTAAAGGTGATCACTGTCCGCAATTTACAGCGAATTTTTGAAATGGAAAACGAGATAATCCATGAGCAGGTTAATGGTCTCACACAGGCTGACAGCCTGCTGCAGCCGCAGCCTGGCGGGAATTGTCTCAACTGGGTGCTGGGGCATCTGCTGACCAACCAGGTGGAGATCATCCGGGCGCTGGGTGGAACGCCACCGTTCAACCCCGCACAGGTAGCCCGCTATGACCGCAATTCAGAGCCTATCCGAGGTGAGGAAGAGGGAGTTCTGCCGTTGATCACCCTGGTCAGCATGCATGACCAGACGCATGAGACACTTAACCATTTACTGGATGCAACGAAGGATGAGGACTTTGAAAAAGAGATCCTGGCCGGTGAGCAGAAAACGACCCTCGGCTGGCGGGTGTTTTTCCTCCATTTTCATTTCACCTATCACCTCGGGCAGCTTGAATACCTGCGCCAGTTAGCCGGCAAGCTGGACAAGATCATCTGAGTTTGCATGGTCCATGCTTGAACCTTCTGTAATTAACAAGTTTCTGGATAAGATTCAGGTTAAGGGAGAAGATGTGGACTTCCAACCGCTGAATGGCGGCTATCCGCGACAATGACCCTGGTAACGATCCGGTCAGCTAATAACGAAACTAAAAAGTGGGTCATCCGCCAGCTTTCCGGTGAGACTTTATCAAACCGGCCTGGCGCGTTCGCCATGGAAAATGCCCTGCTTAAAACCCTCCATCGCCATCAAATCCCGGTGGCATTGCCTGTTTACCTGGATGAACTCGGTGATATCTTTGGTGCACCCACGCTAGTATTGGAATACCTCGAAGGGGAAATGGATTTCTCGCCCATGTCGCTCCCCGGCAGAATCGAGGAACTGGCAGGAGTGGTGGCCAAGATCCACGCAGTGAACCTCGATGAAATCCGTGACGCCAAAGTCCCTAAATTAAGTTTATCCATTGAACAACTATGCGGAGACCTCCCTGAAATGCCGGATGAATTTCTGAATGAAGTGAATATCCGCCAAAAGTTAACAATGCATTGGCCACCGCGATATCAAAACCCTGATGCCCTGCTGCATGGCGATATCTGGAATGGAAATATCCTCTGGCAGGACGACCATATCAGCGGAATCATCGATTGGGAAGACGCCTGGATCGGTGACCCGTTGCTGGATGTGGCCGGGGTACGCCTTGACCTGGCCTGCGAATTCGGTTTTGAATACGCTGAACAATTAACAGCCTGTTACATCGGCCTCACTAAAATTGATACTCGCTGTCTGCCCCAATGGGATCTGGTGGCTTCATTGTGGTTTGCCAGGTTCATCAACGAAGATTTCGTTAATTACGCGGATTTCTTCCATAAATACGGCAGGACTGATATTACTCTTGACCATTTCAGGCAGGTCACAAAAAGATTTTCCATGAATGCAATCAACCGGCTTGAAACAAATTCATGATATCTAAATCAACCTCTGCGGGTTAACAAATGAGGTTATAAATAATTATTTTAACAGGTGGCGTATGACTGAAAAAACGTACCGACTTTATCCTTACCGCTGGGTGATCCTGGCAGTTTTCATGCTCGTCAATATTGCCATGCAAATGTTGTGGATCACTTATGCCCCGATCAACGGCATCGCTGCCAAATTCTACGGTGTGTCTGACTTCAAGATCGGACTCTTTTCCATGACATTCATGATCGCCTTTATCCCCCTTTCCATTCCAGTCTCTTGGGCAATCGATACTTTTGGATACCGCAAGATCGTCAGTGCTGGTGCTGTGGTGATGGCGATTTGCGCTCTCGGGCGCGGATTGGCAGGCGCAAATTACTCCGTGGTGCTGCTTTTCACCATCGGGCTGGCGATTGCCCAACCAACTATGCTAAATTCATGGACAAAGGTGCCTGCGCTCTGGTTCGGTCCTGACGAACGCGCCACAGCCGTTGGTGGGGTCACCCTTTCCGCGCTGGTTGGAACCGCCCTGGGGATGGTTTTAACCCCCATGCTTGCCAAAACTCTGCCTATCCCAACGATTGGGCTGATCTACGGTGCGGTCGCCGCCGTCACGGCCATCCTTTTCCTGGTATTTGCGCGTGAAAAACCAGCCACCCCGCCCTGCGAACCTGGCGATGAAGTACGGTCTCTCATGCTCGCTGGACTAAAACACGCTGTGTCCATCCGCAACTTTTGGTTCTACCTGGTGATCATGTTTATAGGCCTCGGCATTTTCAACGGCGTCACCACCTGGGTGGAGACCATCATCCGCCCGCGCGGTTTTACTGCCACGGATGCGGGTATCCTGGGGGCGTTAATGCTGGCTGGCGGCGTGCTGGGTGCGATCATCATCGCTCCCATTTCGGATAAAATGCACAAACGCCAGGCTTTTTTGCTGATGGGCTTTATCATGGCCGTCCCCTGCGTGTTAGGATTGGCTTTCGCACATCACGCCTTCAGCCTGTTCACTTTTTCCTTTGCGCTTGGGTTCTTCCTGGTTGGTGTCAACCCGGTCGGCATGCAATATGCCACCGAGATCACCCAGCCCACCCCCGAGGGTACCTCCAATGGATTGGTACAGCTGGCCGGACAATCGAGCGTGGTTTTTGTGTATATCATGGATGCGCTCAAAACATCTGATGGTTCCTACACCCCCGCGCTGCTTCTCTCAGCAGGACTGTTGGCACTCGGTGCTTTCATCGTTCTCCAAATGAAAGACCCGCAGGCAATGGTATCTGAAGAAACCGAAATCCAGACCGTATAAGCGAAGACAGTACTTCATACCGGTTGAGAATCAGAGGTTTGCATTCAGGGCTTTCATCACCTCTTGCAGGATGATGCTTTCCTCGTCCGTTGGCATGCTCAGGATTTTCGTTTTCGAATCCGGGGAATTCAAAAGTTGCTCCTGTTCTGGATTAGCCTCCCGGTTCGCATTCCTGTCCAGTTTAATGCCCAGGTTTTCCACACTGCCGCACACTTTTTCGCGCAGCTGCCAGCAGTGTGTACCGGCATCGTCGGTAAAATGGAACCCGTTATACGGTATCATTATCCTATGCGAGTATTGGCGGAAATCGACCGCACACCAGGCATCACGCATTCAGGCCGCAGGGTCATTCGCGAAGCGGTACGTGCCATCATCCGGGATGGCGATTCACTGCTCATGATCCATTCTGCCTGCGATGGTGACTACAAATTCCCCGGCGGCGGCATCAAGCACGGAGAGGATCGCTTTACTGCGCTGGCACGTGAGGTCAACGAGGAAAGCGGCGCAACCCTGGTTTTTCGTCCGGTTGAATTCGGCAAGGTGATCGAATATGATCTCCCCATTGAAAAACATTTCGACCTGTTTGTGATGACTTCCTATTATTACAAATGCCATGTCGGTTCCCAAATGGGAATTCAGCATCTAGATGTTTATGAATCGGAGCTCGGATTCACTCCGGAGTGGATACCGATCGCAGAAGCCCTGGCGGTCAACCAAACCCTTTTACACGAGCATCCAGAAAAACTTCAACGCTGGGTGAAGCGTGAAGCCACTGTGCTCCAATTATTACTGAACGAAGGAAGAGGAGGAGGCAATGTCAAAAACGCTGACCACTGAAGAACGTTTCGCGCGTGCGCGTTTTCTGATCCAAAAAGCCCATGAGATTTCTGCTCCAGTTGACGGCGGGTGGGATTCGCTAAGTTACGCCGCCCAGGTGAAGGACACCCTTCGCCAGGCTCGTGATCTGCTTAAGTTCCTCCCCCAAACAGCGGGCGTTCCTGCCCAACTGAAACAGGATGCGGTAGCCTTGATGCGGGAAATCGTGGACGAGGAAAAAAAGATCCTTCATAAGAGCTGATCGGAATCGGTGATGTTAACCTTTAAACAACTCGAAATGAGGATCGCTCAACTCCCGCAGAAACAACAGGATGTGATTGTGGAAATCCACAATATCGTCATGAGCCTTTCGCCTAACGCGGACATTAATTTACGTCGGGACGGAGTGGCGTACTATGAGGGCTGGCACGGAGGCACAATCAAAGCAGGGTTATGTATGGTCATATGGAGTCCGCGACATCCATTTATGATGAAATTCGGGTTGGGTCGATTTCTGCCCGATCCGCATCATCTGTTGACCGGCAATGAACTCGCCATGCGTAATTACATCCTGCCCGAGTATGATCAAATCCCGTGGGACGCGGTGACTGACCTAATCAAAGCCGCCCAGCAATTCACTCCCACACTCGAAAACACCAGTATCTCAACCCTTATAAGAGAAACGCCTCCCCGATAGCTACCAGTCCTTCGATTTCTGCCTGGTTTCGCAGCCGAATCGAAATTAGCTTTACTTCCAACCCCTTTGCATTAAGTTTGACTACCGGCGGGACCTTACCCGGATAGCGGATGAGAGCATTTTCGACCTCCGGGGTCAACAATTCGCGTGCTGCTTCTTCGCGGTTGGTCCAGACCATATAGCGCTCGCGTAACGCCATGCGCCCAATAAAGGATTCCTGGATGCCTTCCGCACCGTTTGCTTCATCCCCCACCATCAACTTGAGCATGGTTTGCTTCAAGACATCGCTGATCCCGCCCAGGTTAATCTCAGGCTGTTTTGGACCAATCATCAGGATGCCGGGTGGAAAGTTAACATCCGCGGAATGTAACAAGGTGTAGTCGCGGATATTGTAGGAATCGGTGTCATTACCCGATTCTGAGGAAATACGCATTCCCTCGAGCGTCCAGCGCGGTCCGTAAATTCGATACCCGGCTTTCAAACGCTCGCTGACCTTTTCATATTTCCATCCATGTTTGCTGACAATTTCTTCCATCTCTTTTTCACTTTTGTTCCTTCGTACATGAACCAGGTAGAAAATTATGCCAATTATGATTCCTGTAACAAGAACAACGATCAAACCGCCAATGACATCTCCCATTTTTCACCTCTCCTGATTGATACCAGAATTGTATAATAAACCTGCGTATCAAACCACCTCAGGATTAATCTCAATGGATCCTGTACTGGTAATTGTCAGTGACAAAATACAGCAGGATTACCGCTACTGGAATACCGAGCCGGTCGGTGAAAATTTCCATCCCGAGTTTCACCCCGAACTGACTCCAAAAGAGATGCTGGAATTAAGCGTGCTTGGCGGCAAATACCTCACCGATTGCCTAGAGGAATTCCCGCAAGACTGGTTCGTAAACGCCCGCTTGAATCCCGACAGGCATGATCCTCATCTTAATTTCTATGGGGTGAACGCATCAAAGCCTTTATGGTACTGGCAAATGAAAAGCTGCATCTACCCCGAAGACCCGCGTGGATGGTTCCAGTGGTACTGCAGTTATTACATGGGGAGGCGCTGTCCGGATGATGCTCGTCAGATCAAACGCTGGAAAGCCATGAGCCGGCACATTGGACAGTTGCGCAAGAATTGTCGATCCGGAGACCTCAATTGCCGCTTCCGGCAGCGGCAGGCGCTGCTACATTTGGCTTTTGATTCGAGTAAAATCTAGTAAGGCAACCCATTTCCAACACGTTAATATGATCAAATTTCAACACTAATTTATAATCGTTTGATGCATAACCTTAGAGAATACTTCCTGCTCGATCCATCGGTCATCTTCCTCAATCACGGCTCATTTGGGGCAACCCCCAAACCTGTATTTGAAGACTACCAGCAGTGGCAAACCAGGCTGGAGAAACAGCCCGTCCTGATGCTGGGACGCGAGTATGATCAGTTGTTATACGAATCCCGCAAACGATTGGGGCAATATCTTAATGCAGATGCGGATGACCTTGTTTATGTTCCAAACGCAACCCACGGCGTGAATATCATCGCCCGCTCACTTAATCTTGAGCCGGGGGATGAGGTATTGACTTCAGATCATGAATACGGTGCCTGTGACTATACCTGGGAGTTCCTGTGCGGAAAAACGGGGGCAAGCTATATCCATCAACCCATTCCCCTGCCGGTTCAATCTGAAGAAGAGGTCTTTAAGTTATTCTGGCAGGGTGTTACTCCCCGCACAAAGGTCATCTTCCTCAGTCATATCACCTCGCCAACCGCGCTGCGCCTGCCGGTGGAAAGGGTTTGTAAGCAGGCAAGAAATTTGGGAATCTTCACCGTTATCGACGCCGCTCACAGTCCTGGGCAGATTCCAGTGGACCTGCAGAGCCTTGGTGCTGATGTGGTCACGGGGAATTGCCACAAATGGATGATGAGCGCCAAAGGAGCAGCCTTTCTTTATGTAAAAAGGGAGCTGCAGCACCTCGTGGAACCTTTGATCGTTAGCTGGGGGTACCACCCCACTACGGCATCCACGACAGGCTCGCGTTTTATCGACCTCCTGCAGTGGACAGGGACCAAAGATCCGGCCGCCGTATTAACCATCCCGGCAGCGCTTAAATTTATGCAGGATAATGATTGGGGTGAAGTTCGCAAAGAGTGCCACCTGTTATTGAAAGCGGGCATCAGGCAGATCTGCGATATGGTAAAAATGCCGCCGCTTTACCCGCTCGATTCAGACCTGTACTTCCAGATGGGGATAGCTCCCCTTCCCAGCTGTAACCTCGAGATACTCAAACAACGGTTGTATGATGAGTACAGGGTTGAAGTGCCGTTGATCCAATGGCAGGACAGGCAGTTCGTGCGCATCTCTGTACAGGGGTACAACACCCGGGAGGATGTCAACGCTCTTGTGAAAGCATTGGAGACGCTTTTACCGCAGGTGGCTCTATAACTATCAACAACAAAACATAAAAATTTCCCTGTTTTAAAAATTTAACCTTGCATTAAGATAAGGACGCCATAATAATAGATTGCGCGCCCGTCCTGGTTGAAACGACTCGACCGTATTTTCCTCCTAAAAAGCATTCTCATCATTGCAAGGTAACACTATGAAATTTTTCAATATTAAAAAGATATATAAGGAATTCCCTCAAAAATTCTGGGTCGTGGTGATGGTTTCATTCATTGACCACGTAGGGGGCACCATGCTGTTCCCGTTCTTTTCCCTCTATATCACCCAGCATTTCAACGTCGGGATGACCCAGGCGGGAATCGTTTTGGGAATCTTTTCGATTAGCGGACTTTTTGGTCAAATGATCGGCGGCGCCCTGACGGATAAGTTCGGCCGGCGCAAATTGATTATCGGCGGATTGATCTTCAGCGCTTTGAGCACCCTTTCACTGGGGTTCGTGAACAGTTTCTCTGTCCTCATCCCCTTGGCGGTTGGCATCGGTTTGCTTTCCGATATCGCCGGTCCGGCGCATAGCGCCATGATCGCCGACATCCTGCCGGAAGAGAAACGCCAGGAGGGTTTTGGTGTGCTGCGTGTGGTAGGCAACCTGGCATGGATCATCGGCCCAACCATTGGCGGCTTTGTGGCTGGAAAATCCTTCCTGGCCTTATTCATCGCGGATGCCATCATCAGCTGCGTTGTAGCCTTCCTGTTCTACCTGCTCATCCCTGAAACCAAACCTGAGCCGCATCCAGACCATGTGCCCGAAGGAATCCTCAAGACCTTTGCGGGTTATACCAAAGTTTTACGCAACGGAGCGTTCATGGCGTTCCTGTTGGCGGGTATGCTGATGGGAATCGTGTACCAGCAAATGTACAATTCGTTGTCTGTTTTTCTGAACAAATACCACAACGTCCCTGCCCAGGGCTATGGCTTCATGCTGTCAGCAAGCGCCATTGTGGTGATCCTTTTCCAGTTCAGCGTCACCCGTTTCAGCAAGAAGAAACCACCCTTTGTTGTGATGGCGGCGGGCACCTTATTCTACATGCTCGGTTTCAGCATGTTCGGTTTTATCAACCAGTACTGGCTTTTTGTGGCAGCTATTGTGATCATCACGATAGGTGAAATGCTGGTGGTTCCCACCAGCCAGTCACTGGCGACCAATTTTTCCCCTGAAGAGATGCGCGGCCGTTACATGGGGGTATTCGGCATGGTATGGATGATCCCCGCTACCTTTGGCCCGGGGTTGGCAGGCGTGATCCTCGATAATTACAACCCCAATCTGTTGTGGTATATCGGAGGCGTGTTATGCGGGATATCCGCGCTGGCTTACTTCGTTCTCCATGCCCGCCTGGGCAAGCAGGAGCGTTTCGCCCCTGCTCCAGAAGACGCCGAAGTCTCCCCTGCATAAATTCCTTATTTGACCCGCTCATGGCGGGTCATATTTTCTTCGGGTAAAATTCAAGTATGGGCAATGAGTACAAAATGGATTTTCGCGCACTGTATGATGGTTTTCACACCCCCACCACGTTGATCGATTGCGGGTTGGAATGTGCACCACACAACCCGCATCGCAAGCCATTTTGCTGTGATATCTGCTACGCCGTGCCGGTGGCTTATCGCAGTGAATGGGAGTACCTGCGGCAGCACACCCGCCTGTGGCACAAGTGGCGCGGCAATGAATGCCCGGATGAACCCTGCAACCCGATGGAACTGCTCAACCAGACCCCGCATCACCTGTTCCTGCTGGCATGCAAAGGCCCCGCGTTTTGCGAACGCGAGTACCGCGCCACCTCCTGCCGGCAGTTCCCTTTCTTCCCGTACATCACCTCCGATTTCCGTTTCATCGGGCTGACCTACGACTGGGAATTCACGAAGAAATGCTGGGTCATCAGTCACCTAGACCAGGTAACCGCTGACTATCGCAGGGAATTTGTTTCCTCCTTCGATAAACTATTTTCCACCTGGCTGGAAGACCTGGATAGTTACGCCTTGCTTTCAGAGGAAACCCGCGACCATTACGCGGCTCTCAACCGGCGTTTTCCTTTGCTTCACCGCAACGGTCATGATTACCTGGTCAGCCCAAAAACCGAGAAGATCACCCGGGTTAAGCCTTCTGAATATAAACGGTTTTCACCTTACCAATAACAGAACCAAAATCAAAAAGGCAATCCGGCGCGTCCGGCTTTCATTCGGTGATGATACTCTCGCCTTTTTTAAACTGTTTTCGATACAGTTGAGCGTACAACCCTTTTTGCGCCAGCAATTCCCTGTGGGTTCCCCGTTCCGTCACACCACCTCGGTCGATGACCAGGATCTGGTCAGCCGCCAGGATGGTGCTCAAACGGTGAGCAATGACAATGCTGGTGCGGCTTGCCATCACCTTTTTTAGGGCATCCTGGATCAACGTTTCCGATTCACTATCCAGGCTGCTGGTGGCTTCATCCAGCACCAGGATACGCGGGTCTTTAAGGATGACTCGCGCCAGTGCGATGCGCTGTTTTTCACCGCCGCTCAAGCGGTACCCGCGTTCGCCTACCACCGTATCATACCCATCCGGCAATTCCGAAATGAAATCATGGATGTTGGCAGCTCTGCAGGCTTCTTCTAATTGGGATTGCGTGGCATCGATCTTAGAATACAAAAGGTTGGTGCGGATCGTATCGTGGAACAGGTAGGTCTCCTGGGTGACCATGCCGATCTGGGCAGTCAGCGATTCCAGGGTCATGTCACGAATGTCAATGCCATCAATGCGGATACTCCCGGAGGTGGGGTCGTAAAGCCGCGGAATCAAATAGGTGAGGGTGGTCTTCCCAGCTCCACTCGGTCCTACCAGCGCCACCAACTGCCCGGGATCAACACAAAAGCTCACATGCTCCAGGGCATTTCCGCGCGCCTGGCTGTGATGAACTTCTTCAGTCTTCTCTTCGGTTTCTTCTCCCGACAACACATTCGAGATATTATCCATGCTGCCATATCGGCGTACATCACTGAGGAAATGCTCATCGCCCTGTTGATAGCTGAAAGTCACATCATCAAAAACGATTTCGCCTTTCGTCTCTTTGAGCTCGATAGCATTCGGTTTCTCTGTGATATCCAATGGAAGGTCAACCACCTCAAAAACGCGTTCAAAGCTCACCACGGAAGTGGCAAAATCCATTGGCGCGTTGGCGAGCGCCTGGAAAGCGCCATATAACCCGCCAAGGTACGACCCGAACGCCACAATCAGCCCTACGGTCATTCCCCCCTTGATGACAAAATAACCGCCAAAACCATAGACAAGCGCTGTTCCAACAGCCGCAACAAGTCCCACGATCCCCATGAAGAGTGAGCCTGTCACCGAGCGGTCGATGCCGGCTTTTTTCACCTGCTCAGCGCGGTTGCCGAAACGGTCGACTTCCAGTTGCCGACGCCCGAACAGTTTTACCAGCAGCGCGCCACCGATATTCAAGGTTTCATTCATCATGGCGTTCATCTGCGCGTTGGCAACCAGTTGACGCCTGACAATATCCCTCAGGCGGGTGCTCAATTGACGCACGGCGAGGATGAAGAGGGGGAAGATGACAATGCTAATCAGCGTCATGCGCCATTCAAGCGCGAACATCACCGCCAGCGACGCAATTACCTGGATGATATTGGTTATCATATCCACCAGGGTGCGGCTGATGGCGTTTTGCGCGCCGACCACATCGTTGTTCAAGCGGCTCATTAATTCGCCGACCTTGGTGTTGGTGAAAAAACGCAAAGACATGCGCTGCAGTCCGGAATATAACTCCATGCGAAGGTCGTAGATCACCCCTTCGCCAACCTCGGAACTCAACCTGCGTTGAAAGAGGTTCATCGCGCCATTGATTGCGGGTAGCACCAATAATGCCAGCGACAGGAGAGTCAGTCCGCGTAAATCCTTATTGGGGATGGTGTGGTCGATCAATTGCCGCACGATCAGGGGGGAAAGCAGGGAGAGCCCAATACCTGCACCGATCAACAAAAGCAATAACTCCAGTTTTCCCTTGTAGGGCCTGGCGTATGTTAGCACCCGTTTCATCAACTCTCGAGAGACATGTGGAATCTCATCCGGCGCATTTGCCAGTCTTCGCATGCCATGACCTTGCATCATCTACGTTTTCTCCAAATCATCTGATTAGAGTATTATAGCCCTCAAGTGAAGCCCAAGAAAAAACGTCCGTGATAGTGATCACGGACGTTATGGATCAGTGACGATTCTGGTTATAAACACTCGCTCGTCATCACCAACTTTTATACAGTAGAATATAATTGAATAAGGGTAAATTCGAAACCTAAAGGCTTAACAAACATGTTTTAAAACATGGAGGAATGCAAATGGAATATCGCCGACTTGGAAAAACCGGGTTGCAGATCAGCGCGCTTTCGCTGGGTTCGTGGATTACCTTTCACAATCAGATTGGGATTGATTCTGCTGTTGAAGCCATGGCTGCTGCGTATGACGCCGGAGTGAATTTCTTTGACAACGCCGAGGTCTATGCCGGTGGAAAATCCGAGGAGATCATGGGTCAGGCGCTCAAAAAGCTCGTCTGGAAACGTAGCAGCTATCTTATCTCCACCAAGATCTACTGGGGACTGAGCAATACGATCAATGAAAAGAATACCCTCAATCGCAAACACCTCATCGAAGCGATGAATGGTTGTTTAAAGCGCTTCGATATGGAGTATGTCGATCTGCTTTATTGCCACCGCCCTGACCCGAATACCCCGGTTGAAGAAACAGTGTGGGCAATGCATAACCTCATCGAATGGGGAAAAGCCCTCTACTGGGGCACCTCTGAATGGCCTGCTGCGGATATCACTGCTGCGATTGAGATCGCCGAAAGGCATCACCTGCACAAGCCGGTGGTTGAACAACCGCAGTACAACCTGCTCTGGCGCGAGCGTTTTGAAGTGGAGTATGAACGTATCTTCCGCGATTATCACTACGGCGCGACCATCTGGAGTCCGCTGGCATCAGGGCTGCTCACCGGCAAGTACAACAACGGCATCCCCGCAGATTCACGCGGTTCTTTGAAGGGCTTCGAATGGCTCAGAGAACGGCTCTCGGATGAAAAGTCAATCGAAATTGTAAAAAAACTGGGCAGGGTAGCTGAAGAGCTGGAAATTCCCCTTTCCCGTCTCGCGCTCGCCTGGTGCCTAAAGAACCCCAATGTAAGCACAGTGATCACCGGCGCCAGCCGGGTGGAACAGGTGAAAGAAAACATGAAAGCGATCAACGCCCTCCCCCTGCTTTCCCCTGATGTGATGAAACGCATCGATGAAATTACAGGCCTTCCTCCAAGGTCAGAGGATTAATTTACCTTCAGCGATAAAATAACTGCCATGCTCCTTGTGGCAGTTATTTGTTTTATCCCGTAGAATAATGAATATGGAATTGGAAAAACTATTACTTGTTGCCCTGGCAGCCTTTGCAGCCGGGCTGGTGAATGCCCTGGCGGGAGGCGGTACGTTGATCACCTTCCCGGTGCTGACCCTGCTTGGCGTCCCTCCGGTTGCTGCAAATGTCACCAACACAGTTGCTTTGTGCCCCGGGTACCTTGGTGCAACCCTGGCGCAGAGAAGCCTGCTCGCTGACCAGAAATCCCGGCTTTGGTGGTTATTACCTGCCGGGGCGATTGGCGGATTTGTGGGAGCACTACTCCTGTTGTTTACCGGAGAACGGTTGTTCACCGCGGTCATCCCCTGGCTGATCTTGCTGGCATCCGTATTACTTGCAATCGGGGATCCGCTGAAGAAATGGCTTGCTAAATCCCACAATAATGGGCAAAACGGGAAGTCCAACCTGCTTGCCAGCCTGCCCATCGCGCTTGCCGCAGTTTACGGGGGGTATTTTGGCGCAGGTCTCAGTGTGATCATCCTTGCGGTGCTGGGGATCACGCTGAGCGGCTCGCTTACCAAGTTGAATGCGCTAAAACAATCCATCGCCTTTGCCACCAACGTAGCTGCGGCAGTGGTATTCATCTTTTCCGGGCAGGTCATCTGGCTGACCGCTGCCATCATGGCGGTTACCGCCCTGCTGGGCGGCGCAGCCGGGGGCAAGCTGGCGGGAAATCTAAACCCAACCGTGCTGCGCTGGATGGTGGTGATCATTGGAATTAGTGTCGCAGTGTATTATTTCTTGAAATAAATATCTGCGTTTGTAATTCTTCATATCAGTGTCATAATGAATAACATAGATTCAGTTAAGTTTTTTTATGGAGGTTTTATGGGAGCTTTTGATTTTATTACCGGAACCAAACGTCCTACGGCCGGGGTTCCTGCCCTTCCTGCCCCCGCCGTGATTGAACGCATTCTATCATTGAACCGCCCGACTGCTCCCTGGCAGGTGATTCCGGGATTTGCCGAAAATGTGGACCTCATCGCCGAGTGGAAGATCGTAGACGCAAGGTGGTATGAGATTTTCGCAAAAGCCAATCTCACCAAGGTATTTCGGATCTACCTCAAGCTGGACGAGAATACACATGAGGTAAAAACCATGGATCGTGAATACACACTTTCCTGGTCAGCAGGAATTCCCTCGCTTAAAATTGAAATGAGCACTTTCAAAGGGCAATCAACTTCGGTTGAATTTGGCACAGGTTATGCCTTTACTGAAACACTTGCCCCGGGTCAGGTCTATAAATATAAATTCAATACCAATGAGATCAAAAAACCCATCCAGGATATGGTGACTGCCTGTGGATGGGTCTATAAGGGAGTCGCTTTCGGAAAACTCTAACCCGAATAACAATCCATTCCTAATGCATGGTAAAACAAAAAGGGCTTTTCAGCCCTTTTTGATTATCCGGCTTTTTTGACGATCAATTTCACGCCCTCCACCCGAACCACCTCCACCCTCGTACCGGCTGGGATGGGTGCGTCTCCCGTTTCTGCAATGGCAGTCCAGCGTTCCCCGGCCACCTGCACCTCGCCGCGGGGATCGATCAATGTCCAGGCGATTCCTGTTTTCCCCGCCAGAGTTTCACGGCCGGTGACGATTGGCGTCTTCATTGCCTTTACAGCGATCATTACCACCGCCAGGAAGGTTGCTCCCATGAACAGCCCCATGAAGATTACCAGCGGGATGGATACATGACTGAAAGCAGGCACACTGGCGGAATTGAACAGAACCAACGCTCCAGCAATGAAGGAGCCGGTGCCGGCTGCGGTCAGTGCCCCATGAGTGGGCGCTTTGATGTCCAGGATAAACAGTACGAATGCCGCAACCAGGAAGATAAGCCCAAACCAGTTTACCGGCAGGATTCCGAGCCCGTATACCGCCAGGGAAAGCAGGGTAATTCCCACAAAGCCCGCGAACCAGCCTCCTGGATTGGATAGCTCGATCAAAAGCGCCTGCACGCCAACCGAAAGCAGTAAAAAGACGATATTAGGGTTGGTCAACAGGTCAAGGATTCCTTCAACAAATGTTTCTTCAATCGGCGTGATCGTTGCCATTTTTAAATTTAATGTTGTGGCAACCCCGGAAACCTCAATCGTTTTACCATCAAGCTGCCGCAACAGGTCGCTCAGGTCATTGGCAATATAATCGATTAACCCGGCAGAAAACGCTTCTTCAGCAGTGGCTGCCTTGGCTTCATCGATCGCAGATTCCGCCAGTCGAACTGCCTCTGCGCCGCGCCGTTCAGCCAGTGAACGCACACTGGCTTTGAGAATCTCCCGTGTCTTTGCTGCTTCCGTGGTTGGCAGGTCTTCCCCCTGCACTCCCACCGGGCTGGCCGCGCCAATGGCTGATTCTGGCGTCATGGCTGCCACATTCCCTGCCAATACCAGCAGTGTGCCGGCAGATGCAGCCATCCCGCCGCGGGGCGACACAAAAACCACGACCGGAACCGGGCTGGCCAGAATTTGCTGTACCAGTTTATTCATCAATTCGATGCCACCACCCGGGGTATTCAACTCAACCACGATCAGGTCAGCATCCCTTTTTTCTGCCTGGGATATCCCGCGCTCCAGAACGCCGCTCCACACCGGGGTCAGGGGACCATCCAGGGTGATCACGATCACCTCGGGCTGGTTTGGCCGCGCCGAAACAGGCGTGAAACTTCCCAGGACCAGCGCAAGGACTAATGAAAGAAGAGAAAACAGGTAAATCCCTTTTGACTTTTTCATGTTTACCTCTGACTGCATTATAGCACCCGTCTTTTGACAGAAATCCAACGCATTGTTGATATTAATCTAATATTTGCCGAGTATGCTTATTCTATCGGAAACCGGATAACCGGTCACTAAATCCACCTCCGGGATTCCCAATCCTAGGTTCTTATTCTTGTTTTAAGGAGCACAAAATGTCTAAAATCATCGGAATCGACCTCGGCACCACTAATTCGGTTGTATCCGTCATGCAGGGTGGTGACCCGGTAGTCATCAACACCGCGGAAGGGTCGCGTCTGTGCCCGTCCGTAGTGGCTTTCAATAAAAATGGCGAGCGCATGGTGGGTCAAACCGCCAAGCGCCAGGCAGTGATCAATCCTGAGAATACAGTCTCCTCCATCAAACGCTTCATGGGACGCCGTTACGACGAAGTTGCCCAGGAACGCAAGATGGTTCCTTACGAAGTGGTGGCAGGTCCCTCCAAGGACGCGCGTGTGCGCATCCCGGTCACCAATAAAGAATATTCGCCACAGGAAATCTCGGCTATGATCCTTTCCAAGTTGAAAGCAGATGCGGAAGCTTTCCTTGGAGAAACCGTCACCCAGGCAGTCATCACCGTGCCGGCTTACTTTAATGACAGCCAACGCCAGGCTACCAAGGATGCGGGAAAAATCGCCGGATTGGATGTACTGCGTATCATCAACGAGCCAACAGCCTCCGCTCTTGCTTACGGCCTCGATAAAAAGAAGAACGAAAAGATCCTCGTCTTTGACCTCGGCGGTGGTACTTTTGATGTTTCCGTTCTGGAAGTCGGCGACGGGGTTTTTGAGGTCAAATCCACCAACGGCGATACCCACCTTGGAGGTGACGACTGGGATGAGATAGTTGTCAACTGGGCAGCCGATCAATTCAAAGTTGACCAGGGTATCGACCTGCGTAAAGACCGCCAGGCTTTGCAGCGATTACGCGAAGCAGCGGAAAAAGCCAAGATCGAACTCTCCACGGTCATGGAAACTGAGATCAACCTGCCTTACATCACCGCGGATGCTTCGGGACCCAAACACCTGATTCTCAAGTTGTCGCGCGCAAAATTTGACCAGATGACAGCTCCCCTGCTGGAGCGCTGCCGCAAGCCATATGAAAATGTACTCAAGGATGCCAATTTGAAGGCGTCGGATATTGACGAACTTGTGTTGGTCGGCGGCTCCACCCGCATGCCCCAGGTGCTTGACCTGGTGCGCAAGTTGATTAACAAGGAACCCAACAAGGGTGTCAACCCGGATGAGGTTGTGTCAATCGGCGCAGCCATCCAGGGTGGTGTGCTTGGCGGCGAAGTCAAGGATATTCTGCTGCTCGATGTTACCCCGCTTTCACTGGGGGTCGAAACCCTCGGCAGCGTGATGACGCCGATCATCGAACGCAACACCACCATCCCCATCCGCAAGTCGCAGATCTTCTCGACCGCAGATGATAACCAGACTGCTGTGGATATTCATGTGTTGCAGGGCGAACGTCCCATGGCATCGGATAACATGACCCTTGGCCGGTTCCGCCTGGAAGGCATCCCCAACGCCCCCCGTGGTCTTCCGCAGGTGGAAGTTACTTTTGATATCGATGCCAACGGCATCCTCAATGTGACCGCCAAGGATAAAGCTACCGGTCGCGAGCAAAAGGTAACCATCACCGCCAGCACCAACCTGCAAAAAAGCGACATTGAGCGCATGGTGCAGGAAGCCAAAGCCCACGCCGCTGACGATGAGAAACGCAAGGAAGTGGCAGAAGCCCGCAATCTGGGCGACAACGCAGCCTACCAGGTGGAAAAAGCCGTCAAGGAAGCCGGCGATAAGGTTCCCGAGGATCAGCGCTCCCAGGTGGAGGCCAAAGTGCATGAACTGCGTGAGGCAGTGAAAAGCGAAGATGTCAACCGCATCAAGAGCCTCACAGAGGAGCTTCAGCAGCTTTACAGCCAGGTGATGCAAGCCAGCGCTCAGCCTCAGCAATCTACAGACAGCGAGCAGTCACCACAGGGTGAAGCCCCCAAAGCCGATGGCGACGTCATCGACGGTGAATTCACCGAACAGAAGTAATAAACTTCAAGCCCCTGGGTCAAGTAATCCAGGGGCTTACTTGTTGACCAATATGCTATACTTTATCCTGTAATTCAAGTTGATCAATATCAGGAGGTGATCTAATGGCAGAAAGTGGCGGCAAGGCCGATAAAGGCAAAAAGGAACAGAAAAAGAAACCCAAGCATACCATCAAGGAAAAACGCAAATTGAAACAGGAGAAGAAACACCCGACTCCGACTATTTAGGTCAAAAACCAATCAAAAAAGATGCTCCCAAAAAGAGCATCTTTTCTTTAAAGGTTAAGTCCCGGTAAAAACTACACGGTAGATGCGATTTCCTTTGTCATCAGAAACATAAAGGGCGCCATCAGATCCAATGATTACATCGGCCGGCCGACCCCAGGTATCCTGGCTGCCGCAAGTCTGCCCTTCCGCGCGCCATCCGCTGATGAAAGTCTCATTGCCGACAGGCACTTCACCGTCTAAAATAATTCTTTCCACTTTGCAGTCGCGGATGCTCGTATTAGAGGTATTCCAAGAGCCATGATAGGCAACAAACAAGCTGGTTTGGTAATCCAAAGGAAAAACCAGGTTGGAATTTCCCAATGCTATTCCAAGTGGTGCGCTGTGAGCCAGATCTGTAAATAATGCAGGAACGACATTGTTAATTGAACAATCAAATCCCGCTGGGATCTGCAACCCGCTCTGGTTGTCTTCAATCTCGGCTTGTGCCGGTAAATTTAATCTCATGACCGGTGTGTAACAATAAGGCCAGCCGTGAGATTTGTTCCCCTGGACGGGGATGATGATCTCCTCTGGCGGCAAAGTATCAGAGGTTCCATTGTCATCCATGAGGTTGTCCCGCCCGTTATGATCCGCCCACATCTGACCTGAAGGCGTCCACAAAAAATCGACGCTGTTACGCAATCCCCATGCCCATACAGGCTGTTTTCGGATATCGGGATCATTGGCAAATGGGTTATCTTGGGGGATACTGCCATCAGGATTAAATCTCAATATCGCAGCTCTGCGTGGGTCATTTTCCGCGCAGACATTGCACGAGGAGCCAGCACTTACGTACAACAAACCGTCTGGTCCGAAATGGAGTGTTCTGGAAGTGTGACCGCCTCCCCCCGGAAGGTTATCCGTGACAAGCTCTTTTACTTCAAATACTCCGTCATTATTTCCATCACGAATCCGAATTACCCTGTCCAACTCGGCAATATACAACCACCCGTCATGAAATTCCAATCCATGCGGTTTGTTGAGTCCGTTGATTATGACCTCTACCCCGTCCGCAATTCCATCATGGTTTCGGTCTGGGAGTCTGGCAATCTCTCCACTTTTATAAAGAGAAACATATAACTCTCCCTCGGGGCTGACAGCCATAAATCGCGGTGTTCCGTTAAGTCCGTCCGCAAAGATGCGAATCGCAAAACCCGCAGGCACTTGAAGTCGTGCAGATGCCTCATCTTCTGCCGGCAAAATTACCGGGTTTCGAGTTGGTTCAACAGTCAACGCCAAAGTTGGAGTAATTGCTGCTGTCTCATTGGAGTGATCATTCGTTGCCGAAGCGGTTTTTATCTCAGGGGTATCGATCGATATTGGGACTCCCCTATTTGCACGGAATAAAAGAGCGAGCCCGGCAACGATGGCAATTAGTAAAAGGAATAAAACAACTCGAACAGTCTTCATCTTGCTCCATATAATTGGACTGCATTTGTCCTATTATTTCCATCATAATTGAACCTTCATAAAAAATCAATATCAACTTCTGTCAGTGGTAAATACGGATAAAATTGACCTATGATGAAACAAGCCCGTATCCGTGTCAAAGCCCTCGCCTGGATCGAAGACAAGGGATTCCTTTTTGTGGTGAAGATGCACGACAGCGTCAAAGGGGATGAGTATTACCGTCCGGTGGGCGGTTCGGTTGAATTTGGCGAACACGCCCATGAGGCTGTGGTGAGGGAAGTGCAGGAAGAATTGAATACCGAAATCGCTTTACTTGCCGCGCCGTTCGTGGTGGAAAACCTCTTCACCTGTGATGGCGAACAGGGTCACGAGATCGATTTCCTCTTCCCTGCCCGCTTCACCGACATCACTTTCTGTGAGCATAAAACTTTTGAACTGGTAGAAGCAAACGGGGATAAAGCTGACGCGTTATGGATATCCATCAGGGATTGTATTAATGGCTCCCTGCGCCTGGTCCCGGAAGAACTCAACCACTGGTACGCACACAAGATCAACGGACAAAAACCATGAGTCCACTTAAACTCACTCTCACCATAATTGGCGGTTTTCTAGGTAGTGCCCTATTATTAGTTGTTATCCTGGCAATCGCCTATCTCCTGAGTAACCATACCAATGGACACCTGGTCTCTTCAGGCGAAAAACGTTCTTACCTGTTGTATGTTCCAAAGAGTTACGATCCTGCCACTCCTACCCCGTTGGTGATCGTCATTCATGGCTTCGCGCAGTGGCCTGCCAACCAGGCACGGGTTAGCCAGTGGAACGCGCTGGCAGATGAAAAAGGATTCATCGTCGTGTACCCCTCGGGGACGAAATTCCCCAAACGCTGGCGCGCTTCGGCAATCAGCGTGGAAGGCAAAGACCCATTAATTGATGTGCAGTTCCTTGCCGACCTGATGGACATACTTGGGGAGCAGTACAACCTCGACCCCGCCCGTATCTACGCCACCGGGCATTCCAACGGCGCAGGCATGACCTCTCTCCTCAGCTGCACCCTGTCCGACCGGATTGCCGCCATCGGGGGAGTAGCAGGAGCTTACCTTTTCCCGATTGAACAATGCCATCGCTCCCGCCCGATTCCCATGATAGTCTTCCATGGGGATACCGACCTGGTCGTCCCGTTTCTTGGTGGTCCATCCCGTTCGTTTGAAATCCCGTTTCCGTCCATCCCGGCATGGGTGGCAAATTATGCGGCTTTGAACTCCTGTCAAAATTCCTCCGAGGCAATTGATGGACTTCCGCCTGATGTTGTGGGGATTCACTATACCGGCTGCGAACAGGGTGCTGATGTGGTTTTTTACACCGTCCTGGGCGGAGGGCATTCCTGGCCCGGTGGGAAACCGCTGCCAAAGTGGATCGTTGGCAAAACCTCGCAATCGATCGATGCAACCCGCGTCATGTGGGATTTTTTTGTTGCTCATCCATTGATAAAAAAATAAATCTGGCGTTCCTCTTCACAAAAAGGCTTATAAATATAGGGGGAAAAACTTCGTAACCCCCAGATGATATAATCCGATTGTGAAGAAAAGCCGGAAGATAGTTCTGTACGGTCTTGCAGCGGGTATCTTATTAGCAGGTATCGCGCTTACGATTCCACGTGTGCGTTCGAGCCTGTCCTATCACCTCTCCCAAACTTTCATCAATCTTAAGTATGCCCTCTTCCCGCCGGAAAATGTGGTTTTCACGCCCGGTCAGGGTGGCGCGGATTCAGTCGCCACCGCGGTAGAGGCAACCATTAATGCCTACGTACCACCAACCGCAACACCTGTCCCTGCAACACCCCTGCCAACCGCCACCATCACCCCCACACCACTGCCGCTTCCTGCATCCGTCTTTCTCAAGGGAGTCCGCCCCGAAGAGCAGCGCATGAACAACTGCGGTCCGACCACGCTGGCGATGTACCTTTCTTTTTACAAATGGGTCGGCAAGCTCAATCCCACGGCTGAAGTCCCCCAGGATCATATCGCGCCATACGTGAAACCCAACCCGGAAGATAAGAACGTAATGCCTTATGAAATGCAGGCTTACGTGCAGGATTACACAGATTTCGATGCCCTCTTCCGCATGGGGGGTGATCTCAAAACGCTCAAAGCCCTGCTGGCTGCCGGCTTCCCGGTAATGGTGGAAAAGGGCTTCGATGTTCCCTCCACACCCTTGCATCCAAATATGGGATGGATGGGGCATTATGACCTGGTGGTCGGTTACGATGACACCCGGCAGGTTTTCCACACCAAGGATTCTTATTTGCCATTGATCCTGAATACTTCGGAAGGTAAAGGACTGAATTTCACTTACAACACTACTCTTCTCAGTTATGAGATCCTTTATGATGATTTTTACAAAAACTGGCGTTCCTTTAATTACGTCTTCCTGGTAGTCTTTCCAAAGGACAAGGCGAATGATGTATTGAATCAGCTTGGACCGCTGACGGACGAGAACAATGCCTACCGTGCGGCGTATGACCGTTCTCAGCAGGAGATCAAATCTCTCACAGAACCGCGTGACCTCTTCTTCGCCTGGTTCAATGCCGGCACCAGCCTTGTGTACCTGCACGATTACAGCGGAGCGGCGCAGGCATACGATATGGCATATGGGTTATACCCTTCGATCCCCGCCGACAAGATGCCGCCCTGGCGCATGACCTGGTACCAGACCGGACCGTATTTTGCCTATTACTACACCGCCCGTTACCAGGACGTGATCAACCTTGCCACAACCACCCTGGATGCGATCCAATCCAAAAAAGCGATCGAGGAATCCTGGTATTGGCGGGCAATGGCTGAACAGGCCAGCGGCGACCAGGTAAGCGCCATCAAGGATTTCCGTGAAAGCCTGGTCTGGCATGAGGGATTTACCCCCAGCATCGAGCAATTAAATAATCTCGGGTTAACCCCTTAAGGGGAGATTGGAAAAGGGATGGGGAAAAAAGCACTCAAGATCCTGCATTTTGCTGATGCTCATATTGATATTGCCCAGCAGGGCCGCCATGACCCGGTAAGCGGGTTGCCCGTGCGTGTGATGGACTTCCTGAAAGCATTGGATACCATCGTGGATGCTGCCATCGACGAGAAGGTGGACCTGGTCATCTTTGCCGGTGATGCTTACAAAGACCGCCAGCCTGCACCTACCTATCAGCGCGAATGGGGGCGGCGCATTATGCGTCTTGCCAATGCCAAAATCCCAACCTTGCTGCTGGTCGGCAACCACGACCTCAGCCCTGCCAGCGGACGCGCTCATACCCTCCAGGAATTTGATACCCTCGAAGTCCCCAATGTCCGCGTATTGGGCAAACCTGAATTTCTTAAACCAGCTGATCTCTGGGGTCTGCCGCTGCAGGTGCTGGCGCTGCCCTGGGTATTCCGTTCAGGGTTAATGGCTTCCCTCGGTCTTGAAGGCGAAGAAGCAGAAAAGGTCAACCAGGAACTCGAAACCCGCCTGACCGAGATCCTTCAAACCTGGATGAATGAGCTGGATCCCTCTCTGCCTACCATTCTTACTGCTCATGGATCCGTCCAGGGAGCGTTGTACGGAAATGAACGCACCGTCATGCTCGGAAAAGATATTGTCCTGCCCGGCAGCCTGGTCAAGGACCCCCGGCTCGATTACGTCGCCCTGGGTCACATTCACAAGCACCAGAACCTGAACCCGGGAGCCCATCCACCTGTGGTCTACTCCGGTTCAATCGAACGGGTTGACTTCGGTGAAGCCGCCGATGAAAAGTATTTTGTCATCGCCCAGGTTTCGAAGGGGAAAACGACGTATGAAGCCAGGAAACTCGAAGGACGCCGCTTCATCGATAAATTCATATCCATCAAAGACCGCGATGGGATGATCAGTAAAGTCCCTGGCGCGCTGCCCTCGAAAAAACAAATGGAGAACGCAATCCTGCGTCTTACCGTGGAATACCCGCGCGAACTTGAAGTTTTCCTCGATGAAACCCTGTTGCGCGAACAAAGCGCCGGGTCGATGGAATTTCACCTCATTCGCCGTCCTTCGCAGGAAGCCCGTCTGCGCCTGCCCACTGGAGAAGGTATTGCCAACCTAACCCCGCTGGAATTATTGGACAGCTACTGGAAATCCACTCACGCCGAACCGGGTGAGACTGAAGCCATTCAAACACTGGCAAGTACCATCATCCAGTCTGTCGAGGGTGAGACTGAACCCGCCGGGAATGAGGATTAACCCATGAGTTCGGTATTCCTTGAAGTATTCTTTGTCCTCGTACTTATTCTCATCAACGGATTTTTTGCAATGTCCGAGATCGCTCTCGTTTCAGCGCGCAAGGTACGGCTCGAGCAAAAAGCCGATGAAGGCGACAAAGGTGCAAGGATAGCGCTGGAACTAACAAAATCTACAAACAAATTGCTTTCCTCGGTCCAGGTAGGGATCACCCTGGTAGGCATCCTCACCGGCGCCCTGGGCGGTGCCACCGTGGCAGGGAGACTGGCATCCAGTTTTGAAAAGATTGCCTGGCTGGCTCCATACGCTTCAGGTGTAGCCATCACCATTGTGGTTCTCATCACAACCTACTTCTCCCTGGTCATCGGTGAGTTGATTCCAAAAAGGCTGGCGTTGAATGACCCCGAGAAGATCGCCGGCAAGGTGAGTGGGATTATGCGCTTCCTTTCAAAGGTAGCCGCCCCCATCGTGCACCTCCTTTCTGCATCGACTGAATTGGGAGTAAAAATACTCGGAGTCAAACCGTCCGGAGAACCGCCGGTAACCGAAGAGGAAATTAAGGTGCTCATTGAAGCGGGCACCCAGGTGGGGGTTTTTGGCGAAGCCGAGCAGGACATGGTGGAAGGGGTCTTCCGCCTCAATGACCGCTCGATCAATGCCATTATGACCCCACGCACAGAGATCGAATGGCTGGATTCTGATGACCCTATTGACCAGATCCTCAAACAGATTCTGGCATCCCCTTACTCGCGATTTCCGGTTGCGCGCGGCTCACTTGATAACGTGGTCGGCATCCTGTCAGCCAGGGACGTGCTTGGAAAACAGCTCTCCGGCGAGGCTTATAACCTTGTTGATCTCGTGCAAAAACCACTTTTCGTTCCTGAAAACACTCCCGCCATGCGCGTGCTGGATATGGTGCGTGATGCCGGAGTGCATGAAGCCCTGGTCCTTGATGAATACGGTGGGCTGCTCGGAATGATCACATTATTTGATGTGCTCGAGTCGATTGTAGGAGAGATTCCCAGTAATGATAATGTTGAGGAACCCGAGATCATCAAACGCGAAGATGGTTCCTTCCTGCTGGATGGCCTGCTTCCAATCGATGAGCTTAAGGAATTGCTGGATGTGGATGAACTGCCGGAGGAAAAACAAGCCGGATTTCAAACTGTGGGAGGATTTGTGATGAATCAATTGGGGGCAATTCCTGCAGGCGGGCAGCATTTTCATTGGCTTAACTTTCGTTTTGAGATCGTGGATATGGATGAAAGGCGCGTGGACAAGGTGCTGGTGAACACGTATTCAACCGCCATCCCGCATCCGGAAAAGACCAATGGGGGTGAAAAATGATCCCGCTTCGTTTGCAATTACAGGGGTTCCTTTCGTACCAAGAGAAAACTGAAGTGAATTTTGAGGATATCGACCTCGCCTGCATCAGCGGTCCCAATGGGGCTGGTAAATCCTCACTGCTGGATGCCATCACCTGGGTCTTGTTTGGCGAATCGCGCGGAAAAAATGACAACAACAGCATCATCAACCACCAGTCCACCAGCGCAGAGGTCATTTTTGATTTCCTCTACGAAAATGTTGTCTACCGCGTGCAGCGTATCAAGAAAAAGGACGAATCCATCAGGTTGGAATTCTTTATCCAAACAGAGGAGAAGTCCTGGAAACCCCTCACCGAAGCAACGGTGAGAGCCACGCAAGCACGGATCCAGAAGTCCCTGCGGTTTGATTACGATACTTTTATTAATGCCTCCTTCTTTTTACAGGGAAAAGCAGACCAGTTTTCCCAACAAAGCCCGGGAGATCGCAAGCGAATCCTTTCATCCATCCTTGGTCTGGAAATTTGGGAAAAATATAAAGAGGAAGCTTCCAGGCGCAGGCGTTCTGCGGAACTGGACCTCTCCGGTGTGGAAGCGCAAATAAAAGAAATCGATGCCGAACTGGCAGAAGAAGAAAAACGCACAAAACAATTGGCTGACCTTGAGGAAAAGCTGAAAATAAACCGCGATCTAGCGGAAACCCGGAAAACGATTCTGGATCAACAGCGCCTGGTTGTAGATCGAGTGACTGCAGAACGAAAGCAGGTAGAAAGAGCGGTGAACGAGATCCAACGGTTGCAGAAAGAACTGGATGGAAAAGTGGAAAGCCTGCGTCTGCGCCAGGAAGAACGCAAGATCTTTCAGCAGCAGATTAATAATGAGGTCCAGATCCGTCAGGAACATATAAACTGGCAGGGGATTCAAAAGGAATTGGAAACGGTCGATAAGTTGGCTGCCAATTTCCATCAGTACCAGACTATGCGCCAAAAACCCATGCTGGTGATCGAAGGCGAACGTGCCCGCCTGGAAACGGAAATCAAGAATTTTACCGCGCGACAGATTGAAATCGATGCCGTGCGAGCATCCATCCCGGCGATGAACCTGGCGCTGGATGAGCTGGCACGCCAGGTCAAAACGGATAATAACCGCCTGGATATGCGCCCGGTTCTGGAAAATGACCTGCGCGAACTAAGTGATGAAAAGACACGTGTCAAAACCGAGAATGCGGCATTAAAAAAAGAGATGGATGCTCTGAAAGAGCGTATCGCCACCCTGGAAGAGGCTTCGGGGGCGACATGCCCTACCTGTGAAAAGCCATTAAATTCCGGCGAAAGACACCGCATGATCGAAAACCTGAATGCACAGGGGAATGAAAAGGGGAATTTGTATCGAAAGAATCTTCTCATTGCCGACCATTGTGAAGTGGCTTACAAAGAAAAAGAAACCGAATTGCAATCCCTTCAGCGGGTAGATGCAGAATTGAAACTACATCAGCGCCTTTTTGACCAGAAAAATGAGGAGGTCCGCCTGGCTACTGAAGCCGTGAAAACCTGGCAGGAAAACGGGAATAACCGGCTTGCGGAACTCAAAAGGCAGATCGAGCAAAATGCATATGCTGAAGATGCCCGGCAGGAACTTGCCAAGGTCGACAATGAATTGATTACCCTTGGATATGACCCCCTGGCGCATGAAACGCTGCGTCAGAAAGAGAACGAGCTGCGAAAAAGCCAGGAGGCACTGCTCCAGTTGGAAAAAGCCCGGGCTGCCCTCGGTCCCCTTGAACAGAACATCCGTGAACTGGAAACGTCCATTGATCAGGCTGAAGCAAATCTCCAATCCAAACAGGCGGAATACAAAGAAGCCTATGAAAAATTAACAGAAACCACTGCCGATGCACCGGACTTAACTATATTGGAAAAGGATTACTTTGCCGCCCAGGAACAGGCAAATCGATTGTTTTTGGAAGTAGGATCCGCCCGCAACCAGGTGGAAGTGCTCACCAAGCAGAAGATCCACAAGAATTCCTGTCTTGAAGAAAAGGACTTCATCAAGGGGAATATCGCCAATTTCAAGATCCTGGAGAAGGCTTTCGGGAAAGACGGTATCCCTTCCATGTTGATCGAGCAATCCCTCCCCGAGATCGAAAGTCATACCAACGAGATCCTCGATCGGTTAAGCTCCGGCAACATGTCTGTCCATTTTGAAACCGAACGCGAATATAAAGAAAAGAACCGCGAGGACCGAAAACAAACACTAGACATTCTCATCCGCGATGCTGCGGGCGAACGGGCTTACGAACTTTTTTCGGGTGGGGAGGCTTTCCGCATTAATTTCGCCATCCGCCTGGCACTCAGCCGCGTCCTCTCGCACCGGGCAGGTGCCCGCCTGCAGACCCTGGTCATTGATGAGGGCTTTGGCAGCCAGGATGCCGATGGCCGCCAGCGTCTCATCGAAGCCATCAACCTCGTGCGCGGTGATTTTGCCAGGATCCTGGTGATCACCCACCTTGAGGAGCTAAAAGACGCCTTCCCGACCCGTATTGAAGTGATTAAAACCCCGAAAGGGTCGCAGGTTAACGTGGTGGCAGGATGATGCTCTCAGAAGCGCGTGTAGCCTTGCAGCAGCGTGTGCTGCCCGCATATCGGGTTGCATTTTTCAATGCTCTGGGTTCTGCGTGCCAGGGCGGACTAGAGGTCTTTGCCGGGCTGCCGCGAAGAAATGAAGCCATTGCAACCGGAGAGCAGTTGACCAACGCCCGTTTTATAAGAGCCAGGAATATCCACCTGTTCAGTGGTAAAACCTATTTTTGTATTCAGTACGGCTTCCTGCGCTGGCTTGAGCAATATCAACCTCAGGTGCTGATCGTGGAAGCCAATCCTCGTTACCTTTTAACACCCGCCGCCATCCAATGGATGCAACGTCACCACCGCCCGGTGATTGGCTGGGGATTAGGCGCTCCTAAATCCGGACAAACTGAAAAACTGCTTCGGAAAAAGTTCCTGGATAGCCTGGACGGGATCATTGCTTATTCACAGGCAGGCGCGCAGCAGTACATTGATACGGGAATGTCTCCTGAACGTGTGTTCGTCGCCCCCAATGCCGTCGCCCCGCGCCCGCAACACCAACCCCCACTTCGAGCTGCAGAATTTCGCGAAGGCAAAGCTTCCCTGCTTTTCGTGGGTCGGCTGCAGGAACGCAAACACCTCGATATTTTGCTCCAGGCATGTGCCCGGCTGCCTTCGCACCTTCAACCCCGGCTGACAATCGTTGGGGATGGTCCTGACCGCTCAAGGCTCGAAGCACTCGCACAGTCTGTTTATCCTTCCGCCCAATTTGTGGGCGCCAGGCATGGCGATCGATTGGAACCTTTTTTAGAAGACGCGGATTTGTTTGTTCTCCCCGGTACCGGCGGGCTGGCTGTGCAGCAGGCAATGGCGCACGGGCTTCCGGTGATTGTCGGAGAAGCTGATGGCACCCAGGCTGAACTGGTGAAGCCGGAGAATGGCTGGCTCCTGCCCGCTGCCACTGTTGAGAAATTGAGTGACACTCTACAAAACGCTCTGGGAGATGTGGCTCGTTTGCGTGAAATGGGAAAAGCCTCCTTCCGTATCGTCGATGAAGGGATCAATCTCGAAAAAATGGTGCAGGGTTTTCTCAACGCGATCCAAACTGTTCTCAAAGGTTAATTAATGGTAGAAAAAACTCCTTTGCGACTCCTGATCCTTGCTGATGGCCGCAGCCCGATAGTCCGCCGTTGGATTGATATGCTTGCTCCGCTGCATTATTACATCTCCCTTGTGTCCTCCTATCCCTGCGATCCCGTTGACAATGTCGATAGTTTTTACATCCTCCCCCTGGCATTTTCGACTTTCGGCGGCAGCCAGGCGGGGGGCATTGCACACGCCAACAATCTCACCGGTCTCGTCAAGCGTTTCCGCCCGCTGGCGCAAAAAGCGCGTTACTGGCTGGGACCCTGGAGCCTCGCACTGAAGAAAAACAAGCTGCGTCAACTGATTGCAATTGAACAACCTGATATCATCCATGCCTTTCGCATCCCATTTGAGGGGATGCTGGCGGGCCTGGCAAATGCCAATCTCCCGCTGGTCATCTCCACGTGGGGCAACGACTTTACCCTGCACGCCCCCGCCACCAGTCGCATGGGCAGCTTAACCCGAAAGGCGATGAAGGCTGCATCTGCACTTTTTTCAGATACCCAAATCGATATTAAGCGCGCTGCCAGTTGGGGTTTCGATTCCCAAAAGCCCAGCCTGGTTGTCCCTGGTAATGGCGGGATCAATCTTGCAGAAATGCAGGAAGCAAGCGCAGGCGTGATCAAAAGCGAGCCTTTTCGTATCCTTAACCCGCGTGGTTTACGCTCCTATGTACACTCTGATACCTTCTTCAAGGCAATACCACTGGTATTGAAAGAAATTCCAGATGCAATATTCTTCTGCACCTCCATGCAGGGTCAGCCAGAGGCAGAGATGTGGGTGAAAAGGCTGGGTATCGAAGAGAACGTCACCTTGCTGCCTTTGTTGACCCAAAAAGATCTGTGGCGGGAATTTGCCCGCTCTCACATTTCGGTATCGATTAGCAGCCACGACGGCACGCCCAACACCCTGCTGGAAGCCATGGCATCAGGCTGCCTGCCGATATGCGGCGACCTGCCCTCCATCCGTGAGTGGATCACTCCCGGTGAGAATGGCTTATTGATCGATCCGGGTAATCCATCCCAATTGGCTGAAAGTATCCTTCTTTCTCTACGGAGTCCTGAATTTTTGGTAAAAGCAGCCCAAAAAAATCTGCAGCTCATCAGGAAGCATGCGGATATTGAGAAGATTCGGCAAGAGGTAGCTGATTTTTACACTTTGGTTGACTCAAAGGGTAAGGTGTGAAACCGCCGTATGACCGGTTACGAGGAATTGCTGTCGGCGCCGCAGTTGGCGATGCTCTTGGCATGCCCCTTGAATTCCTGCCAGCACGACCAGTTGGAGCGTTTGAAACTGATATGGTGAAGGGTTCTCTCCCTGCCGGCAGCTTTACCGATGATACTGAAATGGCGCTTGCCCTCTCAGAAAGTCTGCTCATCACCCACCCGCTCGATCCCAACGACCTCGCCGGTCGTTTTGCCGGATGGTATCACAGCAACCCGCCGGATATTGGCATCCATACCAGTCATGTGCTGGGGCTGATTGCAAAGGGCACCCCCTGGCGTGAAGCTTCAACGACCGTACACCGCGCCAACCCCATATCCGCCAGCAATGGCTCGCTGATGCGCTGCTGGCCGGTTGCAATCGCCTGCTGGAATAATTCCGCATATTTGGTAGCCGAATCGCGCCTGCAGTCTGAAGTCACTCATATGCACAAGGATTGCATTGATGCCTGTGTGTTCACCAACCTGCTGATCTCCCGCATCGTCAACGGGCGGCAGACTTCACCCCCCGGCGCACTCCTGCGTGAAGGCATCGCTGTCGCGGTTGAAAAGGTAACTTTCGATCCTGATTTCCGTACCGTCATTGACCTTGCTCCTGTGCGCTTGCGCAAAGACCTTCCCAACTCTGGCTGGGTCCGCCATACTCTTGAAAGCGCCCTATGGGCTGTGCTGACCACGCAATCCTTTGAAGAAGCCCTTATCCAGGCAGTGAACCTTGGTAATGATGCTGATACTACCGGTGCAGTGACAGGAGCCATTGCCGGCGCAATGTATGGTTTTTCCAGCATTCCATCACGCTGGAAGGACCTGCTCCATGGAGAATATCCGCTCAAATCGAAGCATCTCTGGTTCTGCACTGATTTCGCCAAACTCGCCGATGATCTGGCTGCCCTTTCCATAATAAACTAAATTCTTTTACCGCTAGTTGCACTAATATTTATGATGGTAAGAGATCCAAATTGAATACTTTAGTTATTCGCATAATTTGGTTTTACGT
Source organism: uncultured Anaerolinea sp. (assembly GCA_964483135.1). Taxonomy (GTDB): domain Bacteria; phylum Chloroflexota; class Anaerolineae; order Anaerolineales; family Anaerolineaceae; genus UBA6107. The sequence continues at coordinate 30,814 of CAZAAJ010000001.1, read as the reverse complement.
TTCGCGAAATTAGCGGTTTACCTTTTCCTTACCACTTTGACGCAGAGCACCGGTTGGACTATACTTAACATCAGATCAAATTCTCCCCGGAGGTTTTCTAAATGGCTTCAGAATCCAGTTTTAAACTTACCTATGCCACAATGCACAACCCGCCCGAAGAATTGCACCAGCATTTTGATGAAGCACTGGCCAAAGTCAGGGCAAATTTAGGCCAGGAATACGCCATGATCATTGACGGCAAAGAAGTATTTTCAAGCGAAAAGATTGAAGATCGAAACCCTGCCAATACTGATGAAGTCATTGGCATTTTTCAAAAAGGGAAGGTAACAGATGCCAATAATGCCATTGCCGCTGCCCGCAAAGCGTTCAAGGGATGGAGCCACACTCCATGGCAGGAACGCGTCCGCCTCATCCGTAAAGCCGCTGAGATCATGGATAAGCGCATCTATGAAATGGGTGCCGTCGTTTCCATGGAAGTCGGCAAGAACCGCATGGAAGGGCTTGGTGATGTTGCCGAAACTGCTGACCTGTTCCGCTATGCGTGCAGCCGCATGGAAGCCAATAACGGATTTGTCGCCGATATGGGTCGCGATCCCCTCGAGGGATATGTCAGCACCAATGTTTCAGTGCTGCGCCCTTATGGCGTTTGGCTGGTGATCAGCCCCTTCAATTTCCCGGCCGCCCTCACCGGCGGACCCACTGGCTCAGCCCTTGTGGCAGGCAATACCGTCGTTATTAAACCCGCTTCTGATACCCCCTGGACAACCCGCTTGATCTGCGAATGCCTGCGCGATGCCGGCGTTCCTGACGGAGTCTTCAATTTCGTCACAGGTTCCGGATCAGTGGTCGGTCAGGCACTCATTGACAACCCAGATGTTGACGGAGTCACTTTCACTGGCTCGTTCGATGTCGGGATGAAGATCTTCCGCGACTTTGGCAACCGCAACTACGTACGGCCCACCATCCTTGAACTGGGCGGCAAGAACCCCACTATTGTGACCAGGAACGCAGATTTGGATACTGCATGCCTGGGTTTAATTCGATCCGCCTTTGGCTTGCAGGGGCAAAAATGCTCCGCTGGTTCCCGCATCTACATCGAAGCTCCTGTTTACGATGCCCTGGTGAAGAAACTGGTCGATGCCACCAATAAGTATGTGGTAGGCAACCCCACTGATCGCGACGTGAACATGGGGCCGGTTGTGAATAAGAGTTCTTACGCCGATTTCAAAGGTTTTTGTGAAGAATTGCACGATGCTGGTACCATTTTGACCGGAGGCAAGGTGTTAACGGAAGGCAAATTTGCCAAGGGATACTTCTGTGCTCCAACCCTTGCCGAACTGCCATATTCGCACCGCCTGTGGAAGCACGAGATGTTCGTTCCCATTACCACTGTCGGCAAATTCACAGACTTGAATGAAGCCATGCGCATGGCCAACGATGTGAATTACGGTCTTACTGCCGGCTTCTACGGCAGCCAGGACGAAGCCGAATGGTTCTTTGAGAATATTGAAGCTGGTGTCACCTACGCCAATCGCCCGCAAGGCGCAACAACTGGTGCCTGGCCCGGTTTCCAACCCTTTGGCGGCTGGAAAGGTTCCGGATCGAGCGGCAAGAACTCCGGAGGGTTGCATTACCTTCAACTGTACATGCATGAACAGATCCATAATAATGTAAAGGAATTATAGAAATCTGGGATTGCGGAAGAGACCATGACGAAACTTTGCTCACTCAAGGACGCTATCACCAATTATGTGCACGATGGCGACATCGTCTATTGCGCCGGGTTCACCCACATGATCCCATTCGCCGCGGGGCATGAGATCATCCGCCAGGGACGGAAAAACCTCACCCTGGCACGCGCCACCCCTGACTTGATCTATGACCAGATGGTGGCTGCCGGATGTGCCCGTAAGTTGATCTTTTCCTACATTGGCAACCCGGGCGTTGGTTCTCTTCGTATTGTCCGCACGGAACTTGAAACTGGTCGGCTGGAGTGGGAGGAATACTCCCACTTCGGCATGATCTCCCGCCTGCAGGCTGGCGCTGCCGGGCTTCCGTTCATGCCGATGAATCAGACTGCTGCCACCGACCTCGAAAACAATAATCCCAATATCCGTCGTGTGAAAGACCCTTACACCGGCCGCGAAGTGATCACTGTACCACCGCTCACCCCTGATGTTGGGATTATTCACGTGCAGCGCTGCGATAAAAATGGTAATGCCCACATTTGGGGGATCGTCGGGGAACAAAAGGAAGTCGCTTTTGCCTCAAAGAATGTCATTCTCACCGCCGAAGAGATCGTTGATGAGGATGTCATCCGCTCAGACCCCAACCGCACCATCATCCCCGAAATGATCGTAAAGGCGGTATGCCATGTTCCCCATTGTGCCCATCCATCCTATACCCAGGGATATTATGACCGCGATAATGTCTTTTATCTCAACTGGGACAAGATCAGCGAAGACCCCGTAATGGTCAACCAATGGTTGGACGAATGGGTTTACGGCGTCAAAGATTGCGATGAATACTGGCAAAAACTGGGACCCGAGACCCATAAACGGTTGGAAGTAAAACCAAAATTTGCCGCCCCGGTGAATTATGGAGATTATTAATTTTGTTTAACCGCTAATTACGCTAATTTTAGCTGATCCCGCCAAAATGAAAATTTCTTTTCTTAAAAATGGAACCTGAACCAGAAATTCGCAAAGTGATCGATCTTTTATATAAAAAAGAGGTTTTCGCTATTATTGGCGCAGCATTTGAGGTCCACAAGGAGTTAGGAAACGGGTTTTTAGAAGTGGTATATCAAGAAGCATTAAAAAAATGGAGTTCTCCGAGAGAGGAATCCCATATATTCCTCAGTGTGACCTCAATGTTTGTTATAAAAGCAGGTTACTAGAAAAAACATATAGGACAGACTTTTGGCATATCAGAAGATAATTATTGAAATAAAAGCCACTGAAATGTTGACCAAAAATGACAAGGCCCAATTGATAAAATACCTAAAAGCTTCTATTTATCAATTAGGACTTTTGGTCAACTTTGGAACCGAGAAACTTGAATGGAAACGCTGGATAAACACTAAACAGGAAAGGATTATTCCACAAAATCATTAGCGAAATTATTTTAGATAATTAGTGGAATTAGCAGTGAATTGATGGGTGAACTTAATTACACTTCCTCGGAATTAATGTGCGTCAACGCCGCGCGGCTCCTGCGGGATGGTGATAATGTATTCGTTGGCGTCGGCCTGCCAAACCTGGCCTGCAACCTGGCACGGCGTACCCACGCCCCCAACCTGCAGATGATCTACGAGGCGGGCGTCATCGGAGCGCGTCCATCGCGGCTGCCGCTTTCCATCGGCGACCCCACCCTGGTCACCGGCGCCAGCTCGGTCTGCAGCATGTTCGACGTCTTTTCGCTTTACCTGCAGCGTGGAAATGTGGATGTCGGCTTTCTGGGCGGTGCACAGATCGACCGCTTTGGCAACATCAACGCAACCGTCATCGGGGATTATGCCCATCCCAAGGTGCGCCTGCCCGGTTCCGGTGGCTCACAGGAGATGGCTGGCTGGGCGAACCGCTGCTATGTTATTACGCCGCATCAAAAACGCCGCTTTCCAGAAAAGGTGGATTTCCGCACTTCAGCTGGTTTCCTGGAAGGCCGATCAGAACGAAATGCCACCGGCGTACGCGGTGGTGGACCCTTGGTGGTGGTTACCAATTTAGGGTTACTTGAACCTGATGAGAATGGCGAATTAATGCTCACTGCCCTGCACCCGGGTTGTACCGTGGAGCAGGTAAAAGAAAATACCGGCTGGAATATCAAGTTCGCTGCAGAAGTGCAGACTACGCTCCCGGTGATGGCTTTCGAGTTAGCCTTGCTTAGGGAAGAACTTGATCCGGAAGGGATCTATCTGAAAGGAAGTTAATGGCAAAAAAAACAAGTATCGAGGTGTTGACCACCATACCTTTTCCCGAATCCATCATGCAGCGGTTGAAAGCCGTCAGCCCACGCATAAAAGTGTCTCTCTTCCCTGCCCAATCCGTTGAGGATGTTCCCCCCGACCTTTGGAATAAAGTAGAAGTACTATACACTGACGTGCTTCTGCCCCCTGTTAACCTGGTGCCTAATTTACGTTGGGTGCAGTTCCATTACGCAGGGATCGATTATGTGCTCGATTCACAGCTTTCATTAAAATCAGAGATCGTCCTCACCTCCATGAGCGGCGCATCAGCCGTCCAGGAAGGCGAATACATCCTGATGATGCTGCTCAGTCTTGGGCACCGGTTGCCGGAACTACTCCTCAATCAATCAAAACAGGAATGGCCAAACGACCGTTGGGAAAAGTTCATCCCAACCGAGCTCTCAAATTCCACACTGGGATTGATCGGTTATGGCAGTATCGCCCGCGAAGTGGCACGACTTGTACAGCCATTAAATGTAAAAGTTCTGGCAGCCAAACGGGATGTGATGCATCCTGCAGATGAAGGTTACACAATCGATGGACATGGCGACCCCGAAGGCAATTATTTTCACCGTCTATATCCAATTGAAGCCATCAAATCCATGCTCAAAGAATGTGATTTCGTAGTCTGCACCCTGCCGCTGACCCCTGAAACAAATGGGATTGTCAGTGATGAAGTGATTCGCGCTTTAAAACCCGGGGCATTCTTTATCCATATTTCACGCGGCGGGGTGGTTGATGAAAATGCCCTTGCACAGGCACTGGTTGAAAAACGCTTGTCCGCCGCAGCAGTGGACGTTTTTGTCCAGGAACCGCTGCCCGCCAGCTCTCCATTGTGGAAAGTCCCCAGCCTGGTATTGACCCCCCATGTATCAGGGTTCAGCCCACGTTACAAGGAACGCGCTGGAGAGATGTTCATCGAAAACCTGCGGCGCTATTTACATGAAGAACCCTTGATGAATACATTTATCCCAAACCGACACTATTAGAGAAATCGCGGGTTATTTGTAATAATGGATCTCAATCACGGGGGAACTTCTTATGTCGAATAAGATTACGACTTTATTCTTCGACCTTGGTTATACGCTTATTAATTTTAAGGGTAATGTTGATCGCGTTCTTTATACGTCCTATTTGTCATTATCCGATTCTCTCATTAGATCCGGTTATGCTATCGACCGCAAGAGGTTTGCCAATCAGTATCAGCAGATCATTACCCGGTATTACAAAGCCCGCGAGATCGACAATATCGAACAACCTGTAAGCCTGTTCGTAAATCAAGCGCTGGCAGGTTTTGAATACTCACCCGCCTCGCCAGAAATTTTAGCCACGGCGATCGCCGCCATGTTCAAAATCACGGAAGCTCACTGGCACGTGGAAAAAGACACCCACCCTGTTCTTACCCAATTGAAACAACAAGGGTACCGCCTTTGCATCATTTCCAATGCTTCAAATACTGAGGACTTAAATATCCTGGTTGACAGTTCTAACCTTCGGCAGTATTTCGATCATTTTGTCATATCGGCTGAAGAAAAAATACGGAAACCTCATCCGATGATCTATGAAAAAGCTTTATCGGTTATGTCTACCACCCCGGACGAGTCAATGATGATTGGCGATACCCTCACGGCAGATATCTACGGTGCGCAAAAAGCAGGAATTCGAGCGGTTTGGATAACCAGGCGGGCAATGCGCCCTGAAAACAACAGGATGAAAAAGGTGATCACGCCGGATTATGTAATCGACCGGCTGGCAAAACTTCCGATACTCCTGCAATCATTATAAAAAATCCTGCTCGAAAGCAGGATTTTTTATAGATCATGGCTTGGGTTCTTGAGGTGGCGGTTCTGAAGGCGGTTCTGAAGGCGCTTTTGGAGCAGATGGTGGTGCAGAAGCGACATGCGGCACCATAATGGTGGCCTCCCCAGTTGAGTCTTCCTGTGCAGCTTTGCGCGGTGCGATGATTGTCTCCATGGATCCTGAAGAAGGCGGCGGCGTTGGTGCCTGCGGTGCAGGTTGAACAGGCTGCGGCGAGTGTACCACAGGCTGGTATGGTGGTTGGGCAGGTGGAGGAGGCATAACAGGTCGGTATGCCTGCGGGAATGGAGGCGGCATCACTGGCGCGGAAGGAGGCAGCGGAGGAGCATCGTGTGGTATTGCAGCAGGTGCGAGCGGAGGGGGTGCCGGTGTCCCATATCCACCCGGATAATAATATTGTGGTTGTGCTTGTTTTTTCTTGAACACACCCGTAACTAATAGAATCACAAAGGCAATGGCTGCCAATCCTACGATGATCAACAGGATAACCCACCATGCTATCCCCCCGCCGGAGGAGGAAGCTGGTGCAAGTGCAGCGGTCATAGTGGTGGTCGGGTTTTTCCAGGTCACAGAATTGCCGGATTTCTTCCCGTTCGTTTCCACCACCTGCATGCCTTCAATGGTGAATGTAAATTCAGGAGATAGACCCAGGTCCAGCCCGCCGCTGCTCATTGAAGTTGCATCCATCTGGAAACCATAAGCGGTTTTACCATCTACGGTCACCTTGTTGAAAGCAGGGGTGCCATTTTCAGTAGAACCGAGCATTTCATTTAATTTATCGATGCCCTCGCCTTTTATCGTGATGGTATAAGGGATGTTTCCACCGCGGTCAGGTTGCTCTTTGAAAGCGATATCCAGACCGGAGGTTTTACCTTCGGTTACCAGCGCGTTCAAACCATCCGTAACAGTTTGACCATATTCCTTAAAGGATTCACCTTCAAATAAAATTTCCTGGCTGATTTCCCATTTTTCCGACTCATCCAGTTTTACCGTTGTGTCAGATGAAAGAATGGTCACACAACCCGAAAAAAGAATGGCTAGCAGGAAAATTGATATAAGTAAATTGAACTTTTTCATGACTCTCCTTTCAAGATAGTTGCGAGTCAGATTAATTCCGCCTGTTTTTATTGTACTGAAAATTTCTCAAGTTGCAATATCCGGTTATCCATTTACAGGCACAAATACTTTTGAATTAAAATCCACTGTACAATTGAAAGAACAATTTTTCACAAGGTGGATTAATGGATATCGAAACCTTTTTAATGCTATTAAGCGGCATTGCCTGGTCGATCGTGTACATCGAATCGATTCGAGTAGGATTGAGAGATAAATCATATGCCATGCCTTTTTGGGCTTTAGCCCTTAATATTGCCTGGGAATTACTGCATGCCACCCTGGGCTTACGTGTTGACGGGATAACGCTGCAGATTGGTATCAATTTTGCCTGGTTCCTGTTGGATATTGGTTTACTCTATACCTATTTACGTTTTGGAAGGAAGTATTTCCCTGCCGAATTTCAAAAAGTTTGGTTTTTTCCCTGGAGCGTACTCGTCCTGGCGACAGCCTTCATCATTCAGATCATGCTTATCCGTGAATTTGGCTTGCTCATGGGGGCGGTCTATTCTGCCTTTTTGCAAAACCTGCTTATGTCCATCCTTTTTATCGCCATGCTTGCCCAACGCAACAGTCGGGAGGGACAATCTTTACTCATCGCCATCAGCAAATGTATCGGTACCCTGGCCCCCACCATCTTTATGGGGATCCTCGGCATAAAGGGATACATGGCACCTAATTCATTGGTGCTGGTCATTGGCGGATTAATTTTCTTTTTTGATCTTTTATATATTTATCTGCTTTCAAAAACCCGTTCCAGTAAATTGATTGAATCATAAGGACCGCATAATGGCTTCATCTCCTCGTCGGTTTCCACCCTACCTTGCACTTGGCATCGGCCTGGCTGCGTTGAGCATGACTGGCATTTTTGTGCGCTGGGCAAACGCCCCCGGTACGGTGACTGCCGCCTACCGCATGGGAATCGCTGCCCTGGCATTAACCCCCCTGGCTTTCCGCGAAAAAAAAGGGCTTCTGCTTAAGTCCAGGCTCGGTTGGTTATGGTTAATTTTAGCCGGGTTGTTCATTGCGCTGGACCACGGCAGCCTGAACACTGCGGTAAATCTCACCCGTATCGCCAATTGCACCCTATTGAATAATTTATCCCCGCTGTGGGTGGCGATGTTTGCACTGATCTTCTGGCGTGAACCTTTGAACCGTTGGTTCTGGCTGGGGCTGGCGCTTGCGATTGGCGGGGCTGCAGTCATACTTGGCTCGGATATCCTCAAACACCCCCAACTGGGTCTGGGTGACGGGCTGGCTTTTTCTTCCTCCCTGTTCTATGCCGGTTATTTTCTAGTTACCCAGGTCGGCAGGCGCTCAGGATCGTTGTGGAGATTCTCATGGGCAATCTACGCCATCAGCGCTGCCCTTTTGTTTGGATACAACTTCGTTATGAAAATCCCCATCACGGGATACCCGGGCCGCACTTACCTGGTTTTCTTAGCCATTGGTCTCTATTGCCAGGCTCTCGGATATACCAGTATTGTGTATGCGCTTGGACACCTTCCGGCATCCATAGTTTCCCCAACAATGGTTGCTCAAATTGTTTTAACTTCTCTACTCGCCATTCCCCTGACAGGTGAAAACCTGTCGCTTCTGCAAGTGCTTGGAGGGGTGATCGTGATCACTGGAATTATTTTGGTTAATCTCAGTCGTTCCCGTCAGCAAATTGCTGACACTTCCTCTCCCCCCGGATAATACGATTCAGTCTCTCTTGATCAAGATCTTGAATTTTTCCACGATTTCAGGATCATATGCTTTGCCAGAGTTCTCCTTAATCACCTTCCATGCTTCATCGTCTGACATACCTTTCCGATAAGGCCGATCGGAGCGCAACGCATCCCAGGCATCGATCACGGAGAAAACGCGTGCCATTAGGGGTATTTCGGTTCCCTTCAGCCCCCGCGGATAGCCGCTGCCGTCCCATTTTTCGTGATGGCACCAGGGAATATCCAGCGAATTCCTGAGAAATTCGATCGACTCGAGCATTTCTTTACCAAGGGTAGGATGGGTACGCATGATGACCCATTCGTCCTCGTTCAACCGGGCAGGTTTTAACAGGATCGAATCTGAAATTCCCATTTTACCGATATCGTGCAGGAGTGCTCCACGCCGAAGATCGATCAGGTCTGATTCCTTTATCCCAACCATGCGCGCCAATTGAAGTGTCAATGCAGCCACTCGCTCCGAATGACCTTCAGTGTCACCATCACGCAGCTCCAGTGCTCTTGCCCATCCTTCAATGGTGGCATCATAAGCCTGGCTCAGATTAGTATTTGCTTTTTGCGCTTCATTAAATAGAGATGCGTTATCAATAGCGATTGCCGCCTGGCTGGCCATTGAATCAAGCAGGCTCATCCATTGTTCATCCTGAGGAAGTTTTCCCTTATTAAATATCTCCAGCACACCCTTTACCACCCCTTTGCTTATGAGTGGAATACCAAGGTAATCGGTAAAACCGTCATTCTTAAATCCCTTGGTGGTAATCTGAGAAAAGCGGGAAGCCAGGTCATCTGCTGCAACGATGCGTCTTTCTAGGGCGGCTTTGCCGGCATAGCTCTCTCCGAGCGCCAGGTTTGTATTCTCCACAAACTGGGATTTAAATCCTGATCCTGCGGCATATTCAAGTTTTTGCGTCACCGGGTTGAATAACAGGATGGAAGCCGAGTGAATTTTAAGCTGTTGTTGAACCTGGTTCAGGAGTACCCGGAGAACAATCGGTAGATCCATGCTGGCAGAAATTGCCATATCCACCGCCCGAAGGGCTGCCAGGTATTGAACCTGCCGCTTCACCTGTTCTTCAGCGGCTTTTTGTGCAGTAATATCCATGATGCTCACAAAAATATGAGCAAAATCTTCCCTTTTTTCAGGAATCCTGAAGAGCACATTGACAGTGATTGGTTCGCCATCCAGCGTTTGATTGATCGTTTCGCCGTTATAAAGCGGCTGTTTGTCCCAGACCGCCTGCAATTCATTTCGAAAAGACGTGTATGATTCTTTAGCGAACAAGGTATCAATACTGGTAAAAAGTTCTGCTTTCGTTCTGGCATTAAAGATCCTCACCGACTCATCATTCACATCCCGAACGTTTACGGTTTTTACTGCTTTTTCCACAAATTCAGGGTGTTCATCCATATACCCCGAAAGATCAGAGATACCCTCAGTTCTTAATTTTTCCAGCATATCAAAAACCGGAAGAAAATCCTGCTCCCATAAGGATACCGGAACCGTGTCAAAAATTGTGCGGTATCTTTCTTCGCTTTCCCTGATCTCGTTTTGAGCTTTCTTTATTTCAGAAATATCCCTGGTGATGGATAGGATGCATTGTTCGCCATCCAGTTCGATTTTGCTGGCAGACATCAGACCGGTGATGATTTCGCCGTTCTTTTTTCTGAATTCAGCTTCGAGGTTTTTCACTTCCCCTTTTTCTTTCAACCCTTTCACCAATTTTACGCGATCTTCCGACCGGACCCAGATATTCAAAGCCATAGAGGAGGTTCCGATGATCTCTTCGCGGGAATAACCGGTAAGTTCAATAAAACTTCGGTTGCAATCGATGTATACCCCATCACTCAGACGGTTGACGTTAACAGAATCGGGGGTGGTATAAAAAGCCTTTGAGAAACGTTCTTCCAGGTTTTGGATCCGATGTTCACTTTTCACCTGTTCGGTAAGGTCTTCAACCTGGGCAATGCCGCCTTTGTATTCATACTTTTCGTTGAATAACGGCATTGTATGCATTAATACGTAAATCTCTTTTGGAGCCAGTTCCCCTATCGACGTAAAGGGTCCTTCATAATACCCCTCTTCATGTTCCAATACGGCTCGCAGCGCGGGCAGAACTCGGGTGTCCTCGACAAGATTCAGATCATAGCCTTCTAATATTTCACGCTCGGTACGCAGGATTTGGCACATGACCTCGTTGGTGCTGGTAATTTTCAGGTTGCTATCATAATAAAACAACCCGATGGGTGATTTCGTAAATAACAGCCGGTACTTTTCCTCGCTGGCTCTAATCTTGTCGTCTGCAAGGTGTTCTTCAGTGATATCCGCAAAAAAGCACAGGACAGCCGGCTTGCTCTCCCAATCCATTTTCACCAGGCTCGCTTTCATCCAGTGGATTTCATTTTTACCTTTCAGTATCCTAGTAGTAACCAATAATGGACTGATCCCGTTTTTGATGGATTGTGCATATTGATGGCGTACCTTGAGAAAATCTTCCCCCGGGATGAATTCGTTTAATTTGAATTGAATGTCACTCTCACTCTGTTGAATGCCCAGGATATCTCTTCCCTGCTGGTTTATGTAAACGATCTCACTATTGCTGATAACGATCACACCCTCTGCTGCATTTTGGATGAGTAACCTGTATTTCTCCTCACTGGTTCTTAATTCTTCTGTCTGGCGCTTTACCGTTCGTCTTAGTGTCCACAACCACGAAATAATGATCAGCGAGAACGCCAGCAGACCAACTCCCGCATAGATGTAATAACGTGCCTGGTCCAAAAAACTTGCCTGCTGGTACGGAGAGAACCATTTCTTACTGACCTGGTCATACACACCGGTTGCATCCACTGTCGCCAACGCCTGGTTTAGTTCCAACAATAGACCGGTATTTCCATTTTTTACAGCAAAAGCATAAGATCGCCGTTCGATATATTGCCCGATAGAACGGAGATTATTCAGACGATATTCACTGATAATGTAATACCCCTGCATCTTGTTTAGCAGGGCGCCATCATATTGACCGCTGGCAAGAACCTGCAATGCCTTAAGCGGCGTTTCAACCATCACAATTTTGCCGGTAAAGCCTGAGTTTTTCAGGTAATCCTCCATGATCCCACCACTTTGGATGAGGATTTGCTTGCCTGAAATATCGCTCAGATTTTTTATGGATGAGTCTTGCCGCACAAACAAGTCAAAGTACAACTCATTGTGGGGAGTGCTGAAATCGTACAGTTCATTACGCCCAGTAGAATACGCCATTCCACCGATCACATCAACTTTTCCATCCAGTAACGCCTGTTTTGCTTCGTCCCATGGCGAAAGATGAAATTCCAGATTAACTCCCATAACCTCTGCCACTGCCCGCAGCAGGTCGTTATCAAATCCTTTTGCCTCACCATTTTCAGTATAAGAGAACGGCGGATAGGCATCATCACCCCCCACCCGGATGACCCGCTTCTGAACATCAGGTATTCCGATGTGATCGATGGTGGGAGTTGCTGACACAGGTGAAGGAAAAATCAAACTCCGAAAACTGATCAGCCCCACAACTACAATCACAATTACCGCCAGAATCACGGCAATGAATAGTCGTTGCGATTTGGATAATTTCTGATCTTTCATCATTTCCTGTGGAATACAGCAAATCAAAAATCGTTAAAAATATCAATTGCTTCCCCCTTTCTGAAACAGTTGATATTTCAATTTCATTTATTGTAAAGTGTTTAGAGTATTTTTCAAGTAGAGATTTTGAAATCCACAGGACATGCTACAATTTAGTCAGAGGTGATCATGGAAAGAACCGTCCCAAAATCCGCTACCGACGAAATTGATCTTTACCTGCGAACCCTGTATTCTTTGCTTCGCTCAACAACTGAAGTCCAGATCCGTACGCTCGAAGAAGTTCATGCAGGCATGAATTCTTCGCTGCATACCGATGCCCGGAAAACCACACCTGATATTTCCGCGTTCATTTATTCCATCCTGCGTTTGCCCCCCTGCATTCCTCATGTTAAATCCATCATTCTTGGGCAAAGCCCTTCGGTGTTTGCCCGCCAGGGATATGCAGATGTCGAATCCTGGACCCAGGTATACGCACGTGCAAGGCGCCGCCCGACCTATTTTGATGATAAATCCAGGCTGGCTGTTTTCATTGCCAGCCGTTCTGACATTGAGGATGTAGTTCCCGTCCTCACGGCTTACCAAATCGAATGGAACAAGCTGCATGCTTCCTTAAGCAAATCTACAGGAGACATTATCAGACAGATCGACTCTGCAGATGAAAAACAACAGCAGGATGCGGCAAAACAACTGGGTATTCCGCTTGAAGACCTGGTCCGTTTGAAAACCATTTGGGGAGACGAAACACCAAAATTGTTTTCTTTGATAAGGAATCAAAAATGCAATTTCGGCATCCGGTTGTTGGATGGATCACTGAGTGAATACCTGCGCGCTACCAGAATGTGGTGGGACCACATCGAACGGCAAAAACCTGAACTGTTGGAACGCCCGGTTTATTTCATTTCCAGCAATACGCACAGCATCACCAATCTCGTTACAGGTTATGCCTCGACAAAAAAAGAAGTGATTTCAAAATTCATCGAATCTGGAAACAGCCCCGGCCTAGATGAGGAATGGAAGGCATTGCAGGAAGCCGCGACTTCCTCTTCTCTTGAGAATTTCCTTTATTATGCGCTCAAGAAATTCCAGCAGTCACCTGCTGGAAAAATCTCAATTACCGAACAGGCTCAATTTGAAAGCCAACATGGCGTTCTTCGAATTCCGTCCATCCATTCATTTGATGTTGAAGCCGATATTATCCAACTCAACAAGCTTGACCCAAAGCTATTTGATCCCCGGCTGCTCCCGACTGGTGAAAATGGCGATTTCTTGAAAAAGAGTGACGCCTACATCCTCAATATCGATTACCCGCTCGGGTTATGCGCCTATAACATCCTCATAAAATTGGCAGAACACCTTGGAGATATCCTTGGCGTTTATATTATGGGCAAAGCAGCCACCCTCAACGGGCGCCGCGGGGATGTGATGATCCCCAATGTTGTCCAGGATGAACAATCCCAAAACACTTATCTCTTCCAAAACGCGCTAACCGCGGCTGATGTGACACCCTACCTGGTATATGGTACCGTGCTTGACAACCAGAAAGCCATGTCGGTTTTGGGTACCTTTTTGCAAAACGCGCAAATGATGAACGTTTTCTACCGCGAGGGCTACACCGATATCGAAATGGAAGCCGGACCCTATCTTTCGGCAGTGTACGAGATGACCCGTCCGAAACGCCACCCATACAATGAGATCGTCAACCTGCAAGGAACTCCCTTCGATGTCGGCGTGCTGCATTATGCTTCTGATACTCCCTTAAGCAAAGGCAAAAACCTCGGAGCGGGTGCGTTATCCTACGAAGGCATGGATTCCACTTATGCCACCTCGCTCGCCATCCTGCGAAGGATCATCTCCCAGGAACAAAAGCGCATGTCACGATCATAAGGGTCAACAAACACCAGCCTCTACTCCAGAGGCTGGTTTTTTATTCCATCATCCTGTGCCTGGGAACCCGCCAGGTCGATAAGGTATAATAAACTTGAAAATGGAGGCTGCATGGAAATAACCTGGTATGGACATTCTTGTTTCAGGCTGACTGAACGCGGTATGGCAACCGTAGTAACCGATCCGTATGATCACCGTGAGGTCGGTTATGAACCGTTAAAACTAAAAGGGGACATTGTAACGATCAGCCACAGCACACCAGGTCACAATTTCACATCAGCAGTTAAAGGTGATCCGCATCTGATTGACGGTCCGGGTGAGTTCGAGATCGGCGGAGTATTCGTCACCGGCATCCAAACCAACGGCCATAACAAAAAAGAGCCGGGCGAACTTCGCAATACACTTTACTTGTTCGATTTCAATGGCATCAACGTGCTGCATCTGGGCGACCTTAATCGGGTTCCTACTCAGACCGAAGTGGAGGACTTTGGACCAGTTCACGTAGCGCTGGTTCCTGTTGGCGGCGGCGGAAGCCTGACAGCGATTAAAGCCACTGAGGTCATCAGTTTGCTCGAACCGAATATCGTCATCCCGATGCACTATGCCACCCCTGCCACCGGAAATACCACACTAAAACTTGATCCCCTCTCCAAATTCCTTACGGAGATGGGCTTGGGCAACCTCGAAGTTCAACCTTCGATCAAGATTCCCAACGTGAGTTCTTTACCTGAAGAAACGAAGGTCGTCGTATTGGATTACCAGAAAAATAACGGCGGATAAACATGGCCGAGCAGCCGCAAAACGTGAAGTTGATCATGACCTGGGATATCCTGCCTGAACATGAGCAGGAGTATTTTGAGTTTGTCATCCGCGAATTCATCCCCGGCACGCAGCGGTTAGGCTGTGAACTCTCTGACGCCTGGGCAACCGTGTACGGCAACCAACCGCAGATCCTGGTGGGGGCGGTTCTTCCAAGTCTCAACCGGGCACGGCAGCTTCTGGCTTCTCCTGAATGGGATGCCCTACACACAAAACTGATGGATTTTGTTCAAAACTACTCGCAAAAGGTAGTCGCAGCCCGCAGCAGTTTTCAATTCTAATTCCTGATGGATAAAGAAACTTTCAGCCGTTCGCTTTTGGAGTGGTACAGCAGGTCCCACCGCCAGATGCCCTGGCGCGGGCATCCGGATCCATACGCCGTCTGGATCTCAGAGGCAATGCTGCAGCAAACTCGCGTAGAGACCGTCATCCCTTATTTTCAGCGCTGGATGGCTATGTTTCCGTCAATTAACACTCTTGCAGCAGCCAGTGAACAGGATGTGTTAAACGCCTGGGAGGGACTGGGTTATTATTCCCGCGCCCGCAACCTCCGTAAAGCAGCAATTGAAATCTGTGATAAATATGCCGGCTTACTGCCAAAGACCGTGAAAGAACTGGTCACCCTTCCGGGGATAGGAGAATATACCGCGGCTGCCATCGCATCGATTGCTTTCAGCCTGAACGAGGCGGTCCTGGATGGCAATGTCAAACGCGTCCTTGCACGGGTGTTCAACCTGGAAACCCCGGCCAATTCTGCCGCGGGTGAAAAAGTATTCTGGCAGTTGGCACGTGAACTTGTTCCTGCCGGCTCAGCCGGAGATTACAACGAGGCAGTAATGGACCTCGGCGCGATGGTATGTACCCCTCGTACTCCCAACTGCGCGGAATGTCCACTAAATGAATTCTGTGAAGCAAAAAGGTTAGGAATTCAGGCTCAACGCCCGGTAATGCTTGATAAACCTTCTATCCCGCATTTTCTGGTTTGCGCGGCCATTATTCAAAGAGAAAATCAATTGTTAATTGCCCGCAGGCCCTCCAAAGGGTTACTGGGCGGTATGTGGGAATTCCCCGGCGGCAAGGTTGAATCGGGTGAAACCCACCAGCAATCATTACAACGAGAGATCAGTGAAGAATTGGACTGCAAAATCACCGTTGGGGAGATCCTTGGGGTATATAAACACGCTTACACACATTTCCGTGTGACGCTCCATGCTTATCGATGCGTCATTATCAGCGGTGAGCCCAAAGCCCTGGATGCCAGCGAGATACGTTGGGTAACTCCCACTGAATTGAAGGGTTTTCCTATGGGCAAGATCGACCGCATGATCTCCAACGATCTGAATAAATGCTAAAAAAACACCCCTGCAGGGGTGTTTTGGTTGTTGATTATGCCTTTACCACGTTGACCAGCACCATCGGCCGCCGGTGCGTTTCACTGTAGAGGTAATTCCCTACCGCCTGCTCCAGGTCCTTTTGCAGGCTGCCATTGGCGCGAGCTGCCGTGTCATTGATTCGATTGCGCAGGCCATTTAACAGGTCCTGTGAGTCGTTCCAGGTGATGAACCCGCGGCTGATGATCTCCGGTTGCTTGATGGGCTTGTTGGTGAATTTATCAATCGCCAGGTTGACCACCACCACGCCCTCCTGTGAGAGGACCTCACGGTCGTGCATCACCGCTTCACTGACATCACCAACACCAGATCCGTCGACATACACATAGGAAGTCGGGATCTTGTTACCCAGGCGCATGCGCCCATTTTGGAATTCAACGGATTGCCCGTTAAGGATCACGGCGATATTATCTTCATGTACACCCACCTGGCGGGCGAGCTTGGCATGCTGCGTGAGCTGCCTCAATTCACCGTGGACAGGAATGAAGAAATCCGGTTGGGTCAGGTGCAGCAGGAGCTTCATTTCTTCCTGGCTGGCGTGCCCGGAGACATGCACCGGAGCGATGGCTTCATAGATCACATTTGCACCGCGCTCAATCAAACGATTGATCGTGCGGTACACATTCTCTTCATTACCCGGGATCGGGTGCGCCGAAAGTACAACCGTGTCGCCATCCTTGATATCGAAGATGCGATGACTGCCCATGGATAACTTGCCGAGGATCGATGTAGGTTCGCCTTGCGAACCTGTACACATGATCAACACCTCGCTGGCTTTCATACCAAGCGCTTCTTCGAGGCTGACAATCTGTTTTTCGTCGATTTTTAGATAATTTAAATTACGGGCGATTTTGGCGTTATCGACCATGCTCGTACCGGCAAAAGCCATCTTTCGTCCATGCTTGATGGCAGCATTCGCTGCCTGTTGCATGCGCGAAATAAGCGAGGCAAAACTGGCAATAATAACGCGTCCCTTGGCTTCACGGAAGACTTTATCAAAACCATCATCAATGACGCGTTCCGAAGGCGTCCATCCCGGGCGTTCAGAATTGGTGGAATCAGCCAGCAATGCCATCACGCCGCGGCGCTGGAATTCTGCCAGTTTCGCGTAATCTGTCGGCCAGTTATCGACGGGGGTATGATCAAATTTGTAATCGCCGGTATGCACCACCAACCCCGCCGGGCTGTCGATGCCCAGTCCTACAGCATCCGGGATGGAATGACATACATGGAAGAAATCCACGGTAAAGGGTCCAATCTTCACCCGGTCGCCGGCATGGACTGTTTCCATTTTTGGCTTGAACGGCAACGCGTTCTTGGCGAGCTTTACTTCCAGCAGCCCGCGTGTCAGGGGAGTAGCATAGATTGGGGCATTAATCTCCGCCAGTACATGGCGGATGGCACCGGTATGGTCTTCGTGACCATGGGTGATAACAATGCCTTTCACATGATTCTTGCGTGCCACCAGGTAGCTGATATCCGGAATGATATAGTCAATTCCAAGCATATCGTTTTCGGGGAACATTAGTCCGGTATCCACAACCATTATCTGGTTGTCATATTCGTAGACCATCATGTTGGCGCCAACTTCGCCCAATCCTCCCAGCGGGATGATCCTTAGGATTCCCTTGTTGGTATTTTCATTTTTTTGTTGTTTCATTAAAACCTTTCGATTCTTTCGTTTGGCACAAATATAATTAACCGCAGCATGGACGTGCCAGTTCCGGTGCGGATCAGGTCAAAACAGGTTGTTAAGCAAACATCCCCGGCAATCGTAACAGCCAGGGATGTGGAGTTTCAATGTCGTGTGTAACACTGCCCCGCAAACCGCGGGGAACTTCCGTTTACTGCTGCCCGAACAAATTGTTGTTTCAAAAATTACTCATAAAATTATGGTAACGAACAATCTGTGTTGCGACGGTATTATACCCCATTTTTAGTCAAATCACGAACCAATATGGACAAGTTTTGTCAAGTTATTTGGTAATAGCTTTTCCAAACAATTGCTCGCGAATTTGCAGCATTTGCCGCCTCAACGAATCATCACGCTCCATCATGTCTGCCACTTTTTCGCAGGCGTACATAACGGTGGTATGGTCGCGACCTCCGACCATTTCACCGATCTGGGGCAGCGAAACATTCCCCTCATGCCGCAGCAGGTACATCGCCACTTGGCGCGGAAGCGCAACTTCGCGGGTGCGATTGCGACCCAGTAGTTTTTCGGAGGTAATGCCGAAGACACTTGCCACCACATCCACCACACGAGAAGGCTCAAAGGTGTTCCGTTGTGGGATTAGGTCTGTAAGTGCCACATTCACCAGGTCTTCACTGAGAGGTTTCCCGCGCAGGTCGGCATATGCCACCACACGTGTCAGCGCCCCTTCCAATTCCCTGATGTTATTGGTGAACATACGGGCGATCATTTCCAGGATTGCCGAAGGAATAACATGATGTGAGCGTTCTGCCCTGGCGCGCAGGATGGCAATGCGTGTCTCCAAGTCCGGCGGCTGGATATCGGCAGTGAGTCCCCATTCAAAACGGGAGCGCAGCCGTTCTTCAAGTGTATTCATCGCCTTAGGCGGCCGGTCAGACGAAAGCACGATTTGTTTGTCCTGACCGTGCAAGGTATTAAACGTGTGGAAAAACTCTTCCTGCGTTGATTCTTTACCGGCAATGAACTGGATATCGTCGATTAATAGCACGTCGATCCTGCGGTACCGGTAGCGGAAAGCCGGGGTATTGTGGGTGCGGATGGCATTAATCAGGTCGTTGGTGAACTCTTCTGATGACACATACAATACCTGCTGCCCATGGCTGCGGGCGTAATTGCCGATGGCATGCAGTAAATGGGTCTTGCCAAGACCGACACCGCCATAAAGGAAGAGCGGATTATAAGATTGTGCCGGGTTTTCTGCGACTGCCATACAGGCAGCATGCGCCAGCCGGTTGGAAGCACCCACCACAAAATTATCAAAATTATATTTGCTGTTCAATGCTGAAGCAGGCGGGATTGGCGCAGGCAACACCTGGTTGAGATTTAGGGTCGGAACAGATTCCCGGGGTTGTTCTTCCTGCTGGTAATCTTTGTGCCAGACAACAAATTCTACTTTCTGAGTTTCTTCAATATAACCTGAAAGGATGCGGGTGATGGTGGCTGTCAGGCGGGATTCAAGCCAGTCCCTGGCATAAGCATTGGTTACCCCAATGGTAAAAACCCCCTGGTCAAATTTTAGCATCTCCGTGCTGCGTACCCAGGTATCAAAGGACGCCTTTGACATATCCATTTGCAGTTGACCAATGGCAGCCTGCCATGCATCACCAGGATTCATATTGTGCGTCCTTTCTTAAGGTATAAAATTTACCATCACCAGGTACACTTCATTCATCCCACTGGTGCGTGGTCTTTCCATTACTCAATTAGGTGAAACGTTGGTCTTTTGGGGTTCTATGCCATAGAGTCCCCGAATTACGATGTACTCATTTTAGCAGAAAGAATTCCCCCAAACAAGGCGATTACCCTACGGTTGGTTAAAACTTTCGGATTCTTTAAGATAATTAATCTTAAGAAATCTCCATGTTTCCTTAAGGTTCAAAAAAAGATTTTGATTTTTTTAACCCCGACAGGCAGTATACCTGCCGATAAGTACCCCTATATGTGGGGTTTACTATCCTAATTCGCGCCATAGTAGCAAATATGGAGTGTCTTCGTCAAAGAAGACGGGTTTCCAAATCACCATGGGTTTTTCATTTATTACCCAAAAACTGGTGTTTGGATTTTTTAACATTTATTACTTTTAATTTACAATCCTACACCGTAAACGAATCCCTGATCAATTTGCCAGCCTGGTGGGCAATCTCCACTGCATAATTCGTTCCGCGATCATAGGGATATACCTGCGACATACTGGCAAAATACACACCCTTGAGCGGGGTTTGAATTGCCGGAATATTTCTGGAATGGTTGACCAGTGGAACCGGCTGGGCATAATAAGATTTCTTTATCCAAACGCGGTTCACCCAATCCGGCTTGAAATCGGGATTGAACTTTACAAACGCCGGCATAAATTTCTTTAATAGTTCATCGGCATTCATTGAAAAATACTCGTGGTCGGTTTCCAGGTAATCACCGCAGTAAATGATATGCTCACCGCCGAATTTATCTGCTGGTTGGAAATTCGTGTGTTCCACTAATGCCAGGAAAGGAAACCCTGCAGCCTTGGGCAGGTTGAACCAGTAATACCCCTCTCGCGATAACTGGTGCTTGAGCGAAATGATCAGCGCCACTGCTCCCAGGCTCTTTAAGCCCAGCAATCCATTCAAATATTCGGCGGGCAAAGCCGGCGCCAGTTTTGCCAGCTGCGCCGGTGACAGGGTCACTAATGCCCGGTCAAAAACCTCCGCCTTACCGTTCACTATAAGTTCAACTTTTTCATCAATGGCGTCAACCTTTTCCACTGTCGTGTTGTAGCGGATGGTCACACCCTTTTCCAGCAGGATGCGCGCGAAATCGTCCGCGAAAGCCTGGAATCCTCCCTCGTAGGTCACGAGATTGGTTGATCGAACATGAAAACGCGCCCACATCCACGACATGTTCACCACTTTGGCGTATTTTTCGCTGAATTTACCGACGATCATCGGCTCCCACATTTCTCGGTAAACCTTTTCACCAGCCCACTTGCGCATCCATGCGTCCACGGTAGTTTTTTCCATCGGTTTCCAATTGTTAAACAACCGTAGATATAACCCTACCAGGCCAAAGCGGATCTTGTTGATCCCGAAGCCCAATCCGGGGTAAAGCAGCGCTGCCGGGATGGAATCAAACGGGTAGAATTTTCCCTTGTAATAGACCACCGTGGTTGGGTGCCGTACAAGCACTTTGCTTTCTACCCCCAGTTCTTTGAACAACCGGAACATATCCTTGTCCGAAGTGAACCAGTGATGATAGAAATTTTCCAATGACCATTCCCATTCAGGCTCTTTGAATCCTGCTGCCAGCCCTCCAGGTCCGCCTGTGCCCTCAAAAATCGTGACCTCGAAGCCTTCTTTGGTCAGGTCAAGGGCTGCGGTCATCCCGCCAAACCCCGCACCGATAATAGCGATCTTTTTTGAGTCCATAGTCCTCCCGTAAACCTTCAAGGAAAATAAGAGTTACAGATTGGCAGCCTGTGTCTCTTTACGCAGTGAATCGTTCCACTTGATGCCTTCGCGTGTCATAAAATAAGCTCCCAGCAGTGTGATCGGCAGCCACAAAGCCACATGCAGCACAACTGCGTACGCCAGCCCTTCTGAACCGCTCACACCGAAAGCCACGAGCACCGCTTTGGTCACCGCTTCCCAGGTGCCAATGTATCCAGGGGCTGAGGGGATGGTTGTCGCCAGGTTGGCAATACCATTGAGCAGCATGAGCGCAAAAAAGGACACTGTAAAGGAAAAAGCGTGCATGACGAACCAGTACTTCACTGTTTCAAGCAGCCAGATTACCACTGAAGTGATAAACACCATTAGAATATTTATTGGGGAGCGCAGCGAAGCCAGCCCATCCAGGAACTTATGCATGATGCCAGTGGTCTTTTCCCGGATTCTCATGGGAAGCAGCCGGTCGATGAACCACTGCCCGATGCGAATCGTTGTTTTGGGGAACATGGCCGCCAGCAGGAAGATCACCAATGCCCCAATAAAAATCCCGGTGCCGATCAGCGCCAGCGACTGGATGTCGCCGAGGAAACCCGAATCTGATGACGATAGCGTAGCCAGCGCCGGAAGGTTAACAAACACGAAAGCCAGCATCACCACGCCGTCAAAAATGCGTTCCACGATGATAGTTGCCAGCGACGCGGATATCGGCACCCCTTCCCGCCGCTTGAGCACCACCGCGCGTAGCACTTCTCCAGCCCGGGCAGGGTAAATATTGTTGCCCATGTAGCCAATACACGTAACCGGGAACATCACCCGCGTGGGGATCTTCTTGACCGGTCCCAGCAGGTAATGCCAGCGCCAGGACCGCACCCAAACTGCAACGAAATAAACCGCGATCCCAGGCAGGATCCACCAGTAATTGGCAGACTTCATCGCCTGCCAGAATTCATCAAATTTTAAGTTCCTCAGCGCAAAATACATGAAAACAACACTGATCGCCAGCCCCAGCCAGAACTTCCATCTTTTCATGGGAGAAATTCTACCATGAAGTACCGGGTGGATTTTATTGTATTATTAGTCATTGGCCATTCCTGTAAGAAAGCGATAAAAATGGAAGAACCCCGCTTGTACGACATTATCTATTCGGTGGTACGCCAGGTTCCCGCCGGGAAGGTGGCTACCTATGGTCAGATTTCGCGGATTGTCGGCCGCTGCTCCGCCCAGATGGTAGGCTTTGCGCTGGCTGCCCTGGCGACTCAGCACGACGACCTCGACGTCCCCTGGCAGCGCGTGATCAACGCCAAGGGAAAGGTCAGCCCTCACGGCTTTGGCATGGGAACCGCCATCCAGCGCACCCTTCTCGAAGAAGAGGGGATCGTCTTTGATCTCGAAGGGGTGGTCGATTTTGAAAAGTACGGCTGGGACGGAATATAAAAAACCCGGGGGAAAATCCTCCCGGGTGTATCTTCAGTATTAATCCATCACATCATAACCTGAGCAGTAAACCTGTTTCCCATTCACCAGGATTGTGTCACCCAGTTCATTATCTTTGGTCACCTTGAAATTTGACCAGGATTCCTCAAATTGTTTGATCAATGTGTCAGCTCTCCAGCCACTCAGGGTAAAACCCTGCCATGGGAGGGGCGTCTGATTGTCGTAAGCAACTGTCCGGCAGGCTAACGCTGAACCCAGCACATCTTTGGCATTTTGCGGCAGGTCAGTTTGCTGGTAAGCAGTTACCATGGCGGGGACGGCATCCGTGCCAAGCTGCTGCAGGTAATTGAAATCCAGGTCTTCTCCCTGCGCTGTCCGCGCGACGTTCTGACGAACAATGAAACCATCCACGTTCATCACTGTCAGGGTAATTGCAAAACCCAGCCCGGCGACCAGCAATGCCAGGGCAAACCTGCCTCGCTGTCTCAGGATTTCCAACACGATCGTCACTACGATGAGCGCTGCCAGCCAGTAAATGAACACATGGGTATAGGTTCGCAGCTCGGAAAAACCATAAGCCCCTTCATACAACAGCAGTCGTTGAAGAGAGGAAGCCAGCATCACCAGCACGTTCACCATCAACAGGATGGAAACGATGCTGAAGCCTGCCCTTGCGCCGCGCGTTTCCCGCTTCGAGATCGTACTCAATCCCAGGTAAACCATCAGGCTCAAAACCGCCACCGCCACCAGTTCGCCAAATCCGCGCCTGGCGTATTCCGCGAAAGTATAACCAGTCTCGGTGATATTGGCTGTGCCGCCAAATAGGTAGCGTACCTGGATGATGACGAAGGCAATAAAGAGGGCATCAATTGCCCCCAGGATGATCCCGGTTTCAGTCCAGCCCAAGAATGGTTTCATCCACGCGTTCATTGTTTCTGGCTTGGCTGCCTCTTTATTCGGATACAAAGCGTGCAGGTAGATTCCCACCAGGAAGCTGCCAATAATCAGTACATACCACAGGCGGAACAGGTATTCAGGGAGTTTCTCAAGGTCGAGGATCCTCTTTAGCCAATCCCCAAACACCGGGTCGGCGGAGGAAAGCAGCACCGCAAATAATGAGACCACCGGCAGCGCGATCAGCACACCGCGCAGGATCGCCCATCCTTTACCGGATTTCTTTTTGTGTTCTTCGCCCACCGCCGCGGGCGTACGGAAACGGCTGCCAAACAGGATGGCACCCGAAAGACCCCCGAAGACGGCTTTCATCATTTCAGTGATGTAATCTACGAGGCGGAAAAACGGCCAATGCCCGTTAAGGAAGGTGGCTGTCAGCAGCAGCATTCCGGCAAACGTTAGCGCAACA
Source organism: uncultured Anaerolinea sp. (assembly GCA_964483135.1). Classification (GTDB taxonomy): domain Bacteria; phylum Chloroflexota; class Anaerolineae; order Anaerolineales; family Anaerolineaceae; genus UBA6107. The sequence goes on along the minus strand of CAZAAJ010000001.1, from coordinate 6,540 downwards.
GTGATGAACCGCGTGAACGGTTCGGTGCGCCAGGCAGGCACAAAAGCAAAGCCAAGAATCAACAGGGCTAATGCCCAACTGACCTTCACCGGCTTTTTTTCTTCCAGCCGCGCCAGCACGAATCCGACAACCAGAAGAACAACAGTCCAGATAAAGAATGAGATTCCGAAAGGTTTTTTCCAGAACAGCACATCAAAAGCCAGGGCTGCTACCAACCCCCCCAGCCAGAACAACTTTTTATGTTTTAACATTTTTCCTCTATACTGTTACCGCCAGAGACAGTATCATTGCCAGGATGACAATAATTCCTATTACGGCAAGGATGATCTGCTGCCAGCGAATTTGTCGTTGCCGGGAGGAAACCCGCGAAGTCTTCGCCCGGTTCGATGTGGATTGAGAGTTCTTTTGCATACATATCCTCACGTGATGTGCTTAGTGTAGTTTTTCAAACCTATCAATTCCTATCAGCGGACTGACGGATACTATCAATTTATCAAACCTTTGTTAAAAATGAAATCCCGCCAGGACGGGATCTCGAGCTTTCTTCAATGCTGCTTATTTCTTCGTTTCGCTGACCGCCGGTGTAGAGGATTCCTTTTTTGCAGCAGGCTCAGTTTTGGATTCGATTTTTTCTCCGGCTTTCTCAGCCTTATCAGCTTTTTCGGCCTTTTCTTCTTTTTTATCACTCGCAAATCGGCTTGCGCCGGAAGGGGAACGATGATCGGTTGCATAAAAGCCGGAGCCTTTAAATACGATACCCACGGGTTGATAAACCTTTTTCAGGGTTTTCTTGCCGCATTCCGGGCACTTGCTCAATGGGGGGTCTGAGAATTTCTGTGTCTGGTCGAACTGAACACCGCAATTTTCACACCGATAAGTGTATATCGGCATACGTACACCTCTGTTCCTTTATTTCAACTTCGCGTCAATTATAGTCTCATTAAAATAGCGGGTCAAGAACCAGCACGTTAGAGTTTTGTCAGAGAATATGCGATAACAGGATGCGAATCCCGATCCCGATGAGGATCAAACCGCCGATCAATTCCATGCGCTCTCCGAACTTCTCGCCCAGCTTGCCCCCCAGCCTCAGCCCAAGCAGGGAAAGCGCGGCGGAGATAACCGCAATGACGAGACTCGATATCCAGATAGAGCCTTCCAGGAACGCGAGGCTCAACCCCACCGCCAGCGCATCGATGCTGGTGGCAATGCTGAGCATTACAAGTGTTCCGCCGCGCGAGGGATCGCCTACCAGTTTCTTCTCACCATCTGAAAGGCTTTCAATGATCATTTTAATCCCCACGAAAGCCAGCAGCCCAAAAGCCACCCAGTGATCAAATTTCGATATTAAATTAACGATCGTGGAACCAAGCGCCCAACCAATGAGCGCCATCCCGCCCTGGAAGAGACCAAAATGAAACGGCAGCCTGAATTGATAACGCTCATGGCAGTCATCACTCTTGCATCCAATCCCAAGCGACACCGCAAAACAATCCATTGCCAGCCCAAGGGCGATTAATATGATCGAAAATGGATCCATATAACCCTCATAACGGGAAGATTATACCGTACTGAACCCCAACCCGGCTTCAATCCTGTATAATCAAATTTACAAAAGAAAGTTAACCAGAGGTCTCTATGAAAGATTTCCTTGAATATCTCAATTCTGCAAGTGTTGATGAATTATCCGCCATAACAGGCATCACCCGTCCGCTCGCCGAGTCGATCATTGCGGCACGGCCATTCTCCTCTCTTGACGACTGCGCCAGGGTGCAAGGCTTTACCGCCAAAAAGATGGAGGTAATCCGGGCGGCATTTGAAACCACCCTGTCAGACAATTCATCTGCGGTTGTTGAAAAGGACACCGAAATTGCCGTCTCTCAGGAGGTACCGATTAAAAAATCATCCGTTAGCAAGATCCTCATCCGTGTGTTGCTGGTACTTCTCATCCTTGGCGCTGTCTTTGTGCTCATTTACTTTGGTATTCCCTGGTTCAAGGAAAAAGTGCTCACCCCGCTCCAGACGAACACAGAAGGACTGAGCCAGGTGGCTTCACAGCAGGCTGCCAACATGGAATCGCTGTCAACACAGATCGCGGTCCTGCAGGGTCGGGTTGCCACCCTGGAAGCACGCGCTGACAGTGTGGACCAATCTATCCAGGCACACAGCGAAGCGCTGCAGAAACTGGACGAATTGCAGGCAGCACTTCAGGCTGACCTCTCCGCACACAAGTCGGAAATCTCCCGCCAGGTTACCGAACAGTTGACCCTCACCCGCGCTATTGAGCTGCTTTCCCGCAGCCGGCTTTACCTGTCGCAGAGCAATTTCGGCCTGGCAAAAAGCGATGCGGTGGCAGCCCGCGATCTTCTCTTTGGCTTGCTTTCCACCATTTCACCCGACCAATCCGGAGCGCTGAGCATTGTCATTGACCGGTTGGACCTGGCGTTGACTAATATCGAGGCTTACCCGGCGATTGCCGTTTATGACCTGGATATGGCGTGGCGGCTGCTCGTCGACGGGCTTCCCAATGTGCCGCAAATGATACTTACCCCGGTGATTGCTGAAACACTTCCCCCAACCGCGATCCCGCAGGTTACGGCTACTCCCACCCTTGTGCCTTAGACTTTTCCAATAAGGCATACTCTTGAAACAGGAGCCAACCATATAGACTGGTTCCTTGATTGAAAGCGCGCCTTTTTGTATAATTCAAACAAATGTTCGATTAATCAAGGGGTGCCATGCCGCTGAATTATTTATCACTGCAGGAACAAATTAAGGAATATGGTGAGTCTGCTAGCCTTCATCAACGCGAATTCGCGCGTAAATTGGAGAATTGCCGGAGTTTATTCCTGCAAAATGCGAAAGAAATCATCAACCTGCAGCGACTCGTTGAAGAAGCGGCAGCGCGCAACAAGGGACTGCGCTGTGCCGTGCCGGTTACCGAATCCCTCGATTTTCACACCCCTGCCCCTGTTCCCCCGCCCGGACGCACCATCATAGCTGCTGATGGCTCGCAGATCAACCCAGACCCTCACGGTGAGGTGATGTTCGCCCTGGTCAATACCGGTCTCTTCACCCTCAAGCCGGGCAGCAATGAAGCACCAAAAATCGAAACCCGCTCCAAACTGCTTTTCGATGAAGCGCTGCAAACCCCCAACGGCATGGTCTCGGAAGACCTTATCGCCCTGTTACGCGATGTACGCGAACGCGAGGTGTTGGCGGAAGTCACTCGGGAAATACCAGCCCCGGTCATCACCCTCACTGACGGACCGCTGGAGCTGTATCACGAGCCGCGCATGGACAAGCAATTCGAAGCGCAATTCCAAAAATACATGAAAGCCCTGGATGAGCTATCTCTCAACCAGGTCATCACTGCCGGCTATGTAGACCGCCCGCGGGCGGACCTTGTTGTGCGCCTGCTTGAACTGCTCATTCCGCAAGCCGCAGACCAACCTCAACAACGGTCATTTGCCGGCATCCCCGACCGCGCCCTCTTTGAATCACTGCTGCAGCCGGGGGAGAGATCAGCCATTTTCGCCGTACAATCCAGCTCCGCGCAATCCTACGAAGGGCGGAAAGCCCTGCATTTCTTCTACCTCAATTGCGGCAGCGGTGATCATCCGGCTATGGCGCGGGTGGAAATCCCGCGTTGGGTGGCAGAGGATTCAAAATCACTTAATATTCTACACGCAACATTATATGAACAATCCCGCCAGGCAGGCGCTTCACCCTACCCCTATCCGCTGCTGCGCGCCCACGAAGTGGCAGTGGTAAAAATGAACGACCGCGAGGAGATTATCCGCATGCTCGAACGCGAACTGGCTGAACGCGGCTTCCCGCCATCCAGCCAATCATATAAACAGATCAACAAGGGATTGCAGGATCAAAAGAGGATTTGATATGAGCTCAATTGCCATTGGAAGGTTACTTCGTGCCAGCACCGCTGCCTGCGTTTTCGGCTGCAAGGTGAACCAGCAGAATTCTCCGCTCTTCGGGGAAATGGTGCGCATCCCGCTTTCGAACGGGTTGCAAATCTACGGTCTCGTCACTGAGATCAATATCGATGATGACGGGTTGGTTCGGCAGCTGGTGACCGCTCCTGAAGTCTCTCGTGAAGTCATCGAAGACAACCGGCAGAACCGCAACATGCCGGTGGAAATGAGCGTGGTCTTCATTGGCTGGGAGCGTGATGGGGCTGTCTCCCAAACCCGGGTGCCCACACCTCCCCTCTCGCTGGATGAGATCTTCCCATGCACCAGCGAGGAGATCGTCCATTTCCTTGAAGGCGGCAGGTTCGGTTATTTACGCCCCATCCTGCGCAACCCCGAGCTCCCCGCGGCTGACCTGCTGACAGCGCAACTGCGCCAGGTGGCGCGTGCCCAGCAAGCCGGCCAGTCCAATTGGATCGAACCCTCCCTGCGCGAGGTGATCGCCCTGCTCAAGGATGATTACCCGGTGCTGATGGACGTGCTCAGCGCTGTATCCGAGATCCTATAAGAGGTATTCCATGACAACTTCCACAGGCAATTTACAGGCAGACAACTCTCTCAACCGTCCCATCGGTTATGTGGTTGGCGGCGGGCTGAAAGCCAACCTCTTCGTGCGTCTCACCATCCCCGCTGACCAGGTGCAGGAGGGCGGGTTCGTTGTACTGGAAAGCGGCAACTGGCAATTCTACGGGCTTGTCACCGACCTGCAGCTGGGCGCATCCGACCCGCGTTACGCGGAACTTCCAAATCAGGAACGCCTCTCCGCGCTGGCAATGAGATTATTATCCGAACAAACCCTCTACACCAACCTGGAGGTTCTGCCCGCCCTGATGCTCGAGCGCGGCCCCACACCGGATGCCCCCGATTACCGCGAGTGGACCCTGGCGCACCAGGGGGATAACCTGCCGCGCCCGCTGCCCATCAAGACAGTACCGGCGCATCACGCCGTCACCCGCCTGGCATCCGCTGGCGATGTGGCCGAGATCTTCGGCGAACCCGGCGGCGCCAATTTTATCGTCGGGCGCACCCGCGAGCAGGATCATCCCGTCTGCATCGACCTGGAGAAATTCGTCCAGCGCAGTTCGGGTATCTTCGGCGCTACCGGCACCGGAAAATCCTTCCTCACGCGCATCATCCTCGCCGGTCTCATCCAGCACGACTCGTCATCGATTCTTGTACTGGATATGCACAACGAGTATGGCTTTGATGACACCGCTTCCGATACAGGCATGTCCGTGGTCGGGTTGAAAAGCAAATTCCAGAGCAAGGTACGCGTCGTCGGTCTGGGGCGGGCTTCCACCATCCGCAACAAAACCCCGGACCTGCACCTGGAGATTAACGAATCCGATATTCACCCGGAGGATATCGAACTCCTCAGCCGCGAGTTGAATTTACGCGAGACCACCTCTGCCACATTGGATGCGCTGGTTCATACTTTTGGCTACGACGGGTGGTTCACGGCGTTCAAGAACATGAAGGTTGGTTCGGTCATTGAAAACGAAGACGGGAAAAAGTCCCCTGCACCGGACAGCGTCGCTTACTGGGCAAATGAATCCGGCGCTAACGCCATGGCTGCCGAAGGACTGCGCAACAAGATGAACCGCGTCTTCAACCGTCCATATGTGATCGAACGCGCACAAAATGACGCGGCCGCCCCCAATTCCCTCAACCACATCATCGACGCGCTCAAAGCCGGGCAGCACGTCATCCTGTCCTTTGGGGATTACGAGTCTGACCTGGATTATTTGCTGGTCTCCAACCTGCTCACGCGCAAGATCCGTGAAGCCTGGGAGGAGATGACCAATGCCTTCCGCTCACACGGCAGCAATGAACCGCGTCCGCTCGTTATCGCCGTGGAGGAAGCCCACAAGCTTCTCAACCGCGAAATGGCGTCACAGACTTCCTTCAGCACCATTGCCCGCGAGATGCGCAAGTACTACGTCACCCTGCTCATCATCGACCAGCGCCCCTCGCAGATTTACGACGAGGTGATGTCGCAGCTCGGCACGCGCGTCTCCGGCTGGCTGGGCGATGAGAATGACATCGCCGCCGTGCTTTCCGGCCTGGCCGGGCGCGACGCCCTGCGCGGCATGCTTGCGCGCCTGCAGCCCAAGGAGGAGGTGCTCCTGCTCGGCTGGGGGGTACCCATGCCCATCCTGGTGCGCTCACGCCGTTATGATCAAAAATTCTGGGAGGAACTACAGGGTCGTAGTGCTCCACGAACTACAGAACAAAACCTTAAAGATCTAGGATTTTAACCTACCACTGAATACACGGAAAACACAGAATGGAAAATGCAAAAGTAACTGATAACAGCTTCCTTCTTCAAGAAGAAACATACAGTATTCGAGGGGCAATATTTGAGGTCTATAAAGAATTGGGGGCTGGTTTTCTTGAGGCAGTTTATCATGAATGTCTGAGAAGAGAATTCAAATTGCGACAGATTCCATTTGTCTCTCAACCAGAACTTAATATTTCTTACAAAGGTGATTCTTTACCAATCACGTACATACCCAATTTTGTATGTTATGGAAAAATAATTGTCGAATTAAAA